>CAYTBG010000172.1:0-1877 GCA_964435925.1 uncultured Eubacteriales bacterium | reverse complement strand
CACGACCTTCTGCTTGGCAAGCAGACGTTCTACCACTGAACTACGCCCGCTTCTATATCTAGGTGCAAGCTGAGTTACTGAATTACTTAAAATGTGTTTGAACTAGATCACCAATTTTCAGAGGATTATTGCAAGAGAGAACCTTTACTGTGGATGTCTTCTTCTGGACATTGATGACGATTAAATTGCCAATCATCTTAACAAGAGCGCCCTTTTTTTTCGATCTTGTGTATACTACCAATTGCTGTCCGAATTGGATGCCATCTTCTTCCCCAAGATCAACAAGTGCCCAGTCTCCGCTTCCGATCAGGTTATGTTCGTCGTGTGAATAGATAATCTTTCCTTTTGATTCTCCTGTTTCACGGGAAACAATATCGTAGCCGAGGTCTTTACCCAGCAAACCTCCCTTTTCTTCAAAAGGAATGAGGGAATATCCTACCATAACCGGAGCGCATGCTTTATCCAGTGTGGCTGTGGCTCGGCTCTGAGTTGCATCAGTAATCTTTGCTCTTCCCCTCATAAAAGTAATATAACCGTAGTTTTTGATTTTCTGTCCGATCTCCAGTATCAAAAAAATCTGACCATTCTCAAGGCCGTCCTTCTTCCCTTTGTTAAGATAAAAAGTATCGCCCCCCCTCAGGAACAATCTCTCCTCTGTTCTTTCAGCACTAACGATTTTTAGGTCCAGCTCACCCTTTTTTTTCAAAACAAAAAAAGAACAATAGAGGTCAGATTCAGAGATCAGAGGAAAAATATCCTTGTATAATCTCGCCTTCTTTACTTCCTGCTCTTGGCTCTCTCCTCTATCTAAAGAACTTGACTGGACTTCCTCTCCCAGACAAAAGAGGAGAAAAATCATCACCAAAGAAAAAAAGATTTTCGCGGATGTTTTATGACTGAGGTTTCTCATCATTGCTCCTTTTGGCAAATTTCGTCTTTTCAAGGCTTTGACCTATTATATTTATATCCCTTAGAACTGTCAACATAAGTATAAATCCGTAAGCATCTCCTAATCAGCGTTATAGAAGAGATCAGGACGGGTGATTGAGAAAACCGTGAGCAAGGCTGAGCGCGCATGGTTCCTCGACGACAGGAGAGGAGAGCGAAGCCTGTATCCGAGCGGGATTTCCTCGCTGGGGAAATCCCGCGTGTTTTCGAAACACCCAGTCTGATCAACGATTTTCCTTCTTATAGCGGAAAGTGAAATGCTTATATAAATACCCATTTTTCCAATTTTGCTTGACATCAATCCTTCTTATTCATAACATAATACAAGCTTCTAAACGGCAAAATAGCTAAGGAGGTTCACCTTGAACAAGAAAGAAATAGCGATGAAAATGGCTAAGGATGCGGGGACAACTTTTCTTCAAGCGGAAAAGGCTTTTAATTCCATGATAGAGGGAATCAAGGTTTCTTTGAAAAAGGGGAAAAGAGTGACCTTTTCAGGGTTTGGAAGTTTCGAAGTTAAAACGAGAAAAGCACGGAAAGGAAGAAATCCGAAAACCGGAGCTGTTATCAACATACCCAAAAAAAAGAGAATAAAGTTCAATCCGAGCAAAAGTTTTAAAGATTCCCTTTAGGACACAAAACATAATTCCACCTTATTAAGAAAATTTTTTTATCCATAGAGAAGCATTTCCCACTAGAAGCATCTCCATATCCATTATAACTCATTGCTAAGGCATAGGTTTTGGGAAATGTCCGCAGCGACCATTGAAGAAAGGCTCAGGCAATATGGTTAAAAAACACGTTGCTTTTGCCCCAGCGAGTCAAAAGCAACTCGGATCAAGGCTTCGCTCTCCTCTCCTTCGGAGAGAAACCGTGCCCGCTCAGCCTTTCTCACGGTTTTTTCACCATACAGCCTTCGCCAAGCTAGG
>CAYTBG010000171.1:0-1919 GCA_964435925.1 uncultured Eubacteriales bacterium | reverse complement strand
GGGGACAGGCTACTTTTTCTGTAAGATAGAGGACAGTCTTTGGGATCAGACCTTGCCATCGGGAAAAGATATTTTCCCGCAATCTCGTCCTTATAGCATTCCTTAAGATAAGGCCTGATTCCAACATCAGAAAAAGTAGCCTGTCCCCTTTTTCTCCTCTTGTGCGGGCTTGATAAATCAAGCCCCTACATTTTGTGTTTTGTTGTTTACTGTTCACTGAGTTTTTTATATTATTTATGTCGATGTCTTTTTTCAGTGAGTTTCGATGGAGAATGGTTGGAGTTTTGGGGAAGCTGGTTTTATGGTTATGGGCCAAATCAGCCAGGATGAAAGTCCTGGGAGTAGAAAATTACCAAGAAATAAGAGAGCAAGGAAAGCCTGTTATTTTTCTAGTTTGGCACGGGCGGATTTTTATTGTCCCCTTTTTTTTTCGCAGAAGAGGAATCATGCCGCTTATAAGCCCCAGCAAAGATGGCGAGATCGCTACGCGGATTATGTCCGGGTGGGGATATCGAATCTTAAGAGGATCAAGCTCACATGCTCTCATAAGAGTATGGAATAAGATGAAAAGAGAGCTTCAGAGTGGAGGAGAATTGATAATCGTTCCCGATGGCCCCAGAGGACCCAACCGAGAGATGAAGCTTGGAGCACTGAAACTTGCTCAAGAGACCGGAGCCATTCTTGTTCCGTTTACATTTTCGACCTCGAGAAAAAAATTTTTGAAAAGCTGGGATAATTTTTTGATTTTTCATCCTCTCTCCAGAATCATTGCCGTGTATGGGGAACATTTTACAGTTGACCCTGATCTCAAGGATGATGAGCTGGAGAAAGAGCGTCATAAAATAGAACGTTTCATGCTTCATTTGGATGAGAAGGCTGACAGGTTTTTCAATTAGCTCTTAAAGTTCTTGTCCTTAGCAGGAAACTTATGTTATAAATACCCACAAAAAGGAGAAGAACATGAAGGCAAAAATATTTTTTTCACTTCTTATCTTATTAAGTTTTTCTATTCCCTTATTCTGCCAGGAACCTGAGGAATTTATTGATCAAGGGGACAAATTATATGCGGAGATGAAAGATATGGCCACAGCGCAGGAAGCGCTGTCTAAATACAGGGAAGCCGTCGGTAAAGCAGAGAATAAGTTCGAAGTTTTTTGGAAGCTTTCCAGGATATTCTATTACATAGGATCCAGAACCGAGAGCAAGAAAGAAAAAAAGATTATTTTCGGTCAAGGAATTTATTACGCAAAAAAAGCAGTAGAATTAGAACCTGAAAAGCCAGATGGCCACTACTGGCTTGGCGTCAATTATGGAGTCTATGGAGAAACGAGAGGAGTGCTTAAGAGTTTGTCTTTTGTCAAGCCAATCAAGGAAGCGATGAACAAGGTTATCGAGTTAGACCGAGGATATGAAGACGGAGGAGCGGACAGAGTCCTGGGCCGGGTCTATTTCAAGGTGCCAGGTTTTGCCGGGGGAAGCAAGAAGAAATCTCGCGAACACCTTCTGAAATCCAAAGAGCTTGGTCCCGACGATGCTTTAACGCGTTGTTATTTAGCTGACACCCTCCTTTCCCTCAAAGAGAAGGATAAAGCGAGGGAGGAATTGGAATACGTGTTGAGCATGGAGTCGGATCCTCGCTGGATTGTTGGGGTAGATGATTATAAAAAGGATGCAAAAAAAATGCTCCAGAAAAAGGCATTCACTGAGAAGTAAATAACCGGCTTGAATTTTTTCAAGTTGAGTCAGTAAAGCAGAAGAAGGAAAAAACAGATAGATCACATATATAAAGTTAGCAATTCGACTTTTTTCTCCTTGATTTCAGTTCTTCATTCTGAAAACACTTGAGCAGAGAAGACCTCGATATTAACTCCTTTTTTCCATTCATTTTCATCCAGACCTGCTTTTAAACATCCATGAGA
>CAYTBG010000170.1:0-2068 GCA_964435925.1 uncultured Eubacteriales bacterium | reverse complement strand
GCTCTCCTCTCCTCCGGAGAGCAACCATGCCCGCTCAGCCTTTCTCACGGTTTTTTCACCATACAGCCTTCGCCAAGCTAGGGCGGGCAAAAGGGGACAGGCCTTTTTGCAGAAAGGGGTCTGAGTCAGAAACGCCAGATAAAACGTAATTTCTCCCGCTTATCCAGGCGAGTTATTCCTTCATTCTTTGCCGCCTCTACGGCCTCGTTAAACTCCCCTTGGGTGATTCTTCTGCCTAGAGGAGAGTTGTGAGAGATTTTGCCGCAGGGATAAAACTGGTCCATGATGTTAACATAGGTGTTCTTCGAGATTTCCTGAGCCAGGAAATGCATTACTTTTTTTGTTCCAGCCAATCCCTGGGGAAGAACAAGGTGTCTCACTAAAAGTCCTTTAAGGGCTATTCCTCTCTCATCCAGGAGGAGATCTCCTGCTTGACGATGCATTTCCTTAAAGGCAAGCTTTGCCATCTCAGGATAGTCAGAGGCTTGTGAGTATTCTTCAGCCACCTTGCCATCAGCATATTTAAAATCAGGCATATAAATATCAAAGACTCCGTCCAAAAGCTTCAGAGTCTCGACGGAATCATAACCTCCTGTGTTATAGACAAGGGGAACTTTAAGCCCCCTTTCCACTGCTATAGGAAGGGCCTTCAGAATTTGAGGAACATAATGGCTGGGAGTGACAAAATTGATGTTGTGGCAGCCCATCATTTGCAGTTCAACCATCATCCTGCCCAATCTTTCAAAGGATATCTCCCGCCCTTCCCCGCCATGACTTATAGAGTAATTCTGGCAAAAAAGGCATTTTAGGTTACAGTGAGTCATGAAAATCGTACCTGAGCCATGATGGCCAACGAGCGGCCCTTCTTCTCCGAAGTGGGGGGAGTAGGAAGAGACCTCAGGAAGTAACCCTGCGCCACAGAATTTTTTTTCTCCTTTGATTCGGTTCACCCCGCAGTTTCGGGGGCAAAGGCTGCACTTCTCCAGTAATCGGAAGGCCTTTTTAATTTTTTCTGGAAGCAGCCCTTCTCGGTGTGTTTTAAGATAGGCTGGTTCAAAATTTTTTGACTGCACGTTCTTCAAAAGTAATTATAACAAATTTGAGGTCAGACTTTGCCGATTTTAATTTTTTTTGAATGTTAAATATTTGGTTGTTTTTTTGGGTTAGAATAATTAAAGTTATCAGAGTCTGATCCCGATGAGCGCAAAATCTGACTCTTTATACAGCAGGATTTCTCGACTGGAACAAATTCCCTACCTTATCCATGGCTTCGGAATAAGAAAATGGAAAGAGGATGATTACGAAAATAAACCCGAGTGGAAGGATTTTAAGCTCGTCTTCCTTGATCAAATTCACTCCAATATTATTCAAGTAATAGATAATATTCCCGAAGAGAAATTAAAAGGAGATGCCATGATCACCGGCCTCCCTTTTCTTCTTCTCATCATAAAAACAGCTGATTGCCTTCCAGTTCTTATTGTGGATGAGTCCCAGAAAGTGGTTACTGCTGTCCACTGCGGGTGGAGAGGGACATCTAAGAGAGTGGTTCAAAAGGTTATCCAAAGGATGAAAGATCTTTACGGCTGTCATCCCTCATCGCTTCTTGTGGCCTTGGGTCCTTGTATAGGACATGAATGCTATGAAGTTGGGGAGAATGTCTATCATAGCTTTGAGCAAGAAGGTCTTTCTACAGGGTCTTTTCGAAATCATCCTCTACGACGGAGAAAATATCTCTTCGATCTAAAAGGAGCAAATCTCTCTCAAATGGTCAGCGTAGGAGTAGAGGAGAAGAATGTTTTTTCCACAGACATCTGCACTCATTGCCATAAGAACCTTCCCTCATTCCGAAGAGATAAGGACAAGGCGGGCAGAACACTGAGTTTCATAGGAATGTCATCTTAGGAAATTGGGGACAGGCCCCATTTTTTATGATTATTAAGGCCAAGGTTTTGGGGATATAGCCGTCGCGACCATTGAAGAAAGGCTCAGGTTATATGGTTAAAAAACACGTTCCTTTTGCCCCAGCGAGTCAAAAGCAACTCGGATCAAGGCTTCGCTCTCCTCTCCT
>CAYTBG010000169.1:0-2147 GCA_964435925.1 uncultured Eubacteriales bacterium | reverse complement strand
TTTCACCGCATCTGCTTCGTTACAGGGCATTTGCAGTGAAGAACCACAGCCGCATACCCTGTGCCTCGCATCTGCGGCAAACTCGATCCGTGAATAATCCAGGTTAGACAACCAAGAAAGGTACCGGGGATTAAGTTTGTGTATTCTTCTATATTATATTCTTTTTTGAGGAAAAAGAGATCTATCTTGACACCGTAGAGAAGAAATTTGCCTGGAAATGGAAGTCCCAGAAACCGCATATACCGTGAAGCACGCTTGTGTTCTTTTCCTACAGCCATGATGTCAAAGTCGAAATCTCCATACATCCCCGTTTTTAAAGAACGAGCTAAGATGCTTAAAAATGCAGAGGCTTGATTTATCTCGTGTAGGGGCTTTATTCATCAAGCCCACATTTTTAATTGAACCAGAAAGACAATCATGCTCTGGGATGAAATTTATCATAGACCTGACGTAGCTGCTGCCGGCTGACGTGGGTATAAATCTGGGTAGTGGTTATTTGGCTGTGCCCCAGCATTAACTGCACAGACCTCAGGTCAGCTCCTCTTTCAAGAAGATGAGTGGCAAAGGTATGGCGCAGAACATGAGGACTAACGTTTACGCCTAAACCAGCTTTCTTTGCATAGGATTTTAGAAGCTTCCAGAAGCCCTGACGGGTAAATGCACTCCCGCGGCGAGTGAGGAAAAGGAAATTATTTGACTGTTTCAAAAGCAGTGGTCGGGCTTCATCAAGATATCTGCGGATAGCCCTTGTAGCCGAGTCTCCGATGGGAACAATTCTTTCCTTCCCGCCTTTCCCCAGACAGAGGAGAAACCCATCCTCCAAATTTAAATCTTTTATCTTCAATATGACAAGCTCTGAAACCCTTAATCCTGTTGCATACAGAAGCTCCAGCATAGCTTTATCCCTGATTCCACGGATATCCTTCTCATCGGGCTGATTGAGAAGCAAATCGACTTCACTCATGGTTAAAAATTTTGGCAAGGAGAGCCAGGTTTTTGGCGAGGAGAGATTGACGGCCGGGCTTTTCTTGATCATTCCATCCAAGACCAAGAATTTATAAAAGCTCTTAAGAGAAGAGATCAGCCTGGCCAAAGAGCGAGCTGAAAGACTTGATCGACTCTGGTGATGGATGAATCGTATTAAATCTTCTTCTCCAGCCTTTAACCAATGTATTTTTTCTTTCTGAAAGAACTGAAAAAGCTTTTTCATGTCGCGTGAGTAAGAAAGCACTGTATTCGAAGATAGTCCTTTTTCAACAGAGAGGAATTCAAGGAAAACCTGGAGAATATCCTCGGGCGAAGAGGAAAGATTTTTCATGTGATAAAAGGATTTGCTCGCTTTTCCTGTCCTACTGTCGTGAAAGGGCCATGGCCTGGCAGGACTATCATTTCATCGGGCATGGTCAGGATTTTATTTTTAATCGAACTCTCCATATCCTCCCAGGAACCTCCGGGAAGATCCGTGCGCCCTACTCCTCCAAAAAAAAGGGTGTCTCCGGAAAGGAGGAAGCCATCACCTAAAAAGCTTACACTTCCCGGAGAGTGTCCAGGCGTATGAATAACCCGCAGGAAAGATTTTCCAATCTTTATCTTGTCCCCATCATTTAGCAAGTGGTCTGGATAAGGAGAATCCATTGCTCCGAGAAAAATGGCCATTTCAGACTGCTGAACATTTTCCAGCATCGGGCTATCAGCAGAATGGATATATAAGGGAATGTTATACTTCTCCTTGATGTTCTTATTTGCACCGATATGGTCTATATGACCATGAGTATTAAGTATGAGCGCTGGTTTAAGACTTTTTCTGGCAATCAATTGGAATATCCTGTCTGCTTCAGCTCCAGGATCAACAACAGCACACTCCAAGGAATCCTGGCAATAAACAATGTAGCAGTTTGTTTCAAGGGGGCCCACAACTATTATTTCGTAATTCATTCTTTTCTTCGATGATAATTCTATCAAAAAAAAGGAGGACAGGCTACTTTTTCTGGATGAGAGTAAGCATCTCCATTTCCGTGATAACTGGTTGCTATGTTCAGGACAAAGGTTTTGGGAAATATCTGCAGCGACCTTTGAAGATTTAGCCTTCGGAATTCGCTCTTCTCGGCGTCTGCGTAACTCGCTCCGCTCAGACATACTCGACGCCC
>CAYTBG010000168.1:0-2381 GCA_964435925.1 uncultured Eubacteriales bacterium | reverse complement strand
AGAAGAGCGAATGGAGAATGGCGTTAAAAATCTGAAGGGAGCTAGGCTATTTCCCTTAACATTTTCAAATTATGGAATTGGAAATGCTTGTACCACTCCTCCATTCATTGACAATCTAAGTGGTTTATTCTAAAATTTTTATTTTTGAAGAGATACCATGGCAGGGAAAAAAATCCTTATCGTTGACTACGATAAAAAAAGCATAGAATCTTTATCCAAGCTTTTTGAAGCCCATGAAATCGAAGTCATGACATCTATGGACGGTGTTGATGCCTACGAGAAATTTAAAGCCGATGAGCCAGATTTAGTCCTCCTTGAAGCTATGCTCCCGAGAATGCATGGTTTTGACCTAGCTCAGAAGATCTACCAAGATACTAAAGGAAGAGTTCCTGTTATCATTGTTACAGCAGTCTACAAGGGTCATCAGTATAGGAATGAGGCTTTACGCACCTTTGGCGTTTCTGATTATTATGAGAAGCCTTATGATCAGGACAAATTAGTGAATCGCGTGTTGAGTCTAATCGGGGAGGGGGAAGAAGTAGAGGAAGATATTTCAGAGATTCCGGGGCTTCCAGATCCAGATTCTGTGATCGGGACTCTTATTGAGATGCTTAAGAAAAAATAGGATTTTGGGAAAAGATGATTTTCCAAAAAGGGCTGATGGATATTCAGTGAAGATTCATGTCTAATTTGTGGACTCGATGTAACAACTGCCGTCGTATTTTGTATAAGCAGGACATCTTGGATAATCTATCAGTATGTCCTGTCTGCGGCTTCCACTTTAGGCTATCGGCAACCGAGCGCCTGACAATGTTCTTTGATGATGGCCAATATAGTCTCATGGACCAGAATATTTTTCCTCAAGACCCTCTCCAGTTTGAAGATAGTATGAAATATTCTGATAGACTGAAGGAACACAAAAAACGCACGTCGCTTCAAGATGCGGTATTGAACGCTGAAGGAAAAATGGGAGGGTTTAAAGTCATTATCTCAGCCATGGAGTTTGCCTTTATGGGAGGCAGTATGGGTTCTGTGGTGGGAGAAAAAATAACCAGGGCCGCTGAGTTAGCCCTTAAGGAGCGCTTGCCCTACATTACTGTGTCTTGTTCAGGGGGTGCAAGAATGCAGGAAGGTGTTCTCTCTCTGATGCAGCTTATGAAGACAAGCTCAGCGATAGCCAATCTGAACGAAGCTAGTATTCCATTCATTTCTGTCCTGGCTGATCCTACTACCGGCGGTGTGACAGCTAGCTTTGCTATGTTAGGTGATATCAATATCGCAGAGCCAAATGCGCTCATTGGATTTGCAGGACCCCGAGTTATTGAACAAACCATAAAAGAAAAGCTGCCCAAAGGATTCCAGCGATCAGAGTTTCTCCTCGAGCATGGAATGCTTGATGATGTAGTGAACAGGAAAAAACTGCGCTCTTATATCATTAGAGCTCTACACCTCTTCCTCAACAGATCTGAATGAACTACGAGCAATGCGCGAGGTATCTCGAAGGAATCCAAAATTTAGGCATTAAGTTCGGTCTGGATAATGTAAGCACCGTTCTTTCTTCCTTCGACAATCCCCACCAGAAATACGCTTCGGTTATAGTGGCAGGAACAAACGGGAAAGGTTCTGTCTGTGCCATGCTTGCCCAAATTTTAATCCTCCATAACTTTCGAGTTGGTCTCTTTACTTCCCCTCATCTGGTTAGAGTCGAAGAAAGGATTCAAATCGGAAATAAGCTCATACCGCCTCGGAGCTTCTGCAGGTGGCTTACAATCCTCAGGGAGAGAATTGAGCAGTTAATTGCTTCGAAAAAATTACTTTCACCGCCCACCTATTTTGAGCTGCTCACCTGTTTGGCTTTCCTTTATTTTGAAGAACAAAAGGTGGATATAGCTGTTTTGGAGGTGGGCATGGGGGGTAGATTTGATGCAACTAATGTAGTGGAGCCTTCTGTTTCAGTTATCACCACCATTTCTGGGGAACATAAGAAATTCTTGGGGGAAACTATGAGCCAGATAGCTTTTGAGAAAGCAGGAATCGTGAAGCGCGGCATTCCTGTTGTTTGCGGAGTGGAGGAAGGCGAAGCCCGTGAAACCATTAAAAAGAGAGCTGAAAAGCTTAAAGCTCCCTTTCATCCAGTTTTCGCCGGGGAGAGAAGTTTTATTACCCAGAAGACTGGTAAAGGATATTCTTTTGTCTACAGAAAAGGCAAGGAGAATTACTCATTTACACCCTCCCTTCAGGGAAAACACCAAGGAAAAAACGCGGCTGTGGCTATCGCTGCCTCAGAGCAGCTCTCAAATGCATGGAAGAGACTGGAGAAGAAAAAGATTGTGAGCGGCGTAGAGAAAACAAAATGGGAAGGCCGCCTGGAAATCGTCTCC
>CAYTBG010000167.1:0-2528 GCA_964435925.1 uncultured Eubacteriales bacterium | reverse complement strand
CATCTATTCCATATCTATTCATGCATCTATCATGACTCTCAAATCCAAATTAGTTAAGAATTAATTTATTTTTTATCTCGCTTACTTTTTTTGTTGGATTTACTAATATTTTATTGAGTAAAACACAAGTCTTTAGTGAGTTAAGATTTTCTTCCTCCAATAGTTTTTGCTTAATCTCGAATAGCGTAAAGCCTTGATCAACGATATCCTCTATTAATAAAACATCTTTTCCTTCAAGATTTTGAAGCTTCAGTTCTACTTTGACTTTTCTTTTTTTCTCTTCAGGATGCTTTATTTCTTCTCCATAGGTCACGGCTTTGATAAAACCATGCCTGATTTCTGGGCCCTGTAATCCACAAATTTTATATATTTCCCTTCCCAGATCCGAGGCAAAAACAAACGCACCCTTTAAAATAACAACGAAAATTAATTCTTCTGCATTTTTATAATCCCTACAGATTTCATGAGCTAAAGCGTGAATTCTTCTTTTTAAACACGACTCTGGAATCAAAACCCTGTCTATTCTATTTTTTTTATCAGAAGAAATTCCAGACAGGACTGCAATATCGTTTTTTGTTCCGGTTATACCTTCTTCTGGGACTTTTACGACATTCTCATAGTCAATTTCTAGATTCATGTTTTGTCTACTGTTCGGTTTCCTTTTTCCTGCAAAAAAGTTATAGCATAGGCAAATTTTGAAGTCAAAAGTTTAGAAAGTGGAGGTACAAAGTAACAGATTTATTAGTTTACAGACCAGCGAACTAAATCGCATTCTAGTCTGGTTGAACAGGCCAGCCTGCCCGGTCGAGCTTATTTCATTAAAACAGCTTGGGGAAAAAAATTAAAAAGAGAATTAGCCCCGCAACATAAACGATCAATAATCCATAGCTTATTTTCCAGGCTCTTTCCTCAGGGCTGATTTTTATTTCGAAGGAGCTCTTGAAAGCTGACTGGAAAAGTAAGCTCCCCAAAAAAATGACTGCAGTCGTGAGCGCAAATCCAATCGCATTCCACCATAACCAGGAGATTGAAGGCACAAAAAGCCAGAGGAAGAGGTTTCCAGTTACTCCGCTCACAAGACCAGCAATGGCGGGAAGAGGTTTGGCTTTTGAGGAGATAATTCCCGCCAAAAAGACGGCAAAAACAGGGCCGTAAAAGGCAGACCCGATTTTGTTTATTGATTCTATGATAGTAGGAGAAATATCACCAACAAAAAAGGCAAATCCGATGCAGACAACTCCCCAAAAAAGCGTAAACATCTTGGATAATCTCATCTCTTGCCCTGGCTCTATCTTTCTTTTCCTGATCTTTTTATAGATGTCTTCCACAGTGGCAGCAGAGAGAGAGTTTATGGAAGAGTCGAGGGAAGACATAGCTGCAGCCATGATAGCAATAAAAATCAACCCTACAACTCCTGGAGGCATTTTTGCCAGGATAAAAGCGGGGAGGAGGTAATCAGGTCTTCCCTGAGGAAGATTCCCAAGGAATTCAGGATGTTGGACAACATATGCTCCTAAGATGAGTCCCAAAGCACAGTAGGCGAGGACTATGGGGAAGCGGAAAAAACCGTTGAAAAGAAGGCTCAATTTACATTCTTTAAGGTTTCTGGCAGAGAGTTCCCTCTGGACCTGACTTTGATCGCAGCCATAGTAAGAAGCATAAAGAAAAAAGCCTCCAAGAAATAATGGCCAGAACCCGAAATCTTGGCTATCGCCAAGTCCATGAGCAGAAAAATCCACTGCGACAAGTCGTGCAGGGTCTATTAGCTCTGAAATCGAACTCCATCCTCCGATAAGATGAAGGCCGACCAACCCGGTTATGATTATTCCCAGGAAGATAACAATCATTTGGATTGTGTCTGAGACAATATCCACATGGATTCCTCCGAAAAACTCATAGACAACGGCCACCGCGCCGATAAGGAGAATAGTTATCGAGAGAGGAATTTGGAGGGTCACTGAGAGAACAATAGCAGCAGCGTAGATGGTAACTCCTGTGGCTAAACCCCGGCTTACTTGGAAGACAAGGCTCATCACAACCCTTGTTTTCTCATCATAGCGCCTTTCTAAAAACTCGTAGACGCTTATGATTCGAAGCGAATGAAATACAGGGAAAAGAAAAGCCATAAGGACAATCATGGCAAGGGGAAGAGCAAGCTCATATCCCAGCCATATCATGCCGCCGCCTTCCCTAAGAGCAACGAAAGCCGGAGCAGAGATAAAAGAAATGGCCCCCAGTTGGGTGGCCATAGTGGAAAATCCTATGGGAAGCCAGGGTAACTTTCTTCCCGCCAGGTAATAATCTTCTGATGTTTTCTGCTTGAGTCCCAGCCACCATCCCAGGACGATGAGGCCGCCTGCATACAGGATAATAATGATCCAATCGAGGAAGGTCATAGGATTCCCTATCTATTTTGGGTGTTGTCCAAATTGGCTCTGTTTTTTCTGCTTTTTATTTAAAGACAGCCAGAGTGACTAACCTGATTTATTCATAAATTATGCCGACACCAATATTTATTTTCATTGATA
>CAYTBG010000166.1:0-2551 GCA_964435925.1 uncultured Eubacteriales bacterium | reverse complement strand
TTTGCATCCTTTGGATTCCTCCAGCTTATCTGTAGATTTAAAAGGTGGGCTTGATAAATCAAGCCCCTACACAAGAAGAGCCAATTCTTTTCATATGAGTAACATGTGGATTTTATACATCAAGCCCCTGCACAAGATGGATCATGCCCCTACATTAACTGCAAATCATTACATATATTGCAAACGGTGGGCTTGATAAATCAAGCCCCTGCACAAGATGAATTAAATCCCTACACAAGATAGATCAAACACCTACGCAGGATGGATCGAATCCGTACACAAGATGAAGCAAGCCCCTACATTAAAAAAAAGGGGAAATTCGTTTTTTGAAAGTGCCACACAATTATTGAGTTATTACAACAATCTCCACCTTTTCCCGCTTTTTCTTATTTGACGGGGAAAGAGTTATTGTATAAGATATCACGAAGGAGAGATATGATGGCTATAGATCCTCAACTTCTTGAAATTCTGGCATGTCCTGTATGTAAAGAAGATGTGAAGCTCACGGCAGATGAGAAAGGCCTTAAATGCGTGAAATGCCACCGCGTCTATCCCATAAAAGACGACATCCCGGTTATGCTCATCGACGAGGCAACCATTGATTCAGAAAGGCCGACAAAGGATTGATCCTGCCCAGATAAAAAAAATCCTTCTGATCAGGCTGAGACGTATCGGCGATGTCATCCTGACCACCCCCGCCATTTCTGCCCTGAGACAGGGTATTCCGGCAGCCTCTATTTCTTACATCGTTGAGAGACCTTACAGGGAGCTCGTTGAGGGAAATCCAAACCTGGACAAAGTCATTGTCCTTGAGAAAAAACAAAGCCTAAGAGATTTCCTCGAACTTCTCCGTCTGATTCGAAAAGATAAATACGATGTTGTCCTCGATTTTCATGGAGGGCCGAGAGCATCTCTCATCACCCTGTTTTCCAAAGCGAAATTAAAAGTAGGTTACAGGGTCAAATACAAAAATTTTATCTACAACATCAAGCTCCCTCGCAGCCCTAAAGAAGGATATTTCCACAGCGTCGAAAACCACATCAATCTTGTAAAAGCTCTGGGAGTCGATGTCAAATCTCTTCCTCCTCTCTATCTTCCTCAGGCACAAAAAACTGAGGTTGAAAAAGTAAAGAAATTCATCGAGGAAAACTCGCTCGGAGGGAGCAAAATTATCGCCATCCACATCAGTGCGGGAAATGCATTTCGCAACTGGGGAGTGGATAATTTAGTACAACTTACAAACCTTCTTGCTCAGAAACCTGATGTTAAAATTGTCCTTATAGGAACCAGTGAAGACCAAAAAGCAGAGGAAGAAATCCTGAAGAAAAGCACGGCTTCTCTTCTCTCTCTGGTCGGCAGACTGAACTTAAGAGAAGTCAAAGAGCTTATTTCTCATTCTTCCCTTTTTGTAGGCCCTGATAGCGGCCCGATGCACATCGCTGCTTCAACCTCAACACCCATTGTCGCTCTCTTTGGTCCAAATCTTCCGGCCTTTAACGCTCCATGGCAGGCCGAAGCCTTTGTGGTGGAAAAGGAGCTTGATTGCCGGCCCTGTAAGCAGAGACGCTGCATACACGAAGACTTCAGATGTCTGCGGAGCATCGAACCTGAAGAAGTCTACCAGGCCTGTCTTCGTTTTATTTAAAAAGAACTTGTCCCAAGGTTACATGATATATTAAGATGCATTTCTAGGAAAATGGGGCCTGGCCCCATTAATTTGGCCCCATTAATTAAAAAATGAAATTTCTTCATCTTAGCAAAGGAAAGAGTATCTGGATTTCTCTCCTACCCTTATTCATTGCTCTCTATCTACTATTCTCTATGGTGTCAATAAGCCTGAGCCAGATATTCCTCTCCCTTTCTCTCATTTTCTGGATCGTCATACTCATCCGGGAAAAACAAAAGTTCATCTTCCCATCTTTCTTCTGGCCGTTATTGATCTACGCCGCCTTATCCCTTGTCTCATCCTTCCTGTCCGTCAATCCAGAGATGAGCTTAAAAGACAGCAAAGAGCTCCTTCTTTTTCTGATTATCCCCATAGTCTACACAGGTTTCTATGGGGAAAAGGTACTCAAAAAAGCCAACCTGGCTCTTCTGGCATCAGGATATCTGAGCTGCCTTTATTCTCTCTTTTACTATTTCTTCAGGTCTTCACCAGGGGGAAGGGTATCAGGGTTCATGGGGCAAGCCATGACCCAGGGCGGACTCCTCCTTCTTTTTAGCTGCATGGCCTTAAGCATGCTAATCTTTTCCCGCGACAGGACAAGATATCTATGGGGCCTGGGATTTCTTCTTTCTCTTTTCGCGCTTGTCCTCACTCAAGTCCGAAGTTCTTGGGTAGGACTTATCATCGCTGCGTCTCTCATCTTGTTCCTGTATAAGCCTAAAGCCTTAATCATCGTTCCTTTCGCAGTCGGATATTTTTATCTGGCAAGCCCTATGCTCTTACAATATAGAGTCATGAGCATTTTTAGCTTGAAAGGTTACAACAAGCTAAGGATTGAATACATGAGAGCCGGGCTAAAAATCATAGGAGATTTTCCCCTCTTCG
>CAYTBG010000165.1:0-2611 GCA_964435925.1 uncultured Eubacteriales bacterium | reverse complement strand
TAACTCTCTCGTCAGGCTTGCCATAAGTTGCTAATTTAAGACTCTGGAGAGTGATAGTGTTTTGTGTGGAGCTGTAGTTTGCGACAAAACCCAACGGTGAGAATTCGACAGTCTCATTCGCAAAATCTACATCCACTTGAAATTCAGATGGGATTGATTTTCTTAGAAATCCACGTATTATATTCCATTCGTCCGGATTATCTTCTCTTTCAATGGAATAAACCCAGCCCTCACCCACAGCCGCAAACTTCACCCTATGATTCAATTTTGTTTTAACAGCCTGAAATTTTGCCCTCTGAAAAGTTATCAGGATTTCTCTCGCTGAACCCTCTATTTTTCTTGATTCCAAAGTGTTAATGATGTTCGGGTAAAATATTAGAGCCATGATGCCTATTATCCCTACGGCTACCAGAATCTCAACCAAGGTAAAGCCTTTCCGGGCAGATGCAGAATTATCCCTGGTTCTTGCTCTTTCATGTTTGTGCTGAGAAATTCTTGAAATATTCTTCATTCTCTGCCTCGCTCCGGAAAAAATAGGCGCCCCAGGCACGATAACCACTCTTCCCTGAAATAAGGGCTACCTTCCTCGCTCACAGGTATTTCCTTTTCGTAACTTTATTAATCTTGGTCCTGTCCTAGTTGCTCTAATCGTATACCTTTTCTGAAATACTTTCAAGATGTCCATCGTTTCGTGGAAGCAAATAAGCAGCAAAACCAGGGCTAACTGAATCCAAGCCTCCGCCCGCTGAAATAAAGAATGTGCACTTAGCACTTTTATGCATAGCAAGTATATTAATACATATAATGTCCCGCATTCTCAATGCCCTTTCAAGATGAGATTTAGGGTGATATTTATCTGAACACCCTTAACCTTGTTAAATGAGCTGCCTCACCTTAAGAGGCTAACAATTTTTTTATGGAATAGATAAAATTAATAAATAAGACAGATAAAGAGAGAGAGGAATGTCTTTAAGCTAAGGGAGAGATGTCTTTTCTTTTTACAGCTTTTTTATCGCAAAAATGTCGCTTGTCCCCTCCTCTACTTTAAACTTTTCTGAGACGGGAAGCCCAAGAATCCAGATGATTTTGTCTCCAGAGAGAAAAACTGGCCGGCTTTCTCTCTCGGATAAAGGAATACCTTTAGCTCTCATTATTTCCTTGAGCTTTTTTTGACCAGGGGCTCCTAAAGGCTTATACCGGTCTCCTTCACTGCGGTTTCGAACCAGGAGGGGAAATTCTAGTTTCCCCAGATCAAGGAAAGCACTAGTTTGATCATCGAAATCAAAGAGGAGAGATTTCCCTCTTTTTATCTTTTTTCCTTCAAACTTCAATTTAAGCTCTTTTATTTCAAGAGGCCCTTTCCCTTCCCACCTGTATTCATATCTTATCTTTGGAGTAACCTTGCTTTTCAGAAATATCTGACCTTGCTCTCTTCGCAAAATATGATCTTTTCTTAGCGGGAATTCTTTCCCTTCCTTCAGGCATAAAACAGATTCGACATCTCCGAAAGAAATTTCTCTCAGGTTTCCTCTTAACTCAGAAATGAAATCCCGGACAACCCGCCTTGCCATTGCCCGGGGAAGAGAGGAAAGAGGTTTTACACCAAGAGAAACCCGATTATTTTTTTTCAACACCGCCTTTTTTGTTTTCTCTTGGGCTATTTTTTCCAAAAAACTGTCTTCTTCACGGATGACGGAGGCTATCCTGCCCAGGCTGGATACTATTTCAGGCTCAAAATTCTCTTGAATATAGGGAATAAGATCAAGCCTTATCCTGTTTCGCAAGAAGCGCCGGTCAAGATTGCTCTCGTCGATCCGGAATTCTATCCCTTTCCCCTTAAGATATGCCTCGATATCCTTGCGCTCGACCTGAATGAGGGGCCTGATAATCGTACCTTCCACCAGGGGAAAGATACCGGCCAGCCCTCGAAGTCCGCTTCCCCTCATGAGCCGCATCATAAAAGTTTCTGCCTGATCGGTCATGGTATGACCAGTGGCAATTTTGGCTCCCCCGATCTTAAGAGCAGTTTTTTTTAAGAAATCATACCTGAGTTCTCTTCCTGCCTCCTCGATATTCAGCTTCTTTGCCCGCGCATAGGAGCGAACATCTTTGCTGCCGACAAAAATCGGAAGGGAATATTTCCGGGCCATGCGCTTGACAAATTGTTCATCCTCATCTGCTTTCTGGCGAAGCTTGTGGTTAAAGTGACCCAGGAAAAGCTCAAAAGACCATCCCTCTCGAAGTTCAAGGAGCAGGTTGAGTAAACCTGTGGAATCAACTCCTCCTGAGTAGGCGATGAGAATCCTGTCTTTTTTCTCGAGGAGCTTGTATTCCTGGATGGTTTTTCTAATTCTCTCTAAAATCATTTGACTCTGCTTCATGGTTTTTATTCAGGCCTGACGTCTTTTGGAGAAAGGGCTCAGCTCATTAACACCTTCTTAACACCTTCCTGGAAATAGGATCTAAGCCTGCAGGCACGCCTGGAAATAGGATCTAAGCCTGCATGAACACCTGGAAATAAGCTATCCTTCTGCACTTTTCCAAAAAAAAGCAAAATGGCGGTGGAGGGACTCGAACCCCCGACACTGCGGATATGAGCCGCATGCTCTAA
>CAYTBG010000164.1:0-2638 GCA_964435925.1 uncultured Eubacteriales bacterium | reverse complement strand
CCTCAAGTTGAGAATGTCCTCTTTCTTACAAAATGGGGCCTGGCCCCATTTATTCCTGGCCCCATTTATTCTGGGGCAAAAGCAACGTGTTTTAGAGCCATACAGCGTGAGCCTTTCTTCAATGGTCGCTGCAACTATTTCCCAAAACCTTTGTCCTGAACATATCAACCAGCTATCACGGAAATGGAGATGCTTATAGGCCTGACCCCGTGATTGACAAAATCTTGATTAAGTAATAGATTTGATATCTAAATCAAGACAAAGAGGAGGGCTTAAAAAGGAGGCAACCTATTAAAGCAGATAGGAGATTTCAGCCAGCTCAATTGCTGGCTATAAGTTTTATTGTTGCCATATTGGCAGGTACTTTCCTTCTTCTTATTCCTTTGAGTACAAAATCAGGCCATATTTCTATCGTTGATGCTCTTTTTACAGCTACATCCGGAGTTTGTGTGACCGGTCTTATTGTCCAGGATACGGCCACGTACTTCACGCCGTTCGGTCAGGCCGTTATCCTAATTCTGTTTCAACTGGGTGGACTGGGAATCATGACTTTTTCCACCCTTATTCTTTTGGTTGCTGGAAAAAGAATTTCCATAAAAGATAGGATCATCATTCAGCAGGGATTTCATCATGGGGAACCTAAAGATTTTAAATCTCTCATAAAGAATATATTTTTATATGCTTTGACTCTTGAGGCTGCAGGAACTCTCTCTCTTTTTTTTCGGTGGCAGAGAGACTTTCCCTGGCAAAAGGCTCTCTCTTATTCAGTTTTTCATTCCATCTCAGCTCTTTGTAATGCAGGTTTTTCTCTTTTTAGCCGCAGTTTCATTTCTTACAGAAGTGATACATGGATAAATATCACGCTCTTTCTTCTGATAATACTGGGCGGAGTGGGATTCTTGGTCCTTCAAGAGATGAAGGAAATCTTTTCTGGTGTTTTAAGAAGACGGAAAACTAAAATTTCTCTCCATACCAAGTTGGTTCTTACCCTGACTTCGTTCCTGGTGGTTTTTTCGTTCGTTCTATTTCTGGCGATTGAGTGGAATCATTCGTTAAAAATGTTCACCCTGAAGGAAAAGATTTTCTCTTCCATTTTTCAAGTTGTAACTCCTCGCACGGCCGGATTCAACACCATGGACCTGAATTCTTTGAGTTTTTCCGCTGTCCTGCTTTTAATTATGCTGATGTTTATAGGAGCCTCTTCAGGCTCGACAGGTGGAGGTGTCAAAACAAGTTCTGTAGGAGTGATACTTGGATTCTTGAAATCTAAAATCACGGCCAGGGATTCGGTAAATCTTTTTCGTAGAACTCTACCTCAGGAATCAATCATGAAAGCCTTTACAGTCATCACTTTGGCCATATGTGTCATTTTCTTATCTTCCTTTATCCTCCTGCTTACCCAACCGGTGGCAAGCATGAAGGAAGCGCTTTTTGAAGTTTTTTCTGCTTTCAGCACGGTCGGGCTTTCTCTGGGGATAACACCGAAGCTGAGCAGCTTGGGCAAAATTGTGATCATCCTAACCATGTACATCGGGAGGATTGGTCCCTTAACCTTGCTGTATGCTTTCAGCCGTCAGAAGGCCTTCGGGCGATTTGAGTATGTTGAAGAAACTGTAATGATAGGATAGAATCAGAAAAGGAGATATCGGTTATGAAATTTGCAGTAATAGGGCTTGGGAGCTTCGGATCAAACATTGCCAAAACTCTTTATGAAAAAGGGAATGAAGTGTTAGCAGTGGATGATGATAAGGAGAAGATTGACGAAGTCAAAAATTTTGTATCTCATGCTGTACACATGGATGCTGCTAATAAGGAAAATCTTCAGGCTCTGGGAATCAAAGATATGGATGTTGTAGTCGTGAGTTTAGGGCCGGAGATGGAAGCTTCAATACTGACTGTTCTTTACCTGAATGAGATCCAGACCATACGAATAGTGGCTAAAGCCTTGACAGAAGATCATGCCAAAATTTTAGAATCAGTTGGAGCCACTGAGGTTATCTACCCGGAGAAAGATATGGCCATTAAGACTGCCCTGAAGTTGTGCTGCCCCAACGTGCTGGAATACCTCCCTCTTATTTCCGGTTTTGGAATCCAGGAGATTGCACCCCCAGAAAAATTTATCGGTAAGAACTTAAGGGAGCTTGATCTGAGAAACAAGTATGGTATTCAAGTTATTGCTATAAGAGAGCTCATCCCAGAAAAAACAACTTTTGTTCCTAAAGCAGATTTTGTCTTAAAGGACAGTGATATTTTGGTCATTATGGGGGAAGACAAACAGCTCGAAAAAATAAACGCGCTATAATGTTTTTAGCCCATCTTTTATATTCTTTCTGTCCCATCTTTCTTTGCTAAGACACAGGTTTTGGGAAATAGCCTGGCTCCCTTCAGATTTTTAACGCCATTCTCCATTTGCTCTTTTATTTTATTATATGAGATTGCTTCGTCGCTTTGCTCCTCGCAACGCTCCGTTCAGACATACTCGACGCCCTACTCCGTCGGGGTCTATGGGAACGTCCCCATTAATTGCTGAACATCGCAACCAGTTATCACGGAAATAAGGATGCTTACCGCTGCTTTTCAGTATTGTTCTCGTTCAGAAACATTAGTGACACTTTAAGATTTAGAATCATGGTAGAAT
>CAYTBG010000163.1:0-2678 GCA_964435925.1 uncultured Eubacteriales bacterium | reverse complement strand
GGAAATTTTTATCAAACTTTTTCATATTTTTAAATTGCGACACAGTCTGATTGCGGGCGACCGGAGGGAGCGTGGCAATCTCAACATGTTTATAATATGAGATTGCTTCGTCACTTCGTTCCTCGCAATGACGCGTGAGGAATATTCCTCGTTCCTCGCAATGACTTCTCATCAATGACGTCTCGTCACGAAACTTTGTAACAAAGCCTAATAATAAAATAGAGAGATATACGGAATTTTGTACTTATCCCTTAAAACCTTTACCAATTTTATCTTGGAAATCCTCTCAAATTCCTCTTCTTCTTTGAATTTATAATCTTTCGCAATCTTTCTTTTCACCCTCTCTTTCTCTTCATCCAAAGAATTCTTCCAGATAAGCTCCTCGATTTTTCCTTCTATTCGCTCCAGCCTTTCTTCATCAAAATGACTTTGAGAAAGCACTTTTTGAGCCAGAGAATAAGCCCCCTGTAAATAGCTTATCTGGTGAGGGATTTTTTCCAAAAACCTTTCAATCTCAGCCTTGGCTCGATCTTTTTTCTCATGTCTTTCCACTATCCTTTTTTTGTGTCCTACTTTCCTTTCTCTATCCTGTTCAAAGGCTTTTAATACCTGGAGGTCGCAGAAAGCAAGAGATTGAATTTTAGCCTTTCTCCCTGGTTTTCTCTTGTAAATCTCGATAGATCTCTCGATCCCTTCCAAAACAACATGGAGAGGAATATCCATCTCTGCCCATCTCGCAATATAATCGAGCTCTTTGGAAGAGAGGAAAAAGGGAGCACCACGATGCTTGAAAAAATGAAGGGCGATAGACTGAAAATATTTACTCCCGGCTTCTTTCATAAAGGATCCTCAGTCCCTCTAAAGCAAGGTAGGGCTCGAGAAAATCTATGGAATTGATCTCATGGCTGATTTGCGCGGCAAAGCCTCCAGTAGAGATGACGCTGGCTTGCGTTCCTAATTCTCTTCTTATCTCTTCAATAATATTGGAGACCAGGCCGACATAACCAAAATAAAGACCCGATTGCATGCTGGAGACAGTCGTCCTGCCTATCGCTTTGCGGGGTTTTTTTATTTCTATATGGGGCAGCTTGGCCGTTTTAAGGTAAAGGGCCTCGGCGGAAATCTGAATTCCCGGAGCTATCGCCCCGCCTAAATACTCCCCTCCAGAGGAGACAGCGTCAAAGGTCGTGGCGGTTCCGAAATCAACCACAATGCAGGGACCCCCATGCTTCTCAAAGGCTGCAACAGCAGCAACTACTCTATCTGCTCCAACCTCCAGGGGATTTTCATAAAGAATAGCCATTCCTGTCTTTAATCCTGGTCCGACTACAAGAGATTTAATCCTGAATAGACTCTGGCTTAAATCTTGAAAGACCGGCGTCAGAGGAGGAACAACACTGGAGATAATAACGGATTTTATATCCTCCGCATTCATCCCTGATAAGGAAAGCAGGTTTAACAATATAATCTCGTATTCATCACAAGTTTTCTCCCCTTCTGTCCTGATCTTCCAATTCTTGATTAATTCTTTTTTCTGAAATATTCCCAGACCGATGTTGGTGTTACCTATATCTATGGCTAAAATCATCTCGTTCCTCCTTTTTATTATTTCGCGCTGGATGCATCTCCAGGGAATAAACAAAGATCAGGCTGGGTGATTGAGAAAACCGTGAGCAAGGCTGAGCGGGCATGGGTCCTCGACGGCAGGAGAGGAGAGCGAAGCCTGTATCCGAGCGGGATTTCCTCGCTGGAGAAATCCCGCGTGTTTTCGAAACACCCAGCCTGATCAATGGTTTTTTCTTCCATCATTGACAATAAGATGCTCACTTTTTCATTGTCTTTATCTCTGCTGAAAAAAAAGACTTTCTCTTTCCTCGACTCTCCAGGATCAAGCTCCCTTGAGAGTGAATCCCTCTGTAAATTCCAGACATTTCCCCGCTTTCGGTGACCAGAGTTATTTCCTTTCCAAGGGGCAGAATCGAGTTTTCTTGGAAATGGCAGGCAATTTTATCCTTCTCATCCTGTAAGAATCGACTGTACCAATGATTTAAAGCAGGCCAAAGGTTTTTAAGCACGATACTCTCATCCATATCTTCCTTTGATATAAGCATAAGGGAAGTGGCTTGATGGCGAATTTCTTCAGGGAAATCGCCCCTCCCATGGTTCACATTCAGGCCTATCCCCAGGATAGCATAGTTGATTCGGTCTCCTAAAAAGCCGCCCTCGCAGAGAATGCCCCCCAATTTTTTCTTTCCCCAGATTAAATCGTTTGGCCATCTCAGCTTGATCCTAAGACCGACTGAATCAAAAACGGCATCAGTGACAGCCAATCCGGCTACAAGGGGAAGAAGGGAAATGTTGGAGTGGGGGGGGCGGAGAATAACGGAGAGATAAATCCCTTTTTTTCTGGCCGAGTACCATTTCCTTCCTTTCATCCCCCTCCCCTTTGTCTGCTCATCAGAGATGACAACAGTCCCTTCCTCTTCTCCAGAAAGAGCCATTTCTTTAGCTAGGTCGTTTGTAGAAGGACAGCTTTTAACTCGTAAAATTTTAGCTCCAATCTCCATGGCAAAAAGTGGTGTGCAATCCCACGATAAAAAATTGGGATTGCCGCGTCGTTACACTCCTCGCAATCAGACTGTGTCGCAATTTAAAAATATGAAAAAGTTTGATAAAAA
>CAYTBG010000162.1:0-2698 GCA_964435925.1 uncultured Eubacteriales bacterium | reverse complement strand
GGCATAAAGCCCGTAGTAACGAATCATCACCTGGCCCTTATCGGGAATATGCGAGCTCACTCTGGCGATAAACTCCAGATAATTCATCCGCTCAAGCTCTGAGCTGTCTTTGTCATATTGATAGCAAACTTTACCTTCAGCCTTATCAATGGAGAGCCGCTTGAGCGAAAGCAGAGGTCTTATCATGTATTTGCCGACTCTTTCTGCTTCTCTCTTCAAAGTAATGAAAAAGAACTCTATAAAGGACAGTGCGTTCCGGATGCCGTTGGCGATATATCCCGGCCATAGCAGGTACAGAGATTCAAAAAGCGGGCCAGGATGTTGGTAAAGCCGGAACAGATTCTTTTCCCCTGGAATAGATTTCAAGGGCAGACTTCTATCGTTTTCATGCCTTTTATAAGAAGCTCTTTCTCTAAATCAAAAAGAGAGGGGCTTAGACCTATGCCTCCAGGATAGTTATCATAAATAAAAATATTAGGCTCGAACTCCACATCGTCTAATAAAAAGGCGTACTCCTCCTTTTGTTGGATTTTATAAGAAATATTGCGAGGTGGAATCGATCTTCCAGTAAAGTTATCTCCGATGGAGACTCCGATCTCATGAAGATCACACATCATGAATATGGGGGACACATGATGGAGAAGATAAGCTAAGCCAAAAAGACCGTTTATTTTTTGTTCAGAGGAAAAAGGGAGGGCATGAAAAATATCAGAGGGAATGGTCAACCAATAGGCTGTAGTCAGAAGCCAGTGTGCTTCAAGCTGCTACCCAATTAGAAAATATCACGAAAAATTGTGTGCGATTTGGCGTGATCCCCATAGGCTTGAGAAACTCCTCAAGCTGAACTTCCCCAGGCTTATTGACAGAATCTTTCTCTATGATATGATAAAAAGCAAGGAGAAAAAGAATGTCCGAATTTTTAATTACTATAAAAATAGAGCCATTGGAAGAAGGGGGTTTTTTGGCCACAAGTGAAACCATTCAAGGATTAGTTGCTCAAGGAAGAACAATAGCCGAAACTATGGAAATAGCTCAAAATGTAGGGAAAAAAATAATAGAATCTTACATAGAACATGGTGATCCTCTTCCTTTTGATTTGAAGTCCAAAAAAAAACCATCTAAACAAGAACTTAAAATTCCAATCGCAGTTTCTTTATGAAGAGATTACCTTCTTTAACTGCCAAAGAAGTTATCAGGAAACTAAGAAAAGCTGGATTTGTTTTTGATAGACAGGCAAAAGGAAGCCATGAGATCTGGCGTAATCCAACTACTAAAAGAAGAACCACAATTCCAAATCATCCAGGTATTTCGATTCCTAAGGGAACTCTAAAAGCAATAATAAAAGAAGCTGGTTTGACACCTGACGAATTTCTTAGATTGTAAATAAACCTTTTAAAACATAGGAAATTCGTTTTCTCTGTCGCGTAAAAACTTCACAATATTCACCCGCTGATATGCTGGAATAACCCTATCACACTGAAAAATGCCTGGTCAATAGAAGGAAAAGGAGAATAAAACGGCTGATAAGAGATGAGTCTAACAATTCAGGATGGACTCCACCACAAATCCGCATACAAATCCTGCAGAACAAGTCTCTCAGAAATATTCTTCTCTCTTTTCGGCTTTGGAGGAAGAATTTTCTTTTCTTTTTGAAAAACTCAGTTTAAATGATACCAGGGTATTCGTGGAAAGATATGTAAAACCCACCAGAGTAGAGAAGAAGAAAGAAGATTTTTTATAAGATGAAAGATATTTCAGAAGGGAAGTAAAACTAATGACAGGGGAAAAAGAGAGAAGAGACAGAGAAAAAAGAAAAAAGCCATAAGGAAAAGAGAAAAAAGAAGGAGAGAGAAAGGAAAAGGAGGATTGAGGCGAGTGGAAGCCAGTAAAAACATAGGAATTTGCTTTTTGGGGCTGCTTTGATTTCTACTCATTTTCGTTCAATTTCCACCGTCTGAGTTGCTACATTACCGATAATATATAGAGGAAACATATCAAGTCAATAAAAGATTCGCATGAAAGAGGCAATATCGGTGAGAATCCAGGAATATTGCGGAAGAGTAATAGACTTCGCCCTTAATTACTGATCATAGAAATTGGTTTTCTTTTTGAAATTTTGTAGGGTACCGCCTTTATGCAAGAATCGCTTTTCATTAACCTCTATACCTATACTCCCTATTTTAATCAGCAATAAACATGCCAATTTCGTTTTCTTGGGGTTTTCTAACACTATGAAAAATACATGTATCATTTATTAACAGTTAATATCTGTCCTCGAACAAAAATAAATATTCCCTATATCAACTTCGTGAAAAAGAACTGTCAAGATTCTTTTGTTTCACAAGAGGATACACTGTGACAAGCTGTCGTCATAACAATTAGTATTTATTGCTCCGCTTGTTCAACCATTCAGAAATCAGATCCAAAAAACCAGGAGCAAAATCCTTGGATAATGACTTATATTCCCTCATGCCACCGGTTTCCGCTTTCACAAATAAATGATTAGCCTCCGGTATCAATTTAATTGTCAGATCTGCATTGCCTGACTCTGTAAATATCCTCTGCATCGCCGCCATGTTTTCATCTGCATCACATTGAACATCCAGTTCTCCATACAGTGCCAGAACGGGTACTGAGACTTCCTCCCAGTCGGCGGCAAAATTATGATTGAGCAAATACTGGTATCTTGGATGCTTGA
>CAYTBG010000161.1:0-2702 GCA_964435925.1 uncultured Eubacteriales bacterium | reverse complement strand
CATACCCTGTGCCTCGCATCTGCGGCAAACTCGATCCGTGAATAATCCAGGTTAGTTTAACTTGATTTATTAGCGATTATTGGTGAAAATAGGATTGATTTTTGCCTAAGGAGATAAAATGCAAAAAGAAAAATTGTTAATGATCCCGGGTCCGAGTCCCGTTCATCCGCGCATCATAAACAGCCTTTCTCTACCCACTGTTTCCCATGTTAGCCCGGTGCTTGTAGAGGAATTAAAAGAAGCACTGGTCAACCTGAAGAAAATCGTCTTCTGCGAGAAAGGCGAGCCGTTCATCGTAGCTGGGGCTGGGACTTTAGCCATGGAAATGGCCATTTTGAACACTGTTGGGAAAGAAGAAAGCTTTCTCGTCCTCTCCCAGGGATTTTTCGGAGAAAGGATGGATCAGATCGCCCAGAGTTTTGGCCTCGATTGTGATATCATCGAGTGCGAATGGGGGAAGGCAGTCCTTCCTGAAGAATTAGAAAAGAAAGTTTCAGAAAAAGATTATGCTGCAGTGACCGCGACCCATGTGGATACATGCACCGGAGCCTGTGCTCCTGTCAAGGATTATGCTGAAATACTGAAAAAACATAATGCCCTTTATATAATCGATGGAGTCTGTGCCACAGGTGGGATAGAAGAAAGGATGGATGACTGGGAAGTTGATGTGGTCTTGACCGCAGCTCAGAAATGTTTCGGCGCTCCTCCAGGTTTATCGATTTTAGTCCTCTCAGAGAAAGCTATTGATAAAAGGCGGAGCATGGAAAAGATTCCCGCTTACTATTCAGATGTTTTGCGTTGGCTGCCTATCATGAAGGACCCCTCAAAATATTTTTCAACTCCGTGTGTCAACGAAATCAGGGCATTTTATGAAAGCACAAAGATAATCCTTGAGGAAGGAATTGAGAGAAGGTTTTTAAGACATGAGCGAGTTGCTAAGGCTTTAAGGGCGGCTTTGGTCGAACTTGGATTTTCCCTTTTCACTCAAGAGCCGTTCTTGGCAGATACTCTTTCTGTTGTAAAATATCCGGAAGGTGTCAAAGATAAATCCTTCCGGAGCACATACTATGAGAATGGAATTGTGGTGGCAGGGGGATTAGGTGAGACTGCAGGGAAGGTTTTTCGAATGGGGCATATGGGAAACCTGTCTGTATCGCAGGTTTATTTTGCTCTTGATGCCCTGGAGAGGACCCTTTCTACCTTGGGCTATAAATTTGAGGCCGGCTCAGGTCTTAAAGCTGCAAAAGAGATTTTAGGAGAATAGCAAAATCTGAGAGTCTAAGAGAAATGAAGAGTCAGGTTTTTTTTATTACAGCAGCAAGAGAAGATGGGCATGAGGTTCTGGCTGAAAAAGCGGAAAAAATCTTCCTTAGGATTGGTTTGAGAAGTCAAATAGAAAAGAAATCGTTTGTCGCTATGAAAATCCATTTCGGAGAAGAGGGAAATACAGGGTTTATAAAACCCCAATGGATTGTGAAGATTATCAACCAGATTAAAGGCATTACCTCTCGAGTGTTCTTGACAGATTCTAATACCCTCTACGTCAGCAAGAGGTCCAATTCTCTTGATCATCTTTCCCTAGCAAGGGAACACGGCTTTACCCAGGAGACTCTCGGCATCCCTGTTATCATCGCTGATGGTCTTATCGGCCGAGACGATGACGAAATCCAGATAAATTTATCACGAATAAAGTCAGCAAAAATTGCCGGCGCTATTCTTGATTCAGATATACTTGTTTGTTTAACTCATTTCACCGGACATATACTGACAGGCTTTGGGTCAGCCATAAAAAACCTCGGCATGGGATGTGCGTCGAGAGCCGGAAAACTGGAACAGCATTCTGATGTTCATCCTTGGGTGAATCCTAAATTGTGCGATAATTGTGGAGTGTGCTTTGATTACTGTCCTTCACAGGCAATTGTTGAAAAGGGTGATAGTGCATTCATAGTTGAGGAAAAATGTATAGGATGCGGAGAGTGTCTTGTGGTCTGCAACTCCGGAGCTGTTAAATTCAACTGGGATTCGGATTCTGTGCGTGTTCAAGAAAAAATGAGTGAGTATGCCTTCAGTGTATTGAAACATTTAAAAGGCAAAATCAGCTTCATAAACTTTTTGATAAAAGTGACTAAAGATTGCGACTGCATGTCGGATGGTCAACAGGCTATGGTCGAGGATATCGGTATCCTGGGTTCGTATGATCCCGTAGCCGTAGACCAGGCCTCTGTGGATTTGGTGAACAAAAGGAGCGGGAAAGATATACTCCGAGCTGGCTATGATCTCGATTGGTCTGTGCAGCTCAGCCATGGAGTTAAGATTGGCCTGGGAAGCAGAGATTATGAATTGATCGAACTATAGCAAGGGGTCATCTAACCAAAGGATAAGGTCTCGTATTTTGCGTCTTTGCATTAAATGAATAATTTTTATAATTAAAATGTGGGTTTGATTTACATTATGTAGGGGCTTGATTCATCAAGCCCACCTTTAACATATAAAGAGATGGCTAAGAGATAGGGTCAAGTCTTGCTTTTTGGATATGGGGCCAGGTCTAGATTTTTAACTTTAGGGATTAATAATGAATAAAATTCAAATCGATGAAGTCGGGGCGAGGGGATTCGAACCCCTGACCCCAGCGTCCCGAACGCTGTGCGCTAACCAGACTGCGCTACGCCCCGGTCTCATGAGTCAATTATAACGAGAAGCGG
>CAYTBG010000160.1:0-2901 GCA_964435925.1 uncultured Eubacteriales bacterium | reverse complement strand
CCTCCACCTCCTCCACCAGCAAAAAAACGCAAAACCGCGAAAAAAAGAACCCGTATCAGACCTGTCCGCGCTCAAACCACAGTCGAACCGGGTAAACTCGTCGCTCCTGTGGAAATCCCCGAAGAAATCGCTGAAGAAGAACTCAGCGATATTGGAATCGAAGGCGGAGTGGAAGGCGGAGTGGAAGGCGGAGTCGTCGGTGGTGTGCTCGGTGGTGTCGTCGGCGGTATCCTCGGCGGTGTTGTCGGTGAAGTCGAAGCCCCTATAAGAGCGGTCGGAGAGATTAAACCGCCTAGATTAATCAAGGAAGTCAAGCCTATCTATCCTGAAATTGCCCGCCAGGCAAGAGTGGAAGGGGTAGTAATTATCGAGGCTGTGACCGATATTTATGGAAGAGTGGCAAATGTAAAGATTCTCAGATCCATCCCACTTCTCGATCAGGCAGCTGTCGAGGCTGTCCGTCAGTGGGTCTATGAACCAATGATTATCAACGGTCGCCCAAGAGGCGTTATTTTCACAGTTACTGTTACATTTAAATTAAAATAAGATACTCTTAAGATGACTTTCCATCTTAGAAAAGGAGGTACCTAAAATGCAATGGGGATTAGTAGAAATGTGGGGTTTGATGGCACCTTTAGCCAAAGGAGTTGCGATCCTACTGATGATTCTTTCTGTCGTTTCACTCTATCTCTTCATCGAGAGACAGTTGGTTTTCTACAGGGCCAAGGTAAAATCAAAGAATGTTGCACCAAAACTTGCAGGAATGTTGAAAAGAGGCCAAATCCAAGAAGCCTTGAAACTTTCTTCCACGAAAGAAAACCAGGGAAGCCATTTAGCACGTGTGACTGCTGCTGGCATTAAGGAATTCTTAGAAGGAAAACAGTATAACCTCAGCGTTGAAGAACAGATTGAGACAGCTCAAAGAGGTTGTGCAAGAGCTGCTACAATTTTCACCCAGGAACTGAATAGAGGTTTGAATACGTTAGCTACAATAGCTACCTCTTCTCCTTTTATCGGTCTATTCGGAACAATTGCAGGAATCATGAACGCATTCCGTGGTATGCATCAGACAGGCTCTGGAGGAATCGGCGCTGTTGCCGGAGGTATTGCAGAAGCTCTGGTGACAACCGCCTTTGGAATAGGTGTGGCTATTCTCGCGCTTTGGCTGTACAGCTTCTTGCGGACAAGGATCGATATCTACAGCGCTGAAATGGCAAACACCAGTTCTGAAATTGTGGACTTTTTCATCAGAAGAACGCAAGAAAAACCTGAATAATAAAGCCAAATCAAGAAAATTTTAAATAGAGAGGCATAAGATGTCAATGAAGGTTTCAAATGAACGCGAAGTAAGTTCTGAACCTAATGTTGTTCCTCTCTGTGATGTACTGCTTGTTCTGCTCATCATTTTCATGGTAGTAACACCTCTCATCCAAAGAGGAATTGACGTAAGACTGCCTGTTGCTCTTAACACTATAAACATGCCTGAAAATCCAGAAGTGGTTCTCTCCATCAAGAGAGACGGCAAAATGTATATTGGCCAAGATCAAGTAACAATGGAGAATCTTCAAACTATGATAGAAGAAGCTTTCATGACCGTGTCTGATAAAAGGCTCTACTTAAGAGCTGATGAAGAATTGGAATACGGAAATATCGTAGACGCAGTCGAGATTCTTAAAGCAGCTGGCGTTGAGATAGTAGGCATCATTACTGAGATTAAAACAGAAAAGATTGATTAACCAAGGGGAGAGGAAAGATACGCCTCAAGGTTTTCTTTTCCCTTCGGTATCCATCCCATAGCTTCACGCCAAATATCTTCACTTTCCATGCAAAAATAAAGAGGAATCTCCTTCCCGCCCCGTTCCCTAATAAAGCCAACAATTTTTTTGTAAAGCTCTAAACGAAGAGGCTTGAAATAGCGGAGTTTTCCGTCTTTTCCCTTTATAAATTCATCGTAGATAACCTTCGTCTTAGGAAATCTCTCTTCGATAATAGCTTTTAGAGGGGCGGGGAATCTAAAACTCCCGAGGCTTATCCAAGCAATCCTGGCCGAATCGACGGTTTCCAGCAATATCTTAATTACTTCCTCGTATCCTTCTTCCCAGTCAGGATGATGAATTATGGGGTCAAAATGAAAACCGGTACGAAACCCTTTTTCCGAAACCCTCCTGGCTGCATCTATTCTTTCTTCGATAGATGGAGCCCCCTTTTCTTCCTCATTGGCAATTCTCAGAGAATTAAGAGACCAGGCAATGACAACATTAGGAGCTGGTTCTATTTTTAGAATATTTTTTATATTTACAGTTTTTGTCTTTAACTCAAAGATGGCATTTCTTTTTTTCCTGAAGTAGGAAACGAGATCTATGGAATTTTCAGTTAAATGGTCCAGGGCCAACGAATCTCCAAGCTCACCTGTTCCTATGCGAACTGTCCGGTGTCTTTTCCTGCGTAAAAAAATATCAAGCTGTCTCCATAAATCTTCTCGATTGACGTGGACCGTAATTAAGGGATTCGTTAAATAATGTTGAAGAATACAGTAGGTGCAGTCGAGAGGACAATTAAGATCTATGTTAACGATAAAATAATTGCATCCAAGGTAGTGAGGAGTACAGGGGCAGGGCTTGACGAATTCTCCTCTTTGACGGGTGATTAAAAGATACTTTTTTCCCGCACCTATAACATCCTTTGAAGCTTTTATGTCTTCAAGCACCTCTTGAGGATCATCAATGACTTCTCTAGGGACCGGGCCCACATTCTTCAAGATTCTTTTCGTTAGAGGAAAATCGAAACTCCTTTTTTCTACATAAACTTTTTTAGGAAAGTATTTCGATTTACTCATCGAGTATTATCCTGATTTATTCATAAATTATGCCGACACCAATATTTATTTTCATTGATATCTGC
>CAYTBG010000159.1:0-3188 GCA_964435925.1 uncultured Eubacteriales bacterium | reverse complement strand
TTCATTAAAATGAAAGAGAAAAAAGAACCAAAAAATTATTATCATATAAGCAGCGTTTCAAAAATGTTTAATATTCACCCCCAAACTCTTAGGCTGTATGAGAGAGAAGAATTGTTAAGACCTTCTAGAAGCGAGGGAAATACGCGATGTTATACTGACGATGACTTGAGGCAGCTAGAAGTGATCCTGAATCTGACTCGGGATTTGGGAATCAATCTTGCTGGAGTGGAAGTTATTTTGAATATGAGAAAAAAGATAGAACAGATTGAAGCAGAGGTGAATATGTTTCTGGAGTACCTAAGAAAAGAATTCTTTGAAGGCAAGGAAGATGAATTTGAACTAAGAAAAAAAAGTTTAGTGCATATAAGCCAAGCTAAAATTATGAAAATTGAAAAAGAGAAGGAATGAGGAGCAAATACAAGAACTTTATCGATTTTAAAAATTTAAGGCTCTATATGAATCAGATATCCAAATTTCCGGCCCTCACTCAAGAAGATGAAAAAAGATTAGGGAATCGCATCCAGAAAGGCGATAATAAAGCGCTTATGGAATTGATTGAGTCGAACCTAAAATTTGTCGTTTCCTACGTGAAAAAGTACAAAGGAATGGGAATAGGCATGTTCGACCTTATCAACGAAGGAAACCTGGGCCTCATTGAAGCAGCAAAGAGGTTTGATCCCGACCGAAACGTTAAGTTCATATCCTACGCTGTGTGGTGGATTAGGCAGGCTATTATCCATGCTTTAACGCGCTATTCTCGAGCTTACTATCTCCCTCAAAAGCTTTCTGCTAAAATATCAGATATGAAAAGAAAGGCGGCTGGGCTTAAAACAGAGCTAAGCAGAGAGCCGACAAGGGATGAAATAGCAAAAAAAATGGGCATTGACAAAGACGAGGTTGAGGATTTGGAGATATTAAACGGAAAGGATATTTCCCTTAGCGATAAATACTACGAGGAAGGCGTGGAAATTGAAGATAGGATACAAGACAATCTAACCCCCTCTGTTGAATACCAGATCATTAAAAACTCTATACAACAGCAAATAAGAGAAATGTTAGGCGAATTGGATGATAAAGAGGCAAATGTGATAAAATTAAGATTTGGATTAGAAGATGATAAGGCTCGAACCCTTCAGGAGATAGGAGATATGCTGAATTTATCAAGGGAAAGAATAAGACAAATTGAGCAAAAAGCCATGAGAAAGTTGGCCCGCTCTCGAAGGCTCCAACAACTCAGAGGATATTTAAACTGATGCCAGAAACTACATGCTCTCTGTGCCAGGGAACTGAATGGGTCCTGGAGGAATCCGATTCCGGGATCGTAGCAAAACGGTGCAAGTGCTTCCGTGAGCGGGAGAACGAGATCCTTTTTAATCAAGCCAAGATCCCAAAAAGATATAAACACTGTACTTTTAAAAACTTTGAAGAACATAACGATTCACACCGTTATGCGTTAAAGATAGCCAAAAAATTTGTCAAAAATTACCCTGTGCAGGATATCGGCCTTCTTTTCCAAGGCCCCTGTGGAGTAGGGAAGACGCATCTGGCAGTTGCTATCATTAGTGAGCTGATAAAAAAGAAGAACACTCCTTGCTATTTCTGTGATTTCAGGGACTTGATAAGAAATATCCAGAGTACTTACACGCCTGACTCTTCTTTAACCGAATCACAAGTATTAGAACCCGTTTTTCGAAAAGAAGTTCTTGTTCTTGATGAATTAGGAGCAAAAAGGACTACAGCATGGGTTGAAGATACGGTTTTCTACATTATTAATCGTCGATATAACAATAAAAAAGTTACTGTTTTCACTTCAAACTATATAGATAGCGGAGAAGCAGAAGAAGATTCCCGGGACCAACGCTTCAAAAAAGCCGATGATTCTCTAGTGGATAGGATCGGAGTTCGTCTAAGGTCAAGGATTTATGAGATGTGCAAAATTGTGGAGATGTGGGGCAAGGACTATCGTAAAGAAATTAAACAAGCCGGCTATCGCTTTTAAAGAGGGGTCAGAAAGAGGGGTCAGAAAGAGGGGTCAGGTCTTGTTTTTTGCTTTTACTCATACAAAAGCAATCTATATTAGTGCATTAGATTACAGGCAACACCGTTATTTTATAAATGCGCACGGGAGCGTGGCAAAATCTAATCCTGAAGAATGGAGATATCTGTGTCGCTTTCATCCTCGCCATGAAATTTTAATGCCTTTGCATGAGATTTTTAAGACAAGCAAAAAGCAAGACCTGACCCCATTTATATGTTTATAGGGCAACGCGTTGATATTCTCCATGAATTCTGCTAAATTAATGACAACTTGCTCCTCGGTAGCTCAATCGGCAGAGCGGGTGGCTGTTAACCACTAGGTTGTAGGTTCGAGTCCTACCCGAGGAGCCAGCTTTTTTGGGGTAAGCACTCAAATTTCCTTTTAGCTTCCATAAGCAAAACTAGGCGATCGTAAGCAATTTGGTGACAAAGGGAAAGGTCTATATTCAATTTGACACTTCCATCATAAATTATTATCCTATTGCCAAGTAAACTGAGGGAACAATGGGAATTGAGTGTCCTAAGTGTCAGTTTAACAATCCTGATGATACGATTTATTGCGGTAAATGTGCCACACCCTTAAAATCCCCAGAAGAAATCTCTGTAACAAAGACCCTAATAACACCAACAGGAAGGTTACCAAAGGGAAGCACTATTGCGGGAAAGTACCAGATCCTTGAAGAGCTTGGAAGAGCGGGAATGGGCGTTGTGTACAAAGCCGAGGACACCAAACTCAAGCGCACTGTTGCCCTAAAGCTTCTTCCTCCAAAATTAACACACGTCTCAGAGGTCAAAGAGCGATTCATGCACGAGGCACAGGCTGCTGCAGCCCTGGATCATCCCAACATATGTACTGTTCATGAATTTGACGAAGCCGAGGAGAAAACCTTCATTTCCATGGCCTATATTGAAGGCCAGAGCTTAAGCAAGAAGATTGAATCTGGCCCACTTGAGATAAATGAAGCTCTCAGGATTGCCACCCAGGTAGCGGAGGGGTTGCAGGAGGCCCATAATAAAGGAGTAGTACACAGGGACATCAAGAGTGCCAACATCATGGTGACGGAGAAAGGCCAGGCGAAGATCATGGATTTTGGATTGGCCAGGATGACAGGAGGGACTCTGTTAACAAAGGAAGGGATGACGATGGGGAC
>CAYTBG010000158.1:0-3504 GCA_964435925.1 uncultured Eubacteriales bacterium | reverse complement strand
AGATCAGGATACTTATGAAATTTAAAAGGTGGGCTTGATAAATCAAGCCCCTACAATTTCTTCTCCAGTTCTTCGACTTTCTTTTTCAATCTTTTTACCTCTTTGGCCAGGTCATAGAGTCTGGGCAGCATTGCAGCTGATTTCCGCCAATCTTTGATGTCCAAATGAGGAAATCCGCCGATTAGCGAATCGGAGGGCACATCTTTGGTTATCCCTGTCCTTCCCGCAACCATAACATTATCTCCGATGCTAACATGATCTGCCACGGCAACCTGCCCGCCCATGATGACATTTCTCCCTATTTTTGTGCTGCCGGAGATTCCAACCTGTCCGGCTAAAATACTGTGGGGGCCGATCTCAACGTTATGGGCAACTTGAACCAGGTTGTCTATTTTGGTTCCTTTTTTTATGATCGTTTCTCCCAGGGTTGCTCGGTCTATAGTTGTGTTGGCACCTACTTCCACATCATCCTCGATAGTGATTGTCCCCACCTGGGGAATTTTGATGTGGGGGCGGTCTTTGTCCTGCAGATAGCCAAAGCCGTCAGAGCCGATTACAGCACCGTTGTGGATTATGACGCGGTTCCCGATCTTCACCTCTTCGCGGATAGAAACATGAGAATGGATAACAGTCTCCTTTCCTATTTTCACCCACGGATAGATAGCGACAAACGGGAAAATGACTGTTTTGGCCCCTATCTCTGCCTCATCTCCTATGAAAGCAAAAGGACCGATTGAGACATCTTTTCCTATCCTGGCTGAGAGAGAAACCAGGGCTGAGGGATGGATTCCCGGCTCGGGACGGTAAGGCTTATAAAAGATTTCTACAGCCTTGACAAAACTAATGTGTGGATTTTCTGATTTAATTACCGGGATTCTGTCGTATCTTTCCTCGGCGGGGATGATGGCAGCTGAAGCCTTGCTCCGTTCTAAAAGGCTGAGATATTTGCGGTGAGCGAGGAAAACGAGGTCTTCCTTTTGGGCTTTCTCGAGGCTCGAAACCCCTCGAATTACTGCCGCTCCGTCTCCCTCAAAAGGGCAGTTCAAGCGCCGGGCAAGCTCCTCCACACTCAGAGAGGGAGGACTCTTCTCAGACTGTTTTTTCATCGATTCGCTCGTTTAAGACCGCAGCTAGCTCCGCCGCCCAGAGCAGGATAAATAGCGAGAAAGTAATCCAGAGGAGGAAAAAAATAATAGAAGTCAGAGTGCCTTTTAAAAACCGGGAGAGGACAATCCCGATGGCAGAAAAATGAGCTACATAAAAGACAAAAATTCTTTTGGAGATTTCCCAGAGAAGAGTCCCGACTAAAGCGGCAATGACCGCCGCCCGAGTATGAATTTTGATCTCCGGGATGAGTTTATAAAGGGAAAAAAAGACAAAAAAAGTCAGGGTTAAAGGAATGAGGTATTGAATGAAAAAGTTATCGACAAGAGAGACAATCTTAGGGTTGATGTTGTTGGCGACGATTGGACTCTCTCTAATTACGCGATGGATGCCGGTCCAGATGGCTGTTATGAAGAGAGTAATGAGCATGATGATTCCGATGCTGAACATGACAAGGTACTCCATCAGGCGGTTGTAAAAAAATGATTTTTGGTAGTTTGCCTTGAAGATAAAATTTAAGGAATAAATCAGGTTGGAGAAAAGAAAACTTCCCGCAATAAGCGATCCCGCCAACCCGAACCATCCCAGATTAGTGACATCCCGGGAGAGTTCCTGAACTCTGGTGAAAAAGTAAGGATCGAGTTGAGCAAAAAACTCTTCAGAGAAGATATTGAGGCTCCGGAACGCCGCTTCAGGATCGCCCAGGATACGGGTCGTGATGAAAGCAAAGAGAGCAACCAGCGGGACCGAACAGAGGACAGCAAAGTAGGAAATAGTAATGGCGAAGTTTCCGCACCTATCCCTGCCGAATCTTTTTATTGTTTCTACAAAAATTTCAAGAGCAGGAGACTTCATTTATTTTGCCGGGTTTAAGTGATTACTTTGTTTATGCGTACTGCCCCCATTTCACCATAACTATAATAATGGTAATAAGGAGAGCATAAATGACCAGGGTTTCGATTAGCACCAATCCAAAGATAAGAAGGAAGCGAATATGTGGTGCGGACCCAGGATTTCTGGAAATGCCTTCACAGGCGCTGCTTATAGATTTGGCCTGGCAGATAGCTCCCACAGAAGCGGTAAGGGTGATGATAGCTCCGCCGACGATTAGAGACCACATGAAGAGGTTTGCCCGGCTTTCAGTAAGAGGGGTTCCCTGGGCTTCTTGAGCCAAAAGAGGTGCGCTGGCCAGCAATAGAAAAAATAGTAAAAGTCCAAAAGGCTTTAAATTCTTTCTCATTCCTTACTCCTTTTAAAATTAATGTTATTCCTCATCGGCCACAGCTCCCCCAATATATATGCAGGCCAGGAGGACAAAGACAAAGGCCTGAATAGTTGCCGTAAAGATGGCTATTGCCATGAATGGCAGTGGGACAAAGAAAGGGATGATGGAAGCAATGACTATGATGAGCAGTTCTTCAGCAAATATATTTCCGAAAAGACGGACTGAAAGCGAAACAGGACGGGAGAAGTGACTGATTATTTCTATGGGCAGGAGAAGCGGTGCTAAAAGCGGAATGGGGCCGGTGAAGTGTTTGAGATACTTGAATAAACCCTGGGTTTTAATCCCCTGCCAGTGGTAGTAGAAAAAGACAGCAAGAGCACAGCCTAAGGTCACGTTGAGTTTGCTGGTAGGAGACATGAATCCGGGAACAAGACCCAGGAGGTTACAAACTAATATAAAAAGGCCGATGGTTGCGATAAGAGGCAGGTATTTTTTCCCTCGTTCTCCTATGATCTCAACCAGAATATTTTCGAAAGCCTGGATGATGAGCTCGAGAATGCCCTGGAGTTTGGAAGGGACAATATTGAGTCTTCGTGAGGCGAGACCGAAAAAGAGGATAAGGACAACCGCTACAATCAGGCTCATGACGATGTAATCAGGCACAAGATGTTCCGGATTTTTGACTTCAATTCCCGCGAGACCGAGAAGGAAAGCAAGGGGTTTCCCAACGATTTTATTGAAGAAATCGACTATCAATAAACTGTGTTCTAACTCTTCCATTGTTTCATTCGAGAGAGTGCGACTACTGCTTCAGCCAGAAATACAGGAACGATTGTTGAGAATCCGGCCACAAAAGCTATTATATTCCTTGAAAAGAAGAAGATTATAATAAAAAAGATGGCGATAATCAATACAAGACGGATGCCGTAGAGGATAAGGGCAGAGCGGAGGGCTTTCTTTTTGTCAAAAAAGGGGACTGGCTCCTCTTCTTTAAGGTGCCTGTCCCCATTTTTTATAGGCAACAACCTTGAAATCGATCGCTTGAGCCAGATGAAGCTTAAAGCGGAGAATGCTCCACCGGCAAAGATGAAGAGAGCGGTAGTAGGGTGGAAGAGAAAGATAGACCCAAGGGCTATTACAAAAGAGAGGACCAGAATCTCAACAGGAATACGTCT
>CAYTBG010000157.1:0-3706 GCA_964435925.1 uncultured Eubacteriales bacterium | reverse complement strand
AGCCGCATACCCTGTGCCTCGCATCTGCGGCAAACTCGATCCGTGAATAATCCAGATGAATTATTTGGTTAGCTGCGAGGCGAAGACGAGCTCGATATTATATTTCTCCACAAGATGGAAGTTTTCCCTTAGAGCTCTAAGAGTTCTTTCTTTTGGATGGCAGATGCCTACAGCTTTCCCTCTTCTCTGGGCCAGGCGAAAAAGCTCAATCATTTTTCCTTTTATATAACCCTTACGATTTTCTCCATCAAGAAAAACGTGGCGATAGGCTGAAGGGATTCCCAGTGTTTGGGCTATATCATAAGCTTTGGACTTGCTGGTAGTGCGACTATCAATAAAAAAAAGATTTCTTTCTTTTAAAGGCCCTAGAACAATAGACATGAGATTCCTGTTAGCCGTTATTTTCGAGCCCATGTGGTTGTTAACGCCTGTGACGTAAGGAATTTGATCGAGATTGGCCTCCACCGTTTTTAGTATTTCCTCCTCATCCATTTGGGAGAGGATGATTCCCTCAATTTGGTTTCCTCCCGGGCTATTGACGGACTCAAGAGGAAGATGAAGCATAACTTCCAACTTGTTTTGGTGAGCAATTCGAGCTATCTCTTTGGCTAAAGGCGTGTAGGGAAGAATAGAAATTGTCAAGGGTTTATTGAGCGAGCATATATCATTGATTGCTTTTAAACTGTAACCCATGTCGTCGATGATGATTGCCGCTTTGTTCCTGATCCTTCTTGGAGGAAGTTCTGCTGTTATTTTTTCTTTTTGGCTTGCGAAAAGAATACTCAGCTTTTGCTTTCTTTTCCCTATTACCTGCCATAGATAATAATTTTTTTCTGCGCCGAGTTGCTCTTCTTTTTCCTGGACAGAAGCGCTAACGTTATTGAATTCTTTTTCGAGCAGAGATTCTAGCTCCTTGTATTTTTTTAAGGGGAGGTCAATCATAAGATGGAGAACTCCTTTTTTGTCCCTGTACTGTTGATTTGAATCATAGGGTATCTTAAGCAAGGTTAAGCTCTTAATGACAATTTGGTCCAGAGCTTCTTGTCCAGGCGGAGCTTCTTGACTCAATAAAGCCCTCTTTTTTTTAGCAAGAGAAGAAAACAGATAAGATTTTTCTCCATTTTTCCAGCCGATGTAGTCTAAACCGATTGCCGATAAAAGCACCATAAGAGAAAAGATAATAAAAATGGAAGGAGGAATACGATTGGCCTTTTTTCTTTTCTTAGACCTTTTCTTTTGCATTAATTACATTTTAGGCTGGAGATTAAAGACTTTTTTTAAGATAGGTGCTAAAGGTTTGGTCTTCCTCATTTATTTTTATATCAGGCTTAATTCCTTTTTCCCACAACTTTTCTCCTGACCTAAAATGGAAGATTCCTGAGGTGAGCAGTAATCCACTCCCGTCATCTAGAACAAAGAAATTTTGTTTGGCCACGAGACCTAAAGTTGGAAGCCCGATGATTTTGGCCCTTTTAAATTCTTTAAGAACTCCGGCTACAGCCTCTGCCGGTCCTATTGTTGCCTGATTGGTCCAGATAACCAAGGGCAGTTTTTCAAGTTCAGCATCGTCCGGACAGGAAAGATTCTCCTTGGTTCCTCCTTTTGTTTCAAAGTAACCTATCTTCGGAGAATTCAAGAAGAGATTGATGAGTTTTCTGGATTCTTCAATATCCCCTTCGTGGCAATCCCTCAAATCCAAAATAAAAGTCCTTTTCTCTGGCTTTAATCCGGGGATGATTTCCTCTCTTATCTTCCTTACACAGGGAGGATAAAGCTGATGGATCTTCAGAATTCCGCTTGTGCCCTTTGCTTTGGCAAAGGAAAATGGCTCTTCAAATAGCAATGTTCTTTCAATATTCACCTCTTTTGTTTCCTCTCTTTTGAATATCCTGAGCTTTATGATTTTTTTATCTCTATCTTTAAGATAGAGATTTGCTTCGGTCATACTCATCGTGAGAGTCGAGCGTCCGTCCATAGAACTGATAAAATCGCCGATTTGGATCCCTTTTTTTTCAGCAGGGGAATTCTCACTAATTCCGATGACCTGAGGAAAAGAGCCGTATCTTTTGTACAGGACAATTCCTATATCATTCAGGTTTGCCTCCTTGCGTTGGCTGTACCTGAGCGTGCTCTCCTTGTCTAAGTAGCTGGAGAGAACGTCCAGGGAATCAACCATCCCTTTAAAGGCTCCTTTCATTGTTTTGGCTGGGTTAGCTTCTTCAATGTAATCGTTTTTGATCAATTGGATAACTTTTCCCAGCAGCTCAAAATCCTTGTCGGGAGAAAGCTTTGATAAAAATCCTGGGAGAAAGTTTTTCTCTAACAAGAAGAAGAGAGAAATGAAAACAAGGACTGTCAAAAGGAGTATTTTTATTCTTTTTCTGGTCATTTTATCCTGAAACTGATTCTTGATTTTATCATCTTCATTTCAGCCATTGCAAGGGATTAAGGGGCTTTGTCTTGAATCGAATTTCAAAATAAACGGAGTCTCCTTCTAAAGAACCGATATCGCCAACCAATGCGATTGGATGTTCAGCTTTAACCAAGTCGCCCTTTTTGACAAGGATATCTGAGCAGTGACCATAGAGCGAATAGTAAGACATCCCGTGATCGACAATTATGAGGTTGCCGTATCCCTGGAAGTAGTCAGAGTAGACGACTTTGCCAGGATGGATAGCTCTGACAATCACATAGTTTTTTCTGGGTGAAATTTCGATTCCGTTATTCATGGTGGTCGTCTTAAATTGAGGATGTCTCTGGAGTCCAAATTTGGAAGTGACTTTTCCCTCGATAGGCCAGGGAAGCTTCCCTCTTTTCTCATAAAGCGGAATTAAATTAATAGGGAGTGAAATTTCTTCTTTAAGTAATTTTTCTATCAAAATTAACAACTGTTGAGCTCTTACTCTTAACTCCTCTAAAGTCTGAAGATGTAGCTTTTTGTTTTTCTTTATTTCAGTTATAAGAGCTCTGTTCTTTCTTTCTTGAGCTTGGAGTTCTTTCCTTTTTTTCTCGGCATTCTTGATTAAGCGCGAGGCCTCCCCTTTTTTCGTTTGAAGCTCCTTTTCGACTGTCTCCAGTTGATCCAAGTTTTTCATATAATTCGAGATTATTTTTTCCTGGTACTGAGCCAAGAGAGTCAAATGCTTATTCTCAGAAATAAGCGTTCCCATATTATCTGCTTGAAGCATGAATTGGAGAAAGTTGAGTTTCCCGAATTTATAGGTGGTGATGAGTATTTTATCGATAGATTGATTTTCCTCGTCCAGCTTTGCTTCTAGCTCAGGAATGCTTTTGTTTAGTGAGGAAAGCTCACGATTTGCTTTTTCCAATTGGATAGCATAAAGAGAGATTTCTTTTTTGATCAATCCCTTATTAAATCCAATCCTTTCCAGCCGGGACAGAGTGGTTGATTCTTTTTTTTCCTCTTCTTCTATTTTCAATCTTAACTGCTCTATTTGTTGGGAAATTTCCGCCAGGCGCTCTTGGAATTTGGAAACATCCTGCTGGCCAGAGGCATCCAAAGAGATAATGAGCATCAGGATGATTGAGATACCGATAAAGCGGTAAGATTTCTCGAGCGTTTTCTTGTGTAACTTCATTTTTTAAATAATACCCTCTACAATTCCGATAATCAAATATAAATGTATAAATGGGGACGTTCCCCAAAGTACCATCCTTTTCATATTAGAAATTAGCTGCCTTTATC
>CAYTBG010000156.1:0-3954 GCA_964435925.1 uncultured Eubacteriales bacterium | reverse complement strand
GTGGTTTGAGATAGGTCGAACAGAATATTGCCGCCAAAAAAATATTCCCTATAAAGACATCGAAGCGCAAGGATTCTACCTGGTTGTTGTCGAGGCTTTTTGTAAATACAAGAAACCGTTAAGATATGATCAAAAATTCATTATTCGCGTTTTCTTGGAAAAGATAACTCCAAAGAAAGTAGAGTTCGCTTATGAGCTGGTAACCAAAGAGGAGGAAAAATTGATAGCCTCAGGTCATACAGTCCACATCGTGACTAATTCAGAGGCAAAAACCTGCTCTTTCCCACCCCATATAGTTAATAGTTTGAAGGCTTCTTAGCTTAAGGGAATTCTTAAAAATACTTAATAATTTTTAACACAACCTACTATTCATACACTAATATCATTACTCGCCTGTTCTGAGATCTTCCCTCACTAGTCGAATTGTCGGCTATCGGCTTGTCACTTCCATAACTGATCACTTCCATTCTGTGGAGAGGAATATGATACGTATTGTGTAGGTATTCCATCACTCCTTCAGCTCTTTTCTTCCCTAAATACACATTCCAGTCCTCTGGTCCTGTGCTATCGGCATGTCCCTGGATTTCAAGATACAGACCTTTATTCTGAGCAATAAGTATCTCGACAAATTTATCCAATGCTACCTTGGCCTCATCACCGAGTTCGTAGCTCTCGAATTCAAATTTAGCTTCATCATTTCTTATAATCTCTTGTAAAACCAGTTTTCCCTGAGCAAATCTTCTCACTTCACTTATCTTGCCATCTAAGTCGGATTTCTGTTGACTTAATTCGGACTGATGCTGGGTAATGAGCGAACCAAGAGTGGTTAATCTTTCATCGTGTTCTTTGATTCTCTTCTGATTCTCCTCAACGGCAGTTTCCATCCCTTCTACTTTTTGATCCAGAGTAGCCACTTCTCCCAGCACCATTTTTTTAGTAGCGCAACCCGTGTTAGTTATCAATCCTATGAGAAACACGGCTCCAACAAGAAATGTGATTCTGTTTTTGTTCATTTTTACCTCCTTCTTTTTTTTATGATAATTATGCCTTGATAATATAATATTATTTTAAGCTCGTCCAGAATTTTTTTCATAATTATTGCTAAGGGGGTTTCTTTTCACCGCTATAATATCCTTCTCTTGTTCTCACTTTGTACTTCTTTTTTGAAGTAATAACTTTGATTTCTCGATATTCATTTTCTTGATTTCTATAAGAAGTATATCCGAGTATATACTGATAACTTAGTTCCTTTTTTATCTCTCTTAAAGCATTTTTCAATTCTTCAGCTTGGTTAATGAAAAATGCCTTTCCTCCTGTAGCTCTAGAGAATCTTTCAAGAGAATAAACAATACCAGAGGAGGTTAATGAAGGAGAATGTTTATACTTTCGTAAATATTGGTCACTTAAAGGAATTTTATAGCCGATGGTAAATATAGGAATATCTACTCTTCTTGCAATTTCAACGGCTTGATAGTGAGAATATTGGCTATCATTCTCAATCCCATCTGTAATCAAAAGAATAGCCCTCTTTTCGTTATTTCCTTTATTAGCAAATTCTGGAGTTACCATAACTGCATCGTTTAAAGCTGTCTGGCCATAAGCTTCAGTCTTATCCAAGATATTTAAAAAATAATTCTTATAATTTGAAAAATTCATAGCAACCTCCACCTCTCCATCAGCAAAAATCAATAAAGAGAATTCATCATCAAGATTAAGAAGGAATGTCGCGAGATATTTGAGTGATTCCTTACTTTCTTTCAGCTTATCCTGGATAGCCATGCTTCCACTTACATCAAGGAGAACCGTCAAACTTAAAGGTGCCTTAAAATCGTGGTTAAAGTAGGTTAAATCCCTCTTTTCATTGTTCTCATAAATAGAAAAATCTTCCTTTGTTAGGTCATTAATATACCTTCCTTTCTTATCCTGGACTGTTACGGCTATTGAGATGGCACTGACTGCTACAGTATGAGATGTTTTTTTATTTTGTGCTTCTTGTGAAAAGGATGATAGGGAAGATACATTTATCATTGCCGTAAAAACGAAAATAAGAATGACTGATAATGACAATATTTTTCTTTGTTTGCTCGGTGTGACTCTCCTCATTTTTTTTATTTCCAGCACTTTCTTATTATTATAGCTTAAAATTGATTGATAAAGGAAACGGGATTTAATTTAAGAAATGTAGCCTTTTTTGATTAGATAATCCTTGAGGGCATTTTCCCAAGAAGAAAATTCAGTCAATCCTATCTCTTTTGCTTTTTTGTTCTCCAAGACAGAATAAGAAGGCCGGCGAGCTCGAGCCCCGTAGGTTTCAGAATCGACAGGCTCAAGTTTAGGCCTTTTTCCCGTTAGAGAAAATATGGTGCTTGCAAACTCAAACCAGGTGCACTGACCTTCGTTTGTTAAATGGTAGAGGCCATAATGTTGGGTGCGGATAAGCTCTCCAATCCTAAGCGCAAGTTCAGCAGATGATGTGGGAGTAACACTCTGATCGTTCACTACTCTGAAAGGTTTTCCTCTTTTCTCTAAAAATACCATCGCATCAACGAAATTGGTTCCCTTCCCCCAGCAGCCTGTTTCTCCATAAAGCCCGCAGCTTCGGATAAGGAAATATTTCTCCAGAGTATTCTGAACAAAATATTCACCGGCTAACTTGGAGACAGCATAAACATTAAGAGGGTTGGGTTTGTCCTCCTCGACATAAGGCGTCTTCTTATCCCCATCAAAGACATAATCTGTGCTGAAATGGACCAAGGTCAAACCAAGCTCCCGGCAAATCAAGGCGAGATCCCTGACAGCTATTGAATTAACTTGGAAGGATTTCTGCGGATTTTCTTCGCATTCATCAACTCTATGGTAGGCAGCAGTATTTATGACTACATCAAGGTTAATTTTTGAAAGAGTTTCTCTTGTCTTTTCAGGCTCTGTAATATCAAAATCAGGATAATAAAGAGGAAAAACCTTCTCTCCTTTGAGGACTTTAACCAAATCAGAACCGAGTTGACCGTCAGCTCCGATAATTGCAATTTTCATCTTTAATAAATACCTTCTATGGGACTAAAAAACTTTTAACAATCCTTCGGATAAGCCCAGAGTCTTTGGGGATAGATTTTAAGGCTTTCTCAAAAAAGGGATTAGTTTCAAGATTCAATGAGATGAACTTTTTCAAGAGTATTTGGGCCTTAGAAATATTTATCTCAGGATGAATCTGAATTCCCCATACTGGTCTCTTTTTCAGTTGAAAAGCCTGAATCTGGCAGTCTTTGGAAGAAGCAAGAACAAGGAAGGCATCACTCAAATTCACTACTTCATCGAAATGACTGGAGAAGGAAAAAGCACTTCGTTTTTTCCCTAAAAGCTCATTTTCCACTTTGATCTGGATAGGAATCCAACCCACCTCGGGTTGGGCACATCTCTGAACACTGGCGGAACCTAAAAGGGCAAAAGCGAGAAGCTGATGTCCATAGCAGCTGCCGAGTATAGAGAGCCCTTTTTCCACAGCATCTTGAACCATCTCAATCTCTTCATATACCCAGTTTTCTCTCTCTATGATAGAAGATTCCGAGCCGCTTAAGATTAAATGCGTGTAGCCCTTTTTTAAATCAGGAAAATGGCTTTTGGTCGCTTTGAAGGAATCCCATGCAACTCCTAAATAAGGCTTCCAGTGTTTTTGTGGATTGTAGATCGACGTATCTATTGAATTATCTATGAAGGCAACTTTCATTTCTTTCTCTCCCATCCCAACTCCCTTTCTTTATATGAGCTCTCTCTTAAAATTATAAGCATCCATTGACAAAAAACAACTTCTTTCTATTTTATGTAAACATCTCATTTTCCATGATGAGGAAGCAGTCATCCATAATGTAAGACTATTTGGGGATGGAGGAAGCAACCTTAAAAGAAAGGCTCAGGCAATATGGTTCAAAAACACGTTGCTTTTGCCCCAGGGAATAA
>CAYTBG010000155.1:0-4398 GCA_964435925.1 uncultured Eubacteriales bacterium | reverse complement strand
GTCGTTGCGAGCGGAGCGTGGCAATCTGGCAACCTCGACTCGTGAATAATCCAGGTTGGTTATTTTACTTCAAAATCGATAGTTTTCGTTTCAGATTTTCCTGATATCTTATCTGAGATTTTTAAGGAAAGAGTATACTTCCCGGGCTCCAAGTTTCGGGTTTCCGTCCGTTCTCCTTCTTCGGATGTTATTATCAGAGTTTGTTTCAAGTGTAGAGGTTGAGGGACAAGGGGGATCTCGTATTTTCCAGGTTTAAAGCGGATTGCTAGCTCTTCTCCTTTTAGGATTTCAAAGCCTACTTCAATATCATATTTTCCCGTCTCCGAGGGTTGAGCTCCAAAAATATAAAAGAAAACTTCAAAATTATCCTTTGGAGCAAAAATCCTGTCAACATTAGCTTCGATCTGGAGAACAGAATAGACAAAGAAGTCTTTATGAACTTCAGCCCGAACCTCAGGAGCGGACATTCTTTTTATATTCTTGATAAAAAAGACAGGCGTGGTGTCAAGGCCATCAGGGGAAGATAGCGGATCGGGAAGCGAGAACTCGAAGTACTGAGTTCCGATTTTCCCTAAATCCTGAGAAGCTATGGCCATAGATAAGATATAATTACCTGGAGGAAAAGGGTAAGCTGTTGTGTAAAGTTCCTCTTTATCAGGTTCATAAGAGCTACTCTCTACCTGGAAATTAACTGGTATATAGATTTTACTGACTACCTCTCCAGGTGCGTTTTTTTCTACCTTGTTGACCTGAAGAAAAACATGGAAATTGCACTGAAGTTTTGTGGGGACAATTTCGGTTTCAGGCGGGGCTTCCTTCTCTTCTTCTTTCTTCTCTGGGAGTGCAAGAGCCGGAGCGATCGGAGAGAAACCAAGGTCTGCATTTTTCACTTTAAAGAAAAAGATGCTGTGCATATTTTCTCGGGCAGGAAGATAGAAATATTGGGTGATAGTGAAAGGAATGTCGAGACGTGCCTCGCGGGTCTTAATTCCTTCTTCAAAAACGGATTTAATCTCTTTTGGGATGAGGACAGGTTTATCTTCTTGAGGCTTCCCTGCCTTATTCAGAGCGGCGAGGTTTGTTGCCAAGAGCAAGCTCACGATTAATCCCAAGAGGAGCACTGGAATTACAAGATTTCTGATTTTCATATTTCCTCCTAACTTTTAGCTTACACGTTTAAATTGCTTATCCTTCTCAGATTCTGGTGTTTATTAAATTTTTCTTGTTGAGGAAGTATTTTCCTCTATGACGAATAATTAATATAGCAGAACCTATATTTTTTTTCTACGGATATTTTCAGAGATAGAATGACTAATATAAACGCAATATATATTTTTACAATGTCATTGCGAGCCCTGAAAGGGCGTGGCAATCCGCCGTTGCGAGCGCAGCGTGGCTAATTTAACTAGTAAAAAGGTTGAGATTGCCTTGTCACTTCGTTCCTCGCAATGACAACTAAATAAAATGAGATCGCACAGCTTGTTCCGAGCAAAGCGAAGGAATCTTCTTCGTTCCTCGCGATGACACTGGAATAATTGCGTTTGTATTAGACTTGATTCTTTTTTGGGACTATCCCTATTCTTTTGTCCGCATTATTTTTTAGGGAAAAGCGTAAAATGCAAGCAGCAAAGGGCAAAATGCTACGCACAAAAAACTGGGAGCTTGATTTGTCAAACCTTGGAAAAAAGGGGACAGGAGTCTTGTTGTGTTAAATATTACGTAAAATGAGGAAGGCCCTGTTTTCCCCTGTTCCCATTCACTGTTTCCGATATCTTCTTACCGCATTCTGGTGGTCTTTAAAGCTGCTGCTGAAATGGTGGCTTCCGTCTTTCTTGGAAACAAAATAAAGGTATTTTTCCTGGGCAGGATAGAGAGCAGCTTCGAGAGATTCTCGTCCTGGGCTGCAGATAGGACCGGGAGGAAGACCCCGGTTGCGGTATGTATTATAGGGAGATTTGAGTTTTAAGTGCTTTTTCAGGAGGCGGCTTTTAAAACTTCCTTCTTCCTTGAGCACATAAATGATAGTAGGATCGCAATCGAGTTTCATTCCAATCCTTAAGCGAGTATGGAATACGGCCGATACAAGCTTTTTTTCTTCGGAGAGGAAGGTTTCTTTTTCGATCAATGAAGCAAGGATGACAACTTCTCTTGGAGTCATCTTTATTTCGCTAGCTCTTTTTTGCCATGCCTCTGAGAAAACTTCCTTGAACTGGGAGACAAGGGTGGAGATAATTTTCTCGGCTGAAATTCCTTTTGGGAAATGATAGGTTTCAGGAAAGAGGTATCCTTCAAGATTAGCGGCCTCTTTATCCAAGGAGGAGATAGTATCTGTCTTGGAAGAAGCTGCTATAAATTCTTCTTCATCGGTAAAATGCAGGGATTCGAGATGGCGAGCGATTTCTTTTCTTGTCATGCCTTCAGGAATTGTCAAGGGATGGAGGTGAACTTTCCCTTCTGTGAGTATTTTTAGAATATCTTTTGGGGAAATCGGAAGATTAAACATATACTCTCCAGCCTTTAGACTTTTTGAAGAGTAATAAATTTTATACCCCAAAAGAAACGACCGCCCATTTTTGATAACTCCTTTTTCTTTGAGGTTTTGAACAATGTTATGAACTCCTTGTCCTTTATCAACTACGAAAAATACTTCTTTTGGTGAAGTCTTAGGAGCGAAATAGAAATCGAAGGAGAACCATGCTGACAGAAGAAGAGGGATCACCACTGCTACAGCCAAAACAATCTTAATCGTTTTAAGTAGCATGGTTTTTAATTCGTTTGCTTTCAAGATAGCTTGAGAGGATAAGAGAGGCTGCGATTTGGTCTTCTAAACTCTTTTTTCTTTTGGCTTTGATTTTTTGCTGGCCAAGAATCCGAAGTGCCTGCTTCGTTGTTAGTCGCTCGTCCCAAAAAATTATAGGAATTTTAAGTATCTTTTCGAGCCAACCGGCAAATTCTTTGGTTTTTTCAACCCGAGTGCCCGGGCTTCCATCCATTCTAAGAGGAAAACCCAGTACGATTTCGCCAATTTCGTATTTTGCCACAAGCTCTTTAAAATATTTTTTATCTTCTTCCTTGCTTTTTGAACGATAGCTGCCCAGAGCTTGAGCCGTGAGAAGAAGCTTATCGCTTACGGCAAGGCCGATGTGACTATCGCCAAAATCTATTCCCAGGACTCTCACGGGATGAAATTTTCCTTTCTTCTTTTCTTTTTTTTGTGCCTTTCCAAGCCCAGCTCGATAAGTTGTTCGAGGAGTTGCGGAAAGGGAAGTCCGCTCACTTCCCAAAGCTTAGGATACATACTGATTTCTGTAAAGCCTGGAATAGTGTTGAGCTCGCTTATGAAAATCTTTTCAGTTTTCTCTTCCATAAAGAAATCTACCCGTGCCATCCCCGAGCAGGAAACAGCCTTGTAAGCCTCAAGAGAAAGATGCTGCACTTCTTCAATTTGTGAGGAGGTAAGTTCCGCGGGGATTGCGAAGCGAGTCTTTCCATTGATGTATTTATCTCTGTAATCATAGAATTCTCTGTAAGGGATAATTTCCCCTGGTAGCGAAGCTCGGGGAGAGTCATTTCCTAAAACGCTGCATTCCAACTCTCGCCCTTTGATTCCCTCTTCCACTAAGATTTTTTGATCGTAGCAGAATGCTTCATTCAGAGCGGCAGAAGTCTCCCCGTATTCTTTAACTTTAGAAATTCCGACACTTGAGCCTAAACAGGCAGGTTTCACAAAAAAAGGAATGGGAAACTGTTTTTTGATTTTCGAAAGTATGGCCTCTTTTTGTTTCACCCATTCTTGATCCTGGAGAAGAATGTGTTTAACCACGGGCAGGTTTTTCGCTTTGAGGATTATTTTTGTAATGGCTTTGTCCATACTTATAGCAGAATCCATAACAGATGCACCCACAAAAGGGACATCAGCCATTTCAAAAAGTCCCTGGATGGTTCCATCTTCACCATACGGGCCGTGGAGCACAGGGAAATAGATATCCGCATCTAAAGTCAGAGGCGAGACATTTTTGCTCCAGGGGAGGAAAGAAAAAAAATCGCCCTTATTCAGAGTGGAAGCTGCGAGGAGGGGTGATTCGACAATTTTCCAGTCGCCCTTTTTGTTAATATAGATAGAAGTAATTGCAAATTTCTTTTTATCGAGGTTCTTGTAGATTGATGGGGCAGAGAGAAGAGATACTTCATGTTCAGCAGAACGTCCGCCAAAGAGCAGAACTATATTTATCTTTTTATGCTTCAATTTCTTCAAGGAAGATTATTTTATAGGAATGAAGTTCCCATGTCCAATGAAGAGTGGGAAGGTAAGCATCTCCATTTCCGTTATTAGAAAAGGTTTTGGAAATAGCCTGGCTCCCTTCAGATTTTTAACGCCATTCTCCATTCGCTCTTCTC
>CAYTBG010000154.1:0-4402 GCA_964435925.1 uncultured Eubacteriales bacterium | reverse complement strand
CCTGGCCCCATTTATTTGGCCCCATTTATTCTGGGGCAAAAGCAACGTGTTTTTTTACCATATTGCCTGAGCCTTTCTTCAATGGTCGCTGCGTCTATCTCCCAAAACCTTCTCCTATCACGAATTTGGAGATGCTTCCGATGAGATCAGACCGAATTAATATATTGACCATGAAGCTTGCCTCAAAAAAAACTGTGTGCTATATTCAATTTCTTTTCTATCATGCATATTTCAACTTTCAGGAAGGAGGAAAGATGAAAACGAAAGTGTATTTATTTCTATTTTTTATTTTATTAGTGTTTTCGGGTATTGCCTATGCTCCACAAGAAGCTCGTGTACTTCGCTTCCCATCTATCCACAATGATCAGATTGTATTTACATATGCTGGCGATCTGTACACAGTTTCCTCGACAGGAGGTCTTGCCCGAAAGCTTACCAGTCATAATGGGCTTGAAGTTTTTGCCCGTTTTTCCCCTGATGGAGAGTACATAGCTTTTACTGGTGAGTATGACGGAAATCGTGAGGTCTATTTGATTCCCAGCTCGGGTGGAATACCCAAAAGACTAACCTATACTCCCACTCTCGGCCGTGATGACGTATCAGATAGGATGGGTCCGAATAATTTAGTGATGACCTGGAAACATGATAACAAACATGTAGTTTTTCGTTCACGCATGAGGGAATGGAACAGCTTTAACGGCCAGTTGTATTTGGCTTCTGTTGGCGGGGGAACATCCGAGCAGTTACCCTTACCTCGAGGGGGATTCTGCTCGTTCTCTCCAGACGATAAAAAGATGGCCTATAATCGAATTTTCCGCGAATTCAGAACTTGGAAACGTTATCGTGGTGGCATGGCAGATGATATCTGGATTTATGATTTTGAGACAAAGAAAGTCAAAAACATCACCAATAATTCCGCTCAGGATATTATCCCCATGTGGAGCGGCAACAGCATCTATTTTCTTTCAGACAGGGATGAGAATAAAAAAATGAATCTGTTTGTCTATGATCTTACCACCGAAGAAACCAGGAAGCTGACAAGTTTCGAAGATTTCGATATTAAGTTTCCTTCCCTTGGCCCGAAAGCAATTGTTTTTGAAAATGGAGGCTTTATCTATCGCTTTGACCTTGAGAAAAAAGAGGCTAAAAAAGTTCCTGTTAGCATCTCCGATGATATGATGTCCAGCCGGGGAAAATTTGTAAAGGTCAGTGATAGGATTACAAATTTCGAAATCTCTCCCGATGGAAAACGGGCCTTATTCGGTGCACGCGGAGAGATTTTTACTGTACCATCTAAACATGGAAACACACGCAACCTGACAAACACTTCTGGGATTCATGAGAGGAATTCAAAATGGTCTCCTGACGGAAAATGGATTGCTTATATCTCCGATCAAAGTGGCGAGGATGAAATTTATATCACTGTGCAGGATGGCTCAGGAGCACCCCGGCAAATCACAAAAGGTGGGGACACATACAAATATCAGGTTTATTGGTCTCCTGATTCCAGGAAGATTCTCTGGGGTGATAAGCTGCTTCGTCTCAATTATGTTGATATTGAGACGAAAAAGATTGTTGAGGTCGCAAGGGCAAAAAGCTGGGAAATAAGAAGGTACGCCTGGTCTCCTGATAGTAACTGGATTTCTTATGAAAAGCCTGAAGCAAAATCAATGACAAAAGTTTATCTTTACAACTGCACGACAAAAAAAACCTATGAAGTCACAGAGGGGTGGTACTCTTCCTATTCACCTTCCTTTAGTTCGGATGGAAAGTATCTCTTTTTTGTATCAGACAGAGATTTCAGTCCTATCTACAGCGAAACAGAATGGAATCATGCCTATTCATCTATGGCCAGAGTTTACCTGGTTACTCTTTCTGAAGACGTGAAGTCTCCCTTCGAGCCGAAGAGTGATGAGGTTACTTTAAAGAAAGAGAGCGAGAAAAATCGAAAGTCTGAAAAAGGAGGAGAAAAAGACAAGAAAAAGGGAAATAAGGAAAAGACGAGTACCCAGAAAAAACTGAGGATGATAAAAGTTGACCCTTCCGGTTTAAAGAATCGCATCATCGGTTTGCCAATCGGAGTTGCTGATTACAGGCACATAACCTCTGTTGGAGAGAAAATCTACTACATGATGAGAAGTGGCCGGGGTAGGAAGTCCTCTTTGAAAATGTATGATCTGAAAGAGCAGAAAGAGATAGACCTTGGAAAAATCAACGATTATGAAATCTCTCACGATCAGAAGAAGATTTTGGTCTCTCAGGAGAAATCCTACGCCATCGTCGACCTCCCAAAAGCTCCCCTAAAAATAAAGGATAAGCTGGATTTATCCAACATGGAGACCAAAGTGGACTTCAGGCAGGAGTGGAACCAGATTTTCAACGAATGCTGGCGTCAGATGAAATACTTCTTCTATGCACCGAATATGCACGGAGTGGATTGGGAGGGGATGAAAGCACGCTACAAACCCTTAGCAGAGGCTGTTAGCCATAGGGCAGATTTAACTTACGTTATTGGAGAGATGATAGGTGAATTGAATGTCGGTCACACTTATGTTGGTGGTGGTGATATTCCCCAGCCAAAACGAGTTCCTGTGGGGATGCTTGGTGCTCAGTTTAAACGTGATGCAAACTCTGGCTATTACAAAATCAAGAAGATCCTGAAAGGGGAAAACTGGAATAAATCCCTGCGATCTCCCCTAACTGAGGTTGGTGTTAACGTAAAAGACGGAGATTATTTGATTGCCATCAACGGAAAGCTGACAAACAAGATGACTGACATGTATAAAGTTCTGCTTAATACTGTAGGGAAACAGGTGACACTCCGGGTGAACTCGAAGCCTGCAGAAAGAGGAAGCAGAGAAGAGATAGTTGTTCCTATTAAGGATGAGCTCTCGCTCATTTACTACAATTGGGTCCAGAACAACATGGAGAAAGTTGACAAAGCAACAAAAGGGAAAGTCGGCTATATTCATCTTCCTGATATGGGACGCCAGGGATTGAACGAATTTGCCAAGCATTTTTATCCTCAACTGCGGAAAAAGGCTCTCATCATCGATGTGCGCGGCAATGGCGGTGGAAATGTTTCACCAATGCTTATAGAGCGATTGAGGCGAGAAATTGCGATGATAGATATGTCCCGTGATACAATCCCCGGACCTGATCCTGAAGCCATAATGCTAGGACCTAAGGTCTGTTTGATAGATGAATTTTCTGCCTCTGATGGAGACCTTTTCCCCTATCGTTTTAAAAAGCATAAGCTCGGCAAATTGATTGGAAAGCGCACGTGGGGGGGTGTTGTCGGGATTCGTGGCTCTCTGCCGCTGGTTGATGGTGGCTCTCTCACGAAACCCGAGTTTGCCCCTTACAGTGTTGATGGAAAAAAGTGGATCATTGAGGGGCATGGTGTTGAGCCGGATATTTATGTGGATAACGATCCAGCTAAAGAATTTGAAGGAGAGGATCAACAACTGAACAAAGCCATTGAAGTTATTCTTGAAGAGTTGAAAACCAAAGAAAAAGAACTGCCTCCAATTCCTCCCTATAAGAAGAAGGACAAATAAATACTTTCCAAACAGTAGGGACCGAACAAGCGGCGCTCTTCCTGAGGCAGATTTTGCGCTATGGATCGCGAGTATGCCCAAAAATTAAAATCAATTCTCGCCCAGGGCTGATTTCCTAAAGGAACCATTCCCAAAATCTTTTTATTTTCCTTTACAATTTGAATGTATTTTATTAATATCCGTAAAAAATAAGCAGAATCTTAAATAATCTGTGAGATACATAAAAAGAGATGAGCTTATACGAGTTGATTCTTTCGAGAAGGTCGATACGTCAGTTCAAGCCTGAACCTGTTTCAAGGGAAATCCTAGAAAGACTTGTCAATGCTGCAAGGTTAGCTCCCTCAGCAGCTAATCTTCAACCTCTTGAGTTTATCATTGTCGCTGATGCCGAGCTCAGAAAGCAGCTTTTTCCCTGCTTAAAATGGGCAGCATACATTGCTCCAGAAGGTAATCCCAAACGGGGGCATGAACCCGTCGCTTACATTGTCATCCTTGTAAATTTACAGGTAAGAGATAAAGAATATGAGTGGGACGTAGGAGCAGCTGTTGAAAACATGATCCTTAGTGCTTGGGAGGAAGGCATCGGGAGCTGTTGGCTCCTATCTGTGGAAAGAGTTAAGGTACAGGAAATGCTAAGAATTCCCATGAGTTATAAAATTGACTCTGTATTGGCTTTAGGATATCCTGATGAGAAACCTGTAGTGGAGGATATGAAGGGCCCCTTAAAATATTGGAAAGACAAGCAGGAATGTCTTCATGTCCCCAAGAGAAAATTAGAGGATATAACTCATTTAAATATTTTTTGATTGATTGCCCATGATGGCTACATCACGCTTAAACAA
>CAYTBG010000153.1:0-4407 GCA_964435925.1 uncultured Eubacteriales bacterium | reverse complement strand
ATAACACAATAATCCTCTGTTGTGTGGTAATGCACATTTTCCCTCTGCTCGATTGAATGAAAAACAATAATAATCTTTCAGGCCCTTCCCCTGTAAAGTCCCGTGAAATACGTTCTAAAATCAGGACATTAATATTTGCTCTCCAGATTATTGTAGTTGCTGCACTCCTTGTGGTCTGGCTGAGTTCCGAATCTATTCAGAAAAGCAAAAATTTGTGGGTTCTCTTCATCTATAGTTTTCCTTCTCAATTTTTGATCCCTATCGTTCCTCACGAACCTGTTCTCCTTTATTTTGGCAAATTTTATTCCCCTTTAACAGTTGCCCTGGTCGACATAGCTGGCACATTGCTGACTGAAGCTCTCAACTATTCAGTATTCAAGTATATAATCGATGCAAACTTTTTCCAGAAAATACGCCACACAAAATCTGCTGCCAAAGTAGTTGAACTATTCAACAGAGCTCCTTTTGTTGCTCTTTTTGTGGCAGGGCTCACACCCGTGCCATTCTATCCTTTCCGCTTCTTAGTTGTCATGGCGCATTACCCCGTCTGGAAATACCTTCTGGCTGTTTTTCTCTCAAGAACTCCCCGGTTTTATGTCCTTGCCCTTTTAGGTCGAGTGATCAAAATTCCAGATTATTTGATAGTCGCGATATTTATAATTCTTATTGCCTCAGCCAATATTCCTCTTTTGAGGAAATTTTTAAAAAAAAGACAAGGAAACAAAACATATGCCTCTTAAGGCCTTGGTTACTGGAGCGACCGGTTTTATCGGGAGTCATCTGGTTCAAATCCTGGTCGGAGAAAATTGGGATGTGACCTGTCTTATAAGGTCCAAAAGCAGGACTGCTTTTCTCCAAAAATTCCCTGTTCGTTTTGTCGAAGGCTCTGCGAATGACGTAGATAGCTTAGGGAAGGCGGTCAAAGGTCAGGATTATGTCTTCCATCTGGCAGGGCGAATTTACCCAGCCAGCCGCACAGTTTATGATATTGCCAATCATAAACTGACCAGAAATTTGATCCAGGCATGCCTCAGGAAAAATCCATCCCTCAAACGCTTTGTCTATGTCTCCTCCATATCCGCAGCTGGCCCCTCTCTTCCGAATTTTTACTCTGAAGAAAACCAGGCTCCTTCTCCTGTTTCAGAGTACGGTCGAACCAAACTTAAAGGCGAAGCAGCCGTCCGTGAGGTATGGAATCTCATCCCGGCTACCATTATTCGCCCTCCCAGTGTATACGGCCCAAGGCAGCAGGAAACTGAACATCTGATAAAACTTATCAGTAAAAGGATTGTCCCTCTGCTCAAAGGAAAAAAAGAAACAACCAGCCTCATTTATGTCAAAGACCTCATCCAAGGTATACTCCAGGCATCTCTCTCGCCAAAAACTAAAAACCAGGTCTATTATTTAACAGACGGAAATGGCTATTCCTGGCGAAAGATTATTCTCACTGTAAAAAAGGTTATTTTAGGAGAGTCGTTCTTTTTTCCTCTTCCTGAGGAATTAATTTCTTTTGCGGCCTGGCTCGTTGATATGTTCAAAAAGACAGGTCTCATAAAGTCTTATTTCGGGCAAAAGCTCTGGCGCACCATGACTCAAACTCCGTGGCTTTTCTCTTCATCCAAAGCAGAGAAAGATTTCGGTTTCCGCGCCAGATACAGTCTGGAAAATGGAATCAAAGAAACGGTTAACTACTATCAAAAGTAACTAGATTAGTTTTTGACTTAAATATATCGAGATGCTATAAGTTCAAAGTCAGGCTGAGAATGAACAAAAACATTTTTTCCTCGCAAGAAATTTCCTGTATCGTTAACCCGCAGGCAGCAAACAAAAAGTGGCAGAGAAGAAAGAAGCTTAAAGGCTATCTCCAGAAAAACTTGCAATGTCAGATCATTGATTTTCAAGGAAGCAAAGAAGAAACCATTGAAATAGCCAGGAAACAAAGTCTGACCCAAAAAATCATAGTGGCTGTGGGTGGAGATGGGACAGTTGCCGATGTCATCCAAGGCATCATCGAAGCCCGAAGAGAGAAGGATATCATCTTAGGAATCGTACCTTTTGGAAGCGGCAATGCTTTCCGCAAGTCCCTGGGCATTCCTAAGAGTGTAAAAAAGGCCATACGGCTCCTCAAAGAAGGAGAAACAAGAGAAATAGATCTTATCGATATCGAAGGAAAAATGACCGGAATCGCCAGTATCGGAGCAACAGCTAAAGTCACCCAGGAAAAACTTCAACATAAGATTCAAGGCTTCTTAGGTCATATCTTAGCTTCAAGGATCATGCCCTCCTTACCCAAAACAGAACAGCAAATAGAGCTTTTCGATGGTACTGGAGATAACGGAGAGCAATTTGATAAAAAAACTTTAAACCTAAGCCTTTATGAGTGTGTGATAGGGAAAACAACCTATTTTGGTTATAGCTGGAAGGTTGCTCCCAGAGCCAAAATCGATGACGGATTTCTCGATATTACTCTGTATGAAACAAGCGGATTAAAATACTTATTGTTTTTTCCTCTCATCTATTTCGGTCTATATCAAAAAACACAGAAACATTTTAAAGCAAAAAAAATGATCGTTCGGGGGAAAGATCTACCTGTCCAGTACAACGGTGAATTTCTGGGGATGAAGGATAAGTTTGAATTCAGAGTTCTTCCTCGAGCTCTGAAAATAATCGGTCCCAGAAACGATAAACAGTAATCATCATTCATCATTAAGGGGGCATGATAATCGCTCCGCTTTTGAAGTCACCATACACCTCGGCTTTTCCCTGCAAGAAATAGAGGCCTACCAGTGCCCCGGTGGCAGCATCCAGCTCATGGTCCGAGCTTTCTTTCTTCAGACCTGATATTCCCAGCTTTCTAAGTCCCTCCCTCAATCCTGCAAGACTACGTTTGACTCGAGGAATGCTCCAGATATCCTGGGCACCACCCGGATAAACCTCAAAAACCCGAAACTCATCTGCTTCCAGAAGATTCCGAAGTCTGATTCCCTTCTTCGTCAGGCCCCTCATCGGACCCAAAGTAATCGGGAAAAAAGGGATTTTCCTCCGTCTCAATTCATACAGAAAAAGTAGCCTGTCCCCTTTTTAAATCCTTTTTTAAATCCCATCTCAATCACAGACAAAAAGATGCTTACCATCGAGATAATCCCCTGAGTAATATGGTATAATTACTAAGGACTTGAAACTTAGAGTTCAGGAGGAAAGATGAAAAAGAATCTTGTCTTAATCATTTCCATTTCTTTGTTGTTATCCGGTTGTGCTCCTCACATTCACCTCGATTTTCTAGGAGAAGAGCAAGTTCAGGAAGTCGTCCTTATTAAAAGTCCGGCCAAGGAAAAAATCATCATCCTGGATGTCACGGGCCTCATCAGTACTACCCTTAACCCCGGTTTATTCGAAAGAGAAGGAGATATCCTCTCGAGAGTTTATTACAGACTGGAGAAAGCCTCTGAAGATAAAAGCGTTAAAGCATTAATCCTCCGCCTGGATACTCCGGGAGGGGAAGTCACAGCAAGCGATATTCTTTACAACGAAATTTTAAGATTCAAAGAAAAAACCCGCGTCCCTGTTGTGGGCCTAATGATGGGGCTGGCCACTTCGGGGGGTTATTATGTTGCTTCAGCCTGTGACTATGTTATTGCCCATCCTTCAACAATCACCGGGAGCATCGGTGTTATTTCAATTTTTCCCAATTTTCAGGAGCTCTTTACGAAAATCGGAATAAAGGTAAATGTCATTAAATCAGGGAAGATGAAAGATTCAGGAAGTGCCTTTAGAGATTTAACGGAAGAGGAGAAAAAGATTTTTCAAAGTGTCATCGATGAATTGTACAACAAGTTTCTGGATGTGGTCTATCAAAAAAGGAAAGATTCGCTTTCCTTTGAGAAGCTAAAAAAAATAGCTGATGGCCGGATTTACACTGCCAGTCAGGCTCACACGCTAAAATTGATTGATGAAATTGGCTATTTTGATTCGGCCTTGAAGAAAGCTCTATCTCTTTCCATGATTAAAGATGCAAAGGTAATCGCATATACTTATTATCCTAAAAGAAAAACAAATATCTATGCCACAAAATTAGAGAAGCCTTCTCTCTTTGAAGGAAATAACTTTGAAGATATGCTTCGCTCTTTAAAAAGTGGCTTTTATTATCTCTGGCTTCCGCAAGTTTCAAGATAAGATAATTGATCTGGCGGAGGAAGCTAGGAAAAGGGCGAAGCAATTTAATCTAATACAAACGCAATTATTCCAGTGTCATCGCGAGGAGCAAAAAAGATTCCTTCGCTTGTCATTGCGAGCCCCAAAGGGGGCGAAGCAATCCCTTACGAAAAGTTTGAGATTGCCGCGTCGCTACACTTCTCGCAATCAGGCTGTGTCGCAATTAATTGCCAGATTTAAAATGGGAAACGAACA
>CAYTBG010000152.1:0-4536 GCA_964435925.1 uncultured Eubacteriales bacterium | reverse complement strand
CTCAAGTTGAGAATGTCCTCTTTCTTACAAAATGGGGCCTGTCCCCATTTTTTCTCGATGATAACTGCGTTTGTATTAGGTGCGAACTATCTTCTGATCAAATCCCCTTTTTCACTGAGTGATTTCGAACTCTACCGTCTCCAACACCTCATCGTCTGGGCCGATTACATCCACATGCCAGTCTCCAATCTCATGAGCTTGGATTGTTTTTGAGGTCCAGGTGCGCCAGCTAGCGGCTTCTACTGAGAGATTTACCCTTGCCCTCTCGACATCTCCGTAATACCAGACATGGGCAATCTCAATGGGTTCTTGAGCCCCGACAATCTTTGTAAAGCAGTAGAGCTTAGCTACCGAAACCTCAAAGCTGTCTCCGACATCTATGGGTTCCCGGTCGACTACATCCCGACAGACAACAGCTTCTGCCACTTCTACAGCCCCAGCCTCCTGGGCTTTAATAGTAGCTACCTGGTAGAAGATAATTGTGGTCAGCATGGCTAGGATTAAAACCACGTAAGGAAGTCTCTTCATAATGGCCTCCTTTCTTGAAGCATTAATTGTGAATATTTTATAATTCTATTCGATTCAATTTAAGCATAAATAGCGGCTTTTGGCAATGAAAAAATAAACTACTTGCAATTGTCATTAAGAGGAGCGCAGAAGATTCCTTCGGTAGTCATTGCGAGCACAGCAGGGGCGAAGCAATCTCATAAAAAAAGGATGAGATTGCCACGTCGCTACGCTCCTTGCAATCAGACTGGGTCGCAATTAATTGCCAGATTTAAAATGGGAAACGAACAAAACATTCTACCTAAAAAAGAGTATCTAATATGCTTGTTCACCTTAATTATAGCCTTAAATGGGAAATTTTTATCAAACTTTTTCATATTTTTAAATTACGACACAGTCTGAATGACATATAATCACGTAACCTTGCGACAAATCCTAATCCTCATTATGAGGTAATCTTTTTTAATTCTTCCTTTAAGTAAGGAATAACCTGAAACAAATCGCCGACAACTCCGAAATCGGCAACTTTAAAAATAGAGGCCTCAGAATCTTTGTTAACAGCTACGATGAATTTTGAGGAAGACATCCCTGCCAAATGCTGGATGGCTCCCGAAATTCCAAAGGCTATATAAAGATTAGGAGAAACGGTTTTTCCAGTTTGGCCGACCTGATGCTGATGATCTATCCAGCCAGCATCTACTGCAGAGCGGGATGCTCCCACAGCAGAATGAGGAAGGAGAGAAACGAGATCCCTAAGAAGATCAAAATTATCTGGCCCTTTCATTCCTCTTCCTCCTGAAACCACAATTTCAGCCTCGGTCACATCAACCTCTGCTCCTTCCTCTCTCAGGATCTCGAGTGCTGGAGCTTTTATCTGATCTTCAGAAATAACCACCTCTTTCCTAATCACCTCCCCCTTTTTCTCTCCTGGTTCTCCAAGAGGAAAAACATTTGGCCTGAGCGTAGCCATTATTGGTGAAGATTTAAAGCTCAGGGTTATAAAGGCCTTGCCAGCAAAAATGGGACGGACGACTTCCAATTTCCCGCCTTTCACAATCGTTCTGGTGCAGTCAGAAGCCAAACTCACTCCCAGCTTGGCGGCCAGACGAGGAGCCAAATCTTTGCCCATCGAGCTTGCGGAAAAGAGGATAACCTCTGGTTTTATATCCTCCACTAAGGAAAAAAGGGCTTGAGAAAAACCAGCGGCAGAATAATGGCTGAGGAGAGAATTCTCCACAACATAAACTTTTGAGGCCCCATATGGCAAAACTTCGGAAGCGAGACTCTCCAAATTGTGGCCGACAAGAACAGCATTTGCCTCTGTGTTTAGATCGTCTGCTCTTTTTTTCCCTTCTGAAAGTGCCTCCAAGGAAGATTTTTTGACTTTACCCTCTCTCAGTTCTATAAAAATTAAAATCATTTTATTCCTCCTCTTAGATAACCTTGGCTTCATTGTGCAAAAATTCCACCATTTTCTTTGCCGCTTCCTCAGGTTCTTCTTCTATTACTCTTCCTGCCTGCCTTGGAGGCGGACTTTCTATATTGGCCACCTCCAAAAGGGGAACAATGTCTTCTTCCTTCAGATCCAGGTCTTCAAAAGAAAGGATTAGAATTTCCCTCTTTTTGGCCATCATTATTCCTTTTAATGTTTCATAGCGAGGCTCATTCAATCCTTTCTGAGCGCTGATAACTGCAGGTAAAGAAAATGAGACTTTCTCCAAGGCACCCTCAATCTCTCGATGAGCAGTGCCCTTCGTCCCTTCTATCTCCAGCTTTGTCACTACGTTAACTTGAGGCAAGCCAAGTAATTCGGCAACCATAGAAGGCACCTGGGCATTGTCAGCGCCCATGGATTGTCTTCCAAACAAGAGAAGACCATAGTCGGAAAACTTTTTCTCTAAAGCGCGGGCGATAATCTTCGCCATTCTCAACCCATCGTAGGTTTCAGGAGTGTTATCCTTCAAGAGAACAACTTCATCAGCTCCCATCGCCAGACATTTTTTCAAAATAATCCGCGACTCCTCAGTTCCAACCGAAAGGACGGTGACCTTCCCCCCTCCCGCCTCTCGTAAACGAAGCGCCTCCTCCACAGCATACTCATCATAGGGATTGAGAATAAAGTTTAGCCCTTCTTCAACAATTGTCCCCGTCTCATGGTTTATTCTTATCTTTGATTCAGTATCAGGAATCCTTTTGACCAACACAAATATATTCACTTGTTCCTCCTCTTTGCATTTGCATCACTTCGTTCAGCAAGAACGAAGCAAGACAAGGTAGACAATCGAGAAAGGCAATTTTTCCTATCCTGTCCCATTCTTATGGTCTGCTCGTATGGTTAAGATAGCGGCTCTGCCTAGGAAAAAAGAGATTTTGCAACTGCTTTGACTTTCTCGCCTCTTCTATCTTGATTTTGATTTAATCCACGAATCTTTTCAAAAGAAGGCTACCGTTTGTCCCCCCGAATCCAAAAGAATTACTCAGGGCATAATGAACTTCAGCCGGCCGAGCTTTGTTGGGAACATAATCCAGGTCGCATTCCGAATCAGGATGCTCATAGTTGATTGTAGGAGGCATAACCTGATTTTTCAGACATAGAGCAGTGTAGCCAGCTTCAACTCCACCTGCTGCACCTAAGAGATGCCCTGTCATCGACTTTGTCGAATTTACGCCAATTTTGTAAGCATGTTCTCCGAAAACTCTTCTGATAGCTCTAGTTTCGATCTTGTCATTATGGGGAGTGGAAGTGCCATGGGCATTTATATAGTCTATCTCTTGAGGATCAACGCCAGCATCATCAAGGGCCCTCTTCATCACCAGTACAGCACCCTCTCCATCCATTGAGGGGGCTGTAACATGATAGGCATCTCCGCTCATCCCGTAGCCGATGATTTCCGCATAAATATTAGCTCCTCGCTTGATGGCTGCTCCCAATTCCTCGAGAATAATTATTCCTGATCCTTCTCCGATGACAAATCCATCCCGCTCCGCATCAAAGGGACGAGAGGCTCTCTCTGGCTCATCGTTCCTCAAAGAAAGGGCACGCATAGCACAAAATCCGGCAACTCCGAGTGGCGTAACGGGGGCTTCCGAGCCTCCGGCGAGCATGATGTCGGCATCTCCTCTGGCAATAATACGAAAGGAATCACCAATAGCATGGGTGCTTGTGGAACAAGCCGTTGCAGTGGCTGAATTCGGACCTCTGGCTCTGTATTTTATGGAAATCCGGCCTGCAGCTTCGTTAATGATGGTTGCAACCAAGAAAAAGGGCGAGATACGATCTGCGCCTTTCTCAAGCAGTATTTTGTGAGTTTCTTCAATAAAACCGATACCTCCAATCCCAGATCCCACATAAACTCCACACCTGTCTCCTTCCAAAGCAGCAGGATTGAGACCGGAATCTTGCACTGCCAGTTGAGCGGCTGCCACAGCATACTGGATAAACGAGTCCATCTTCCGCAGTTCTTTTTTTTCGATAAAACGAAGAGGGTCAAAGTCCTTGATTTGGCCTGCGATCTTGCTCGAGTGCTTGGATGTGTCAAAGCGGGTTATTAGGCTGATCCCATTTTTGCCTTTAGAGAGGGCTTCCCAGTTATTTTCCGTTCCAACTCCTAAGGGAGAAACCAGACCAATCCCCGTAATTACAACTCGCCTTTCATTAGGCTTTTGGCGGGAAGGAGGGGAATTTCCCATCAGAAACTTTGAAGTTTTTTACTTAGAGAGATTAGCCAAGATATAATCCATAGCCTTGCTAACAGTAGTCAGTTTCTCTGCCTCTTCATCAGGAATATCCATTTTAAACTCATCCTCCAGGGCCATGACTAATTCCACTGTATCCAAGGAATCAGCACCTAAGTCATCAATAAAAGACGCTTCTTCGGTAACTTGATCTTCACTGATACTGAGTTTGTCTGAGGCAATAGATTTTATTTTCTTCAATAATTCATCTCTTTCCATTCTTTTCCTCCTCTTTAATTAGATTTGCTATTAACAAATTATTCTCCTATGCCTACATAAACATTCCGCCGTTTA
>CAYTBG010000151.1:0-4851 GCA_964435925.1 uncultured Eubacteriales bacterium | reverse complement strand
AGATTTTGGAGCTGTTCGACTGGACGGGCCTGGAGGTGGAGTTTCACCCCATCACTCTGGACCGTTTCAAGGGATTGCTGATGGACAGCCTGTCGCCGGCTGTTGCAGGAGGTACTTCGGAGTAAGAGAGATGCGAATACAGCGCGGGCGAACTGAAGCGCTTGCTGGAGCCCGTCCCCGTTGGAAGGGTGCACATTGTGTGGTACACAAGCCTGCTCCCCTGGTGGCCACAACCGACCCTGCCCTGGGGAGAGTTCAACGATATGGCCTTGTTCGTACTGGAAGGAGAGCGGAGGCCATCCATGGCAGTAGACATCGGCACCAATGGTGTGAGGTCGCGGTCGGGAACAGGGATCGCGTCCTGGCAGCCTCAAACGCCGCTGGGGGTGCTTTTGAGGGAGCCACGGTGAGCTGTGGCACAGGTGCTATAAAGGGGGCTATCAAGAACATCTCGATAGAGGATGGTCGGATCCATTATGAGACTCTCGGGGGGAGACCGCCAGTAGGTATCTATGGCTCGGGCCTTATAGATCTGCTCGCCGAGATGCTGAGGGACGGAATCATAGACCATAGCGGTAGGTTCTCGGAATCCTTCCGAGAGACCAACGAGTTCATCGTCAGCCAGGAAGGGAAAGGGATAAATCCTCTGGAGGAGTCCGGGAGGCCGACAGACCATATAGAATTATCAGCCAAAAAGGGACTAGGCATAAGCGATCTCAAGAAAATAAAGGTACAGAAGATTAAACTGGGGTAGCTACACAAGTTTTTAGGCTGTCGTCAATTACGAATCAAACGATTTCCCCCGCTTTTTAATTTGTTAAATATCCTGCTGAGTAATTCTATAATTTCTATTTTTAGCTTTTCATATATCATATAACTCTAATATTATCAAGAAGTTAATTGATTTTTGGGAGAACTCCACAAAATATTTTCATTGACATTAAACCTTATTTATTCTATTATCGAATACATATAGAGAAATGAGGCCAAAAATGAAATTGCTATCCAGGTCAGAAGAGATCGTACTGCTTTCGATCTGGAAACTTCAGGGGAATGCCTATGGAGTTACGATCCGGAATCAAGTATCCAAAATTACCGGCAAATATTGGTCAATCGGTGCCATTTATGCACCTTTGCACCGTGTGGAAAAAAAAGGTTTGGTGAGAACGATCAAAGGCGATCCTCTTCCTGAACGGGGTGGAAGGAGCAAAGTCTATTACGAAATCACACCTAAAGGAAAAAAAGCCTTGCAGGAAGTTAAAAAAGTCCATGATTCAATGTGGGGCGGGATCTCCTCACCGCAATTTGAGCGAGAGTAATTTCTATGAGCTTATATAAACGCCACCTCCCTAGATTGGGGGGCTGGCTACTCGAGCGCATCATCAACAGGGAAGTACGCTACTCAGCACTCGGTGATTTCAGTGAGATCTATGCTGAGATTCAGGAGCATCAAGGTTCCCATCCGGCAAGGATCTGGTTGTGGAAACAGATCATTAGGTCTATACCTTCCTTTTTAGCAGATTCATTTTACTGGAGCGGAGTCATGTTAAAAAATTATTTTAAAACAGCCATAAGGAACTTGAAACGCCAAAAGCTTTATTCATTCATCGACATAACAGGGCTTTCCGTGGGTTTGGCTTGCTGTATCCTTATAAGCTTATACATCCATTTTGAGCTGAGCTATGATGGTTTTCATGAAAAGGCAAAGAGTATATACAGAATTATTGAAATCGAAACCGAAAGCGGGAAAAAACAATACAGTGCGTCTACTCCTGCTCCCTTAGCGCCTGCCCTTTCTGAGGAGTTTCCTGAGATTACTCGTGCCGTCAGAATTTATCATCCCTCCTGGATTGAAAAATGGAAAGTTTCGTATGAACAAAAGACATTTTTTGAAGAAGAGGTATTCTTCGCCGACCCTGCAATGTCAGAGGTTTTTACGTTTCCGCTTATCCAAGGAAAGCGAGAAGATGCTCTCGAAGAGCCCTTTTCTACCATCATTTCTCAAGAGATTGCTCAGAAATATTTTGGACATTCCAATTCTCTGGGAAAGACTTTATCCATCCATGGTGTTGAGACAAAGATCACTGGAATTGCTCAGGATGTCCCTCCCCATTCCCATTTCCGCTTTAAATTTCTCGTCTCGTTTGCGACCCTGGAGAGTCCAGGATTCAGGAATGTGGTCTATAAAATGCTCAATAATTGGAGATCTCATAATTTTTACAACTATCTTCTCCTGCGTGAAGGAACATCATCCGTTGAATTAGAAAAAAAATCGTAGCTTTCTTGGAGCGACATCTTAACACAAAAATATCCAATTTTAATTTGTATCTGCAGCCTCTGAGAAAGGTCCATCTTTATTCAAACAATTTTAATTACGACATAAGCACTACTCATAGTGATATTGTTTATGTCTATATTTTTTCTGCTATTGCAATATTTATCCTCATCATTGCCTGTATCAATTACATGAACCTCACCACCGCCCGGGCTGCTAACAGGGCTAGAGAAGTGGGTACACGTAAGATAGTCGGAGCGACCCGGATACAGCTCATTCAACAGTTTTTAGGCGAATCCATAGTTCTCTTGTTTGTCGCTCTTTTGATAGCCTTTATGTTAGTTTTTCTTGCGCTACCTATTCTCAACTCTCTCGCTGGCAGTCACTTTGCTGTAGACTATAAGAATCTTTTATACATCCTTGGGCTCTTGCTCTCTGCATCGATTATCCTGGGTTTTGCTGCTGGCATTTACCCTGCTTTGTTCCTTTCTACGTTTAAGCCTTTGAATACCTTAAGAGGAAAACTCTATCCCGGCGTGAGAAGAGTTCATTTCAGAAAGATTCTTGTGGTCGTCCAGTTTGCCATCTCCATCTCATTGATTATCGCCACCCTGGCCAGTAGAAGCCAGCTCAAGTTCTGTATGAACAGGAACTTAGGTTTTGATAAAGAAAATGTTATCAGCATTCCCGTAAGAGATGCGAAAACAATTCGCGAATTTGAATCGATAAAAGACAGTCTTCTCCAAAACCCTGAAATATTGAGCGTGGGTCGCTCGAGTAGTTTACCCGGAAAGACCATCGGAAGAGGAGACTTTCTGCCTGAAGGCAACACATGGGCGCCCCGCTATTCCATGTTTGTAGACCATGATTTCATTCCGACCATGGGGATGGAGATAAAGGCAGGAAGAAACTTCTCGAAAGAGTTCAGCACTGACGTGGAAGATGCCTACATCATCAATGAGGCAGCTGAAGAAGAATTTGGCTGGGATTCAGCCATAGGAAAGAGCCTTTTCTGGAAGGGTGATCGGAATAAAAAAGGCGAAGTTATCTGCGTTGTGAAAAACTTTCATTTCAAGTCGCTCCATCAGGAAATTGAACCTGTTATTCTCCACATGCTTCCTGAAAGGAGTGGCTTCAGCTACGTGACGATAAGGATCAGAACCCAGAATATGTTCAATCTCCTGGAAGGGATAAAAAGAACGTGGGTGGATTTTTTTCCAGGCATCCCTTTTGAGTTCTTCTTCCTGGATGAGCATATGAACAGGATGTATGATGTAGAAATGAGGTTGGGCAAAGTCTCTGGAATATTCACCTTTCTGTCCATAATTATTGCCTGCTTGGGAGTGTTTGGTCTTGCCTCATTCATAACGGAGCAGCGAACTAAAGAAATAGGGATTCGGAAAGCTCTCGGAGCCACTTCATCCAGTATCGTGATGCTTCTTTCCAAAGAGTTCACAAAGCTAGTCATTCTTTCAAACATCTTTGCTTGGCCAATCGCCTATTATACGGTCCACAGATGGCTGCAGAATTTTGCTTACCGGATCAACTTGGGCTTTGGAACGTTTTTATTAGCTGGTTTTCTTTTGGTGATTATTACCTTGTTTCCAGTGGGGTATCAATCGGTTAAAGCCGCTTTCACAAATCCAGCCAGTGCCCTCCGGTATGAATAAAAATCATATTTTCCTCTAAAAAGATTCCCGTACCAACAGACTCTGATGAAGGTGATTGTCTGGCAAGAAGGAGAGTGCAGGAATGCAGGTTTTAAAATCTTACGGTGAAAATGGTCTGGAAATTCGGCTCAGAATGAACCCTGATAGAACAATGAGATTTTGCCAGCCTTCCATCTCTTTTTCTTCCAGTTCGCTGTGGATATTCTGGATGGATACCAGCGAAAATTTCTGTCCTCCTAACTTGAATTCAGTCGCATATAGGGCTAAGTGCAATAATTCATTCTCAACTTCTTATCGGCAGAGTCACCTCCGATATTCCCGACAAGGGACAAGTCAAAAGCTCTTGTAAATAAGAAAACCGAATTAAAGGAGGCACAAGTAACAACACTTTCCTGAGGGAGCACAGAATATTTAAACGACGTGGCTGCGGCCGGGCTGTGGGCTCAATTCGATTCTGAATAGACTCTTTCCCCACAAATCGACAAAGAGCAGCTAGGAAGCACCTTAGAAATATTCCCCTCTATCTTCAGCTGCCATAACCAGGTTGATGAGTCCTTCGTGCAGTAACATGGAACACCTCCCGGGAGAAAAACTCTGCTGTCAGGGTCTCATCAAAGCACGATGAAGCTTGCCGCGTCAATAACGCTCTCCAATCTTTGCCCGCTCATATTCAGCAGCAGCACCCTGAATCTGAACAAGCAGAGCACTGTGAGGATCATCCCCAGGCGATTGCTCCAGAAAAATGACTTAGGTACCAAAACGCTCAAATTCCTCAACAATAAGAATCAGATAGGCATACTTGCGCGCTAGTCGATCCGGTGAGAGAACCAGCACCGCATCAAAGGCTTCTGCCTCCGCCCCATCTCGTAAACGGTCAAGTTCAGGCCGGGCCAGTAATGCACCACT
>CAYTBG010000150.1:0-4908 GCA_964435925.1 uncultured Eubacteriales bacterium | reverse complement strand
CAGGAAGATTCAGATATAAAAAGCTGATACCAACACAACTAAGGAGGTGAATATTATTGGCGTTCATAGTTGTTGAAGAAGGCGAATCAATAGAAAGTGCTCTTAGAAGATTCAAAAGAAAAGTTCAACAGCAAGCAATAATCAAAGAGATTAAAAAACATTCTGTCTACTATAAGCCCGGCGAGAAAAGAAGAATGAAGGATGCCCTGGCACGCAAAAGGATGCGGAGACGCATGAAGAGAGATAAAGAATTAGAGTATTAATATTTCGTCTCGATTTTAAGAGGAAACTATTTTTAATTTAGGTTAAGCAATTATTTTTCCCCAGAGCAGGAATGGTGTCAGCCCTCCCGGAAATACAACCAACAAAAAAGCCGCATTGGCTTAAGGTTAAATTCCCCTCTCACAAAAATTTTTTCTACGTCTCCAACATCCTTAAAAAAGAGAAGCTCAACACAATCTGTCAGAGTGCAAAGTGTCCTAATATGGCTGAGTGCTGGTCCCGAAAGACAGCTGCTTTCCTGATTCTTGGAGAAACCTGCACGCGGGGATGTGCGTTCTGTGCCCTGGAAAAAGGATTTCCCTCACCCCCTTCTCCGGACGAGCCTGAACATGTAGCAGAGGCTGTCTCTTTGCTTGGTCTCCGCTATGCAGTCATAACTTCGGTAACAAGGGATGATCTATCTGACGGCGGAGCTTCTCTCTTTGCCGCAACAATAAGGGCGATAAAAGAGAGAACACCCGGGGTCAAAATAGAGGTCTTGATACCAGATTTCAAGGGCGATGAGAAGGCTCTGGAACAGGTCTCTCGAGCCCGGCCAGATATCTTAAATCATAATCTGGAGACAACAGAGCGCCTCTACCCTCAAATAAACCGCCCTAGCGAGAACTACAATCGGTCCTTAGCTGTTCTGAAAAAGGCGAAAGAAATGGCTGCTGTGACCAAATCAGGACTCATGGTTGGCTTGGGAGAGAAAAAAGAAGAAATTATCCGATCCTTTTCTGACCTGAGGGAAGTCTTCTGCGATCTGTTAACCATAGGCCAGTACCTTCAGCCTTCAAAAACACACGCACCTGTCCTGAAATACTATTCCCCTCTTGAGTTCGAACATCTGAAAAAAATCGCTTTAGATTTGGGGTTCAGGGATGTTGAATCAGGCCCTCTGGTGAGAAGCTCTTACAACGCCCATAAAATGTATAATTCATTACAAGAAAAAGCCAAAGGAATCGAAGAATGCGCTATTTGATCTTTACTGACATCCACGGAAATTTAGAATCTTATCTTGCGCTTCATAAACTTATCCAGAGAAGGAAAATTGACCATTACATTTTTCTCGGCGATCTGGTTGGCTACGGCGCCTCTCCTAACGAAATAATCCAAAAAATTCGCTCTCTTAAACCCCTCTCTATAATCCGGGGAAACCACGATAAGGCTGTCTGCGGCCTCGACTCTGTCCAGACCTTTAATCCCATTGCCGCCTCTGCCATTCACTGGACAGCAGACCACATCGAGAAGAAAAACTTGGATTTTCTCTGCCGTCTAAAAACTGGGCCCCAGATTGTCCACAAGGATATAATGATCTGCCATGGCGCGCCTTTTGACGAAGATCATTATATTTTTGGAGAATTCGACGCTGCGGAAGCTTTCGAACATATAACCACTCAGCTCTGTTTCTTTGGTCATACTCACTTCCCGTTTGTCTACACTGAAAAAGATCATCTTGTGGATGGAACTTTTATGACAGGCAACTCCAACGAGATTAAAATTGAAAAAGGCGTTAAATACCTTATTAATCCGGGTGCGGTTGGACAGCCCCGGGATAGAAACCCTCTCTCCTCATGCGCCATCTATGATTCCAAAGCAAAAAAAGTCAAGTTCTACCGCATGGAGTATGATATTGAAGAAGCTCAGAGAAAAATACTGAAGGAGGGCTTGCCTTCTCCTCTTGCAGAAAGACTCTCCTTAGGTATTTAGAAAACCGCATGTTCTACACCATCCTTGATTTTCCCCTGGGTAAAATCCTCCTTGCCAAGAGTGAAAAGGGATTAAGCCTCGCTTCGTCCCTGAAGAACCGAAACCGTTTCGAAGAGATTACTGAATTCTTTAAAAGAAAGTCTATCCTCCTTGAGCTTCAGAGAAAGAAATTTCACCGGGAAGAAAAACTCTTTAGCCAATATTTCGAGGGGAAGAAAGAAGACTTCGCCTCCCTTCGTCTTGATTTCGTTTCTGGAACTCCTTATCAGAGAAAAGTCTGGCTGGAAACAAGAAAAATTCCCTATGGGAAAACAGGCACTTATAAATCTCTTGCCGAAAAATTCAATCACCGGGGCTATAGGAGCATTGGTCAAGCTCTATCCCGGAATCCCCTGCTTATTGTTATTCCCTGCCACAGAGTTCTCTCCTCTGACGGAAGCCTGGGAGGCTTCACTGGTGGGCTCGAACTCAAAAAATTCCTCCTCCGCCTTGAAAAGCCGTAAAACAATGTCTGTGCTCAAATCAGAAAACCTGACAAAGAGCTTCAGCTTCCGCCCTGTAGTCAAAGGAGTGAATATTGAAATAAGCTCTGGTGAGATAATAAGTCTTCTGGGAAGAAATGGAGCCGGGAAGACAACAACTTTTCAGATGATCGTGGGCCTCATTAAGCCTGACAGTGGCGACATCTTTCTGGATGAGAAAAATATTTCACAATTACCAAGCCACCTTAGAGCTGCGGAGGGCATCACTTATCTTCCTCAAGAACATTCTGTCTTCCTAAAGGCATCTGTGGCGAATAACCTCAAGCTAATTCTTGAGCTCCAACCAATAGGAAAAGAAGAGCGAAAAAAAATTATCAAAGAGCTTCTGGAGGAGCTTGGGCTCCATGGTCTTGAAAAACAGCCTGCCTACAGCTTATCTGGAGGCGAAAGAAGAAGATTGGAAATCTGCCGTTCCCTCCTGATAAAGCCGAAATTCCTTCTTCTGGATGAGCCTTTCACGGGAATTGACCCTTTGACCATAACCGAGCTTCAAAAAATAATGCTGAAATTGAAAAACAAAGGAATAGGAATCATCCTCTCCGACCACAATGTCCAGGATACCTTCAAAATAGCTGACCGCGCCTACATCATTGATGAGGGTGAAATCTTGATCAAAGGCAATCCTAAAGATATCGCTTCAGACGAGATGGCAAAAGAAAAGTTTCTTGGAAGAAGTTTCAAGTTAGGCGATGAGGTGAAGGTTAGCTAATCACGAGGAAAGACGCGATCACCCGGGGTCTCTCCCAGAAAAAGGATAAAAAAGCCAAAATAAAACAACAGAAGAACAAAATAAAAAACAAGAACTGGAGGTCCTGAGGCTGAAATCAATCTAAATAAAGAGACCTCCATCAAACGAGAAGCAAGCCCGAGGCAGATGAGGCTGAAAGCTGCGATGAAAACAAAGTCAAAAGCTCTGGCTTTTAACCAGGCATAATATCTGGAACGACGGCGTCTCACAGCTCTTTTTCTTTTTTCTCTAATTTCCCTGGCAAAGGGAGTTTCCTGGTCCACCTCTTCAGGGAAACCGATCTCTTTTTCTGAGAGAATAGGCTTATCTGTTGCAGGAGGAGGGGGCTCATCTGTTGGGGAAAGAGGCTTATCTTCTTCAGGGAGAGGCTCATCTACTGGAGGAAGAGGCTTATCTGTTACAGGAGGAGGGGGCTCATCTACTGGAGTTTTTATCTCTTTCTCTTTAAAATCCTCTCCCGACTCTACTGGCTTTTCTACCTTTCTCTCTACTTCCTTATCTCCAAGTTCTTGAGGCGGCTCTTTTTTTATCTTCTCTGCCCACGGAGGAATTCTCTCCTTAATTTCTGAAGTTACCTCGCCCATTTCTTTAGGAGGAAGGATTTCTTCTTCCGGAGTATAATTATCCCGCACTCTTTCCCTTTCTTTCTTGATGGATTCAACGAATCTTTCAATCTCCACTTTCTCCCTCTTTTCAGTATCGGGAGTTCTCCTCATCCTTATGCTCCTTAAATCTATCTCTTCTCTCTCTTCCCTTTCTCTTTCTTCAGACGGAGGGATTTCTTCTTCTGTAAGTTGAGCCTCCTTTCCTCTTTCCGCTTTAACGGATTCCATGAATCTCTCAATTTCCTCTTTTTCTCTCTCTTCAGAATCAGGGGTTCTCCTCATCCTTATGCTTCTTAAATCTATCTCTTCCTTTTCTTCTTCAACTTTAAGTTCTTCTTCGCTTTCTGGAGCCTTGGGTGATGGAGGCTCGCCTGTTTCTTCTTTCATTTCTTTTTCCGGCAGAGGGAATTCTATATCGACGCTTGGGGGTCTTCCCACGTCTTCCGTCCCGACAGATGCCCAGAGTTTTTCAGTCTCTTTTTTCACTATTTCTCTCGCTTCCTTCATTCTGAGCGCCTCAGCGGCTTTGATATCAATGTCTTCAACTTGAGGAGGGGTGACAGCTTCTTCTAGCTCTTTCTCTTCTTCTTCTTTTTCCCCTTCTTCCTCTACTTCTCCTTCTTCCTCTACACTTTCAGGAGAAGGCTCTTCTTTTTCTGATTCCGCATCTTCCGCTTCTAAAGTCTCTTCTTCTTTCTCTTCTTCCTCTACGATTTTATCTCCAGGGATTTCCTCTTCTTTATATTCATCCTCGGGAAAAAGAAGCTGAGTGCCGCAGTTTGAACAGTATTCGGCAACCCCATCTATAATGGCTTTACAGTATGGACACCTTCTAATTGCCATTACCATATTTATAAAATGAAAATGGAATCTTGTCAATCCAAGTTATTCGTCATTTACTTGTTCCAGGTTAAGAAAAGGGAAAAATTGACAACAGAGGCTAAATTGAATAAAAATAGATGCGGGCGATTAGCTCAGGGGTAGAGCGCTACCTTCACACGGTAGAAGTCGCAGGTTCAAATCCTGCATCGCCCACCAT
>CAYTBG010000149.1:0-4997 GCA_964435925.1 uncultured Eubacteriales bacterium | reverse complement strand
AAAGAAAAAAGTTCTTCTATTCCTTTTGGCTCTTTTCTTGCTCTACGCAATCTGGCTGAGCTTTAATATTCTGAGGTTTAAAACATATAAAGCCCCGGCATTAAAATCCTCCCCTCTGGAAATTGAAGGAGTCTACCACATCCACACCACCTACTCAGACGGAAGAAAAAGCCTGGATGAAATCGCAAAGCTTGCTTCTCAGGCCGACCTCGATTTCATCATTCTTACGGACCACGGCAACCCTAATCATGAGTCTTATTCGAGCCAGGGTTGGAAAGAAGGAGTTCTCGTTCTTGCAGGATCTGAGCTTTCGGTAAGCCGAGGCCATCTCGTTGCTTTAGACTTCGAACTCCCCTCCCGCCGCTTTTCTCATAACGCCGAAGATGCTTTTTACGATATAAAAGCAGCAGGAGGCTTTTCGATCATCGCCCATCCATACTCAAAAGTCAGCTGGTCATGGGGCAAATTTATCGAATATGGAGGGATTGAAATAATAAATGGCGATACCGCGCTGAAAAAAAATATCATTGCCTCAATCCCTTCGCTTCCTGCACTTTTGATAAAACCTGAGTATGCCTTTTTAAAAATGTTCGACAGCCCTCATCGAAACCTAAGAAAATGGGACGAACTCAACAACCTTCACCCGATTTACGGCTATTTCAGCCTGGATGCCCATCTCCTCTACCGCCCGGGCTTTAACCTCCTCCACCTTCATCTTTTGCTCCAATCGCCGCTTTCAGAGGATTTTAACACAGCCAAGCATCAAGTCTATGAGGCATTAAGAAAGGGAAGATTTTATAACTCTATCCATGCGGCTGCTCATGCATATGGGTTCAGGTTCAGTGGAGAAGAAGAGGAAAAAACGGTGCTCATGGGCAGCGCAGTAATGTTGGATTCTCCGGTGACCCTTAACATCGAAGCTCCCTTTCCCTTTGCCAAAGATATTCATCTAGTTCATAATGGAAAAATGATATTTCGCTCCACCGAAGACAGCATTTCTTACGAAGCCGCACATCCAGGAACTTACCGTGTGGAAGTCTATCTCACCGAGAGATCTCCGTTAGGTAAGAATATACCCTGGATCATTTCTAATCCCATATTTTTAAGAAAGGATGACAAATGATAAACATAGAATCTAAAAAGATGCGTCAAATTATTAAGAATTTCAAGGATAAGAGAGTCCTTGTTTTAGGGGACCTCATGCTTGACAAATACCTCTGGGGCGATGTCATACGTATCTCTCCGGAGGCGCCTGTTCCTGTTGTTGAGGTCAAGAAGGATACTTCCTGCCTGGGCGGAGCGGGAAATACCAGCCATAACCTGAAAAGCCTGGGAGCTTTCCCACTCCTCGTGGGCGTTGTCGGCAATGATGCAGAAGGACAGTGGATCAAAGAAAATGTTCCTGACAACCGTGGTATTATCACCGATGATAACCGTCCCACCATTGTAAAAACGCGAATCATTGCTCACCAGCAGCAGGTAGTTAGAGTAGATCTGGAAAAAAAGACAGCGATCTCTTCGATGATTGAAGAGCAGATGTTCAATTTTATTCAGGAAGAAAAATACGACGGTATCCTCATCTCCGATTATAACAAAGGAACCCTCACCAAATCGCTTGTGAACAAAGTGCTTTCCTTTGCCCAGGAAAGAAGAATTCCTGTCATTGTTGATCCCAAGTTTGAGAATTTTTTTCTTTTTTCTCCTGTCACACTCATCGCACCTAACCACTTTGAGGCAGAAAGAATTGTCCAGCACGATTGCTGGACTGACTCTGAGGCGGAAAGGGCAGGTCAAAAAATCCTCTCTCAAATTTCAGCTCTATACCTCATCCTCAAAAGAGGAGAGCAGGGCATGACAGTGTTTGAAAAAGGGAAAAAGCCGCTGCATATCCCCACTGGTGCCAAGGAAGTCTACGATGTTACAGGAGCAGGAGACACAGTGATTGCCACAGCCGCCCTGGCCCTTCTCTCAGGAGGTTCGATCCAGGAGGCTGCTATACTTGCCAATACAGCCGCAGGAATAGTCGTAGGCAAAATGGGAACAGCAGCAGTGACTTCAGAGGAACTCCTTTCCTCCCTGGCTAAATAAAGGGGACAGGCTACTTTTTTAATCGCCTCTTGACACCTTTCTTGTAGGGGCTTGATTTATCAAGCCCACCTTATAATTCGTTTATTTTTTGCTTGTAAGGAAAAAATTTATTATAATTATAACTTAAACAAGAATGTGTGGTGTAGTCGGAATTTATGGTAATGATGATGTCGTAAGAGACATCTATCAAGGCTTATTGGCGCTCCAGCACCGAGGCCAGGATTCAGCCGGAATCATCACCTACAGCAACCGCTTCCACATAAAAAAAGGAAACGGTCTGGTCAGGGACATCTTCACTGCAGAACATATGCAACGCTTAAGAGGCAACATCGGCATCGGCCACACCCGCTACCCAACAATCGGCGGTGTAAGAGGAGAAGATGCCCAACCCTTTCTTGTTAATTCTCCGTTTGGAATAATCATGGCCCACAACGGAAATGTCATAAATTACGCTGAGCTCAAAAAAAGCCTGTTCGAAAAACACCACCGCCTCTTAAACTCCGATAATGATGTGGAAGTTATCCTGAATATCTTTGCTCAGGAATTGGCCGACCAGAAAACAAAAACGCTAAAACCCCAGCATGTCTTCAAGGCTGTGGAAGAAGTGTTTAAGAGAGTCAAGGGCGGTTACTCTGTAGTGGCCTATATTGCTGAACAAGGGATAGTCGCTTTCAGAGACCCTTACGGAATCAAACCCCTACTTTATGGAAGACGCCATGATGGGCTTCACCCTTCCTATGCTATCGCCTCTGAAAGCGTCAGCCTGAACATCATGAATTTCGCTGAAATTGAAAATGTGGAGGCCGGCCAGGCTATTTTTATCGATAAAAAGCGCAGACTCCACGCCAGAAAGCTTTCTAATTGTGCCCATTCTCCTTGCCTTTTCGAATGGGTTTATTTTGCCCGGCCCGATTCTTTTCTCGACAATGTCAATGTCTACGACTGCCGGGTCAACCTGGGTCGTTTCCTGGCAGATGAAATTAAAAAGCATGACCTCAAGATAGATATTGTAGTACCTGTGCCCGATTCAGCCCGGGATGCAGCTATCGAGATAGCCAGAAAACTAAATTTGAAATACAGAGAAGCACTGGTAAAAAATCGCTACATCGGCCGGACCTTTATTATGCCCGCTGACCAAAAAAGGAAAACATCTGTCCGACAGAAATTAAATCCTATCCCCTCTGAATTTAAAGAAAAGAATGTCCTTCTTGTAGACGACAGCATAGTCAGGGGAAATACATCCCGCGCGATAATTGATCTGGTCCGTGAATGCGGGGCGAAGAAGGTCTATTTTGCTGCCTATTCCCCTCCCTTGAGATTCCCCTGCGTCTATGGTATTGACATGCAGACCAAAACCGAGTTTGTGGCCCGAGACGCAAACCTTGACCAGATAGCCAAAAAAATCGGGGCGGATAAGGTCATCTACCAGACTCTAGAATCGCTCAAAAAGGCGGTGCGGCTTGGAAACAAGAATCTCAAGAACTTCTGTGGAGCCTGTTTTGACGGAGTTTATCCCACGGGCGATGTTACTCCAGAAATCCTCAAAGAGATCGAAAAAGAGAGGAAAATTGCCCAGGAAAACCAGCTCGAACTAAAATTCTATTAGAAATAGGGGGCAGTTCCCCATTTTTACTTTCGAGTGCGGTAGTATTCCTCGTAGAAGGATTTAAAATCTTTGCTTTTTTCTTTTATTTTTTGCCACCAGTCGGTATTCTCTTGATACCAGCGGACAGTTGAGGCCAGCGCTTCATCGAAATTCTCCTCTGGCTTCCATCCCAAAGCATGAATTTTCTGACAGTCTACAGCGTACCTCTTATCGTGGCCCAAGCGGTCAGGAACAAATTTGATCAAACTCTTGGATTTCCCCAACAAATCAACAATTCTCTCAGCTATAGTGATATTCTGAACTTCGTTATCAGCACCCACATTATAAGCTTCTCCGACTTTTCCTCTGCGCATCACAAGGTCTATGGCACGGCAGTTGTCCTCTACATAAAGCCAATCGCGCACATTTGTCCCTTTCCCGTAAAGAGGCAGATTCTTTTCCTCCAGAGCATTGGTCACAAAAAGAGGAATGAATTTTTCCGGATACTGATAAGAACCGAAATTATTACTCGGCCTGAGAATGATGACCGGAAGCCCGTAAGTCACCCAATAAGAATAAGCCAGGCGATCTGCACCTGTCTTGCTTGCAGCATAAGGCGAAGAGGGACACAAAGGATCATCTTCCTTAAAGTATCCTTCCTCCCTGCTCCCATAAACTTCATCTGTGGAGACATGAATGAAAAACTCCAAATCGGAATTCTTCAAAGCCTCTAACAGAACAAATGTTCCATAAACATCTGTCAGCACAAACTCCCCTGCATCCAGGATGGAACGGTCCACATGGGTTTCAGCAGCAAAATGAACGACCCCCTTAACTCTCTTAAAAATATTCCGGACAAGTTTTCGATCCCGAATATCTCCATGGATAAATTCATACCGGGGGTCTTTCTCCACATCCTTCAGGTTATCCTGGTTCCCGGCATAAGTGAGCTTATCCAGGTTGACGATCTTGCAACGTGGATAATGATCCAGCATATAATGAATGAAATTGCTGCCGATAAAACCCGCCCCTCCTGTAACGAGTAAAGTCTGGTCTTCGATGCGGCGCTCTTCAGCCATCTTTTCTTCTCCACTCATACGGGATATCGTTATCATGAAAAATGGGGACCGCTACCATTTTTTTTATTTTTTTCACCCGTCTTTTCTCCTCCAGTCATAGGGGATATCGTTATCATGAGGGTCTAAGCGCTGTTCATCAGGATGTTCGTAATTATAGGCCTCTGTCGGAATGTTGACGATAATTGCCTCTTCCTGGCTTACACACATCCAGCCATGGTAGACTCCTGCAGGAATCTGGACAAGCA
>CAYTBG010000148.1:0-5005 GCA_964435925.1 uncultured Eubacteriales bacterium | reverse complement strand
ATTTATTCAGGGGCAAAAGCAACGTGTTTTGGAGCCATGTAGCCTGAGCCTTTCTTCAATGGTCGCTACATCTCTTTTCCAAAACCTTTGTCCTGAACATAGCAACCAGTTATCATGGAAATGGAGGTGCTTACCTTAATCATAAAATTATTTTCTTTTCCGATCATTTTATATAGAATAAAATGTTTTTCCTAAAAATATTTTTTTAGCTCACGAAAATTTCTTAGAAGAAAAAGGAGAAGTCATGAAAAAAGCTAGCTCATTAGTCATCCTGGGAATCATTTTTTCTTTTATTTGTTTTTCTTTAGACACATACGGACAGAGCGCTGATAAAATCGGCAAATTGTATGAGAAAATCAAATGGAGATGCATCGGACCTGCTGTTATGGGAGGCCGCACAGTGGATATCGATGTCGTAGAAAAAGAGCCGTGGATTATCTACGCAGCCATAGGTCCGAGTGGTGTCTGGAAATCAGTGAATAACGGCATCACATGGGCGCCTGTTTTTCATAAAGAAAACACGGTCTCCGTGGGTGATATTGCTATCGCTCAATCTCATCCGGACATTATCTGGGTAGGAACAGGAGAAGCAACATGCAGAAACAGTGTCACCATAGGCGATGGCGTGTATAAATCCATCGATGGAGGAAAGAAGTGGAAGAACATGGGCCTCAAAAATACCCGCCATATTAGCCGAATAATCATCAATCCCGGAGACCCGAATATTGTCTATGTGGCAGCAATGGGCCATCTCTGGGGCCCGAATAAGTGGCGGGGCGTCTACAAAACGAGTGACGGCGGAAAAACATGGAGAAAAGTTCTTTACATAAACGAAGATACTGGCGTTGCCGATTTAGCCATTGATCCTTCAGATAGCCTGACTCTTTATGCTGCTACCTACGAACACCGCCGGCTTCCCTATTATTTTTCAAGCGGAGGTCCAGGGTGCGGACTTTATAAGACAACAGATGGTGGAGTAACCTGGACAAAGCTTACAGAGGATTTACCAGAAGGAGTGATGGGAAGAATAGGAATCGATGTTTCGCGGAGCAACCCTAATGTCGTTTATGCCCTTATCGAGCACGAAGACGCCGGAATCTGGCGTTCAGAAGATAAGGGAAAAAGCTGGAAAAGAACTTGTGATAACGAAACCTATAAGCGGGTAAATTCCAGGCCTTTTTACTACAGCCAGATTCGCATTGATCCCAGCGATGATAAGGTTGTCTATGTTTTTTCGGGAGGATCCTATGTCTCAAAAGACATGGGCAAAAAATTTAAACCAATTTCTGGAGGAACCCATCCTGACCATCATGCTCTCTGGATAGATCCATCCAATCCTCTTCACCTGATCGATGGAAATGACGGCGGTATAGATATCACTTACGACGGTGGGAAAAACTGGCATCCTATCCAGCATATGGCGCTGGCTGAAGTTTATCAGATTGGGTTTGATATGAGAAAACCATATTATGTTTACTGCGGCTTGCAGGATAACGGCAGTTGGGGAGGACCGAGTGCCAGCATAGACACTGCGGGGATTACAAATGCTGATTGGTATACGATAGGTGGAGGAGACGGATTCTACGCTCAAGTAGATCCTACTGACCCAAATATCATTTACAGAAACTATCAAATGAATGGATTGTCGCGTTTTGATATGAGGATTAAAATAGGCAAAACTATCAGACCCCAGGCTTCTCTAAAAGAACCTCCATACCGTTTCAACTGGAATTCGCCAATATACATTTCCCCTCATGACCCCAAAACTGTTTATACAGGAGGAAACTATTTATTCAAGACCACCAATGGCGGGCACGGCTGGGAAATAATCAGTCCGGACCTTTCAACGAATGACCCCAACAAGCAAAAAGATTCGGGCGGTTCTATAACTATGGATAATACTGGCGCTGAAATCCATTGCACGATAATCACTATATCAGAATCGCCTGTTGGGAAAGGAGTCATCTGGTGCGGAACCGACGATGGAAATGTCCAGATAACCCGTGATGGCGGGAAAACATGGAAAAATGTTGTAAGGGAAATTAAAAACCTTCCTCCGAGCACGTGGTGCTCTCGTATTGAAGCTTCACATTTTGAGGCAGGGACAGCCTATGCTGCTTTTGATGGGCATCGCCATGATGATTATGGGACTTATGTTTATAAGACCACGGATTACGGTAATACCTGGAAATCCATCAAGGGAAACCTGCCTTTTGGTTGGGTGCATGTAATTCGGGAGGATTTAAAAAACAAAAACCTCCTTTTTGTCGGAACTGAATTTGGAATTTTTACTTCCCTCGATGGTGGCCTGAGCTGGTTTTCGCTCAAGAATAATTTGCCGACTGCGGCTGTGCGGGACATTGCTATCCATCCTCGAGAGAATGATCTGATTATCGGAACGCATGGGATGGGAGTTTGGATCATGGATGACATTGCTCTTCTCCAGGGGATGACAGAAGAAGTATTTAATTCTGGCTCTTATCTGTTCAATATCCGGCCTGCAACTCAATTTCTGCGGTCAACCACCCGCGAATATTTCAGTAAGCAGATTTATGCTGCTAAAAACCCTTCTTTCGGTATGACCATAACTTCTTACTTTAGAACGAAGCCCGAAGAGAGGCCTGAAGTTTTTATAAAAGACAGTAAAGGCGATAAAATATTCAAACTCCAGCTTTCAAAAAGAGAAGGTATTCAGAAAAATACGTGGAACTTGCGGTATGTTCCTAAGACAAAGGAAGGAAAAGAGTTTAAGTCCTCAGGCATAGGGTTTATTGGATCGCCTCTTGTTGCGTCTGGAGAGTATACGGTTGAATTGGTAGTCGGAGACCAAAAACTGATGAACAAAGGAATTGTTTACCCCGATCCAAGGTTTCAAATGAAAGAGGAAGAAAGAATTGTCCAGAGCGATAAAATCGTTGAAGTTATGGCTCATTCAAAGAAGATGGGCTTATCTGTCACAGCTACAAGAAATATAAGGCGGCAGCTTGAGAAGTTGGATAAAGAACTGAAGGAAAAAGAAGACACTCCAGAAGTAGTTCGAACTGCCCTCAAAAATTTTGATGAGAAATTTGCCATATTAGAAGAAGAAATTATACCCAAGGGATTCGGATATAGAGGCTCCATAGAAATGGCCCTCAGGGGAGGTTCTCTTTCCCAACTGGTTATGATGTTGGGCGCGTCTATCTCAGGGTATCCATCAGCTCCGACAAAGACAGAGTTATCACAGCTTAAGGAATTATCAGAAGCTGTGAATGCACTTGTCAGCAGGTTTAATGAATTTATGAGTGTGGAAATCCCTAAGTTGAATGAAATTCTGGAAGAGCACCGCCTCAAACCCCTTAAAGCCCCAAAAAACGTTAGTCTATAATTTTATTTCAGGGAGAGAACTCATACCACACGCTTTGGCATCGGAATCCATAACTTTTCGAAGCTCTTGAAGGATATCCTCATCCAAAAGAGACGGGGGATTTTCTTTAAGAAGTCTTTCTACTTCTTCTGAAGCTCTGTCAGCAATTGATTTTTTTCCAAGGGAAACCCAATAGTCGTAGGTATCACGGTCTATTATTCCAGGAAAGGTATGTTCCTTCCTGTACCACTTTCGAGTGTGCGGCATGGTTAAAAACTGGGTTTCTTGGGTAAAACCCTCGAATAGATTCTTAGCAATAGGCTCGTCCCGTTGAGAAATTCCTTCCATCGCTCTGCAGGCCATGCCGCAGATCTCATTATCCACTACTAGCTTTTCCAGACTCTGGCAGCTTTCAAAGTTCATCATCCCCGGACCTGAGACAACGTTAACACCGGAGAGCGCTGCCATGACAGCTCCAATTCCAGTTTCAAATCCTGCCTGAGAGTCATTGATTTTCGAATCGCTCAATCCCATGTAAGCATGGATAGGAAGGTTTAGATATTTTCCAATCTGGGTATAGGCAGAATCAATCATCATTGTCTCTATGGCTCCCATCGGAGTTGTTCCTTTTCTCATATCAAAGCTGGATGGGGAGCCTCCAAAAATAACAGGAGCTCCTTTTTTTGCAAGCTGCGTGATAACTAACCCTGAGAGATTCTCTGCTACATGCTGGACAAGAGTTCCGGCAATGGTCACTGGAGATGTTGCTCCAGTCATCCCCATAGAAATAAGCTCTGAAGGAATTCCTGCCCGGGCACAATCAATAAGGCTCTGGGTGGTTAGATTGCTCCATTTCAGAGGAGGGGAGGGACATGCATCAAAAATAGCAAGGGGTTTTTCGGTCAGGTTTTTTTCTCCGCCTCTTACCGCAACAAGCATATCATGCATTGGCTTGAACCCTTCAACCCGGAATGTTCCGGTAACTACAGGTTTTGCCGAGAATTGAAGCCCCAGAAACAAGCGGTAGCTGTCAGAGATTAAATCTGGAACATCGGAGCTTACAATTCCAGTGCTCTGAAAATCAATGTGTTCTAGACAATCCGTGAGGCGATAGAACTTAACCAGGTCTTCGCTCACAGCCTTCCTTTCCTCTGCTGTTTTATGGTCGAGGATCGTGATGGCAACTGATCCAGGGTTAAAATGGACATGATCCTCTCCCACTATGAATTCTTTTTCTCCTGTTCGGTCATATAATCTGATTATTGAAGGCGAGGAAGAAAGGGAATCCTCTGCAAGCTGTTGAGTGATGTAAACCCTTTGGGTTTTATCATCAACTCTCATTCCGGCTTCCTTAAGAAGCTTTAAAGCCTCTTCGTTTTCGACGAATACTCCTTGATTCTCGAGGATTTCGTGGGCTTCCTCAATTATTTTTTGGATAAATTCTTTACTTAAAAACTCCAATTTAGGTCTTATTGCTTTGATCATGATTCATTCCTTCAAATACGTTTTTTCCGGATTGGCATTGTCCTAAAGTCGCTTGATGCGATGTCATTGCGAGCCCCACAGGGGCAGAGCAATCTCATAAAAAAGGTTGAGATTGCCACGTCGCTACTCTCCTCGCAATCAGACTGTGTCGCAATTTAAAAATATGAAAAAGTT
>CAYTBG010000147.1:0-5170 GCA_964435925.1 uncultured Eubacteriales bacterium | reverse complement strand
TAAGTCTTTTTTTATCATCTTGGACGTGGTCCTCCTCCACCTCCTCCCCCACCTAAAAAACGCAAAAGTTCAACAAAAAGAACACGCATCAGACCTGTCCAAGCCCAAACCAATATCGAACCGGGTAAACTTGTCGCCCCTGTAGTTATACCCGATGATATAGCTGAGGAGGAACTAAGCGAGATTGGTATCGAAGGCGGAGTTGAGGGTGGAGTGGAAGGCGGAGTCGTCGGGGGTGTGCTCGGTGGCGTTGTCGGCGGTGTCCTCGGCGGTGTTCTTGGTGAAGTCGAAGCTCCCATAAGAGCAACAGGAGAGATTAAACCCCCTAAGCTAATCAAAAAAGTGGATCCCCTCTATCCTGACATTGCCCGTCAGGCAAGAGTGGAAGGCACGGTTATTATAGAAGCGACAACCGATATCTACGGAAGAGTGGCAAATGTAAAGATTCTCAAATCCATCCCCCTTCTTGACCAAGCAGCTAAAGATGCTGTCCTTCAATGGGTCTATGAACCCATGCTCATTAACGGCCGCCCAAGAGGTATTATCTTTGTAGTTACTGTCACATTTCTATTAAGGTAGAAGCAGATATTGTTGGGAATTGGTTAAGGGGTGGACTAATTCCAAAAAACTTCTGATAGCTTACTTTTGTATCCTGACTCTGGCATCGTGGGCCAGAGTGAAATGTCCCTCGATGATGACCGACTCGCCTTCTTTAACGCCATCCAGGACTTGTGCATAGTCTTCATTTTCAAGACCCACATCGATATATCTCCATTTAGCCACCCCTTCCTCTACGACAAAGGCCAGTTTCCTCCCGCTTCTGACGAGGACTGCATCCTGGGGAATAAGTAATTTGTCTTTATGAATTTCGGCTGCGATTTCAACCTCGACATGCATTCCCGGCTTAATCTCTTCCTCAGGATTAGCGACATCGATAATAACCTTGCAAGTCTTGTCTTTGGGATTGATCACCGGACTTATGGCCTTTACATCGCCCTTGAAAACTTTTCCTGGATAAGCGCTGAACTTCAGATCCACTTCCCGGCCTACTTTCATCTTGCCTATTTCACTCTCCAGAACTTTAGCATGGACTCGTATCCGATCGATGTTTACGAGAGTAAAAAGCTCTCTGCCGCTTGTTACATGCTCTTGAGGAGAAACTTTAATATCGTGAATTAAACCTGAAAAGGGAGCTTTAATCTTCGTCTTCTCCAGATTCATCTGAGCTGCTTTGACTCTTATCTCGGCTTGAGTTAGTCCCTTTGTAGCAGCCAGGATTTCTTCTTTTTTCCCTCCTGATTCAATCAAAGATAATTCATACTCTGTGTTTGCCTTTTCAAATTCTGCTCTTGATGTAAGCCCGCTACGAAAACGTCTCCTTGCCTCCTCATAGTCATCCTTAGCTTTTTGCATCTTCTCCCGATCCGGACCAGACCTTGTCTCCCTAGGTTCAGCAAATCGCTTCTCTACCAATAATTCAGACAAAACCTTCAAACGTGTGGCTTTTTCCTGTTCAAGATCCAATCTGTATTTCTCGTCATCCAGCTCAACCAGCAACTCTCCCTTTTTGACATGCTTGCTCTCCTCCACGTTCAAGCTTTTTATAACTCCGGCCACTTCAGCTTTCATGTTTATTTTCATGTTAGTCACAGCCTCACCAGGAGATTTCAATTTAATAATAAGATCTCCTATCTGGGCTTCGACAACTTTCACGGGAAGAGCTGTTTCTTTAACCTTTCGGGCTTCTTCTGCGGAATCGTGTGCGGAAGTCTCTTCAGATTCATCTGGTTTTCCTCTGAAAAAGATAAAAAAAGCCAATACGGCAATAACGATGACTATAAGTGAAATAATCAGTATTTTTTTGGAGAAAATCATTCTTCCTATCTCTTTTTGCCAGTTTCCTAAAATGTAGACCTGACCTTTATAGTAAAAACGACGATTCAAAATGTCAAATTATATCATTCCAATAAATGGGGGATTATGTACGGGGTTTGATTCATCAAATCCGCATTTTTGATAGTACAATAAACATGCGGATTGGATAAAATAAATCCATATATTAAAAGGTGGGCTTGATAAATCAAGCCCCTACACAATGTAAACCGGCCCCTTGCGGAATTAATCGACGAGCATGAAGAATCAATCCTAACGTCTTATTCTTGGTTATCTTTTTTTACTGCATCCCTTAAAAGCGTAAGAAAATCAGGAAGGGCGGCGATAACCCTGTGCCAGTTGGGAATAAGAACAGTTCCAGAAGGATTTTGCCAAAACACCTCTCCTGCTTTCTTTATCCCCTCAGCAAAAGCCTCAACACACACCGACTCATTGTGTCGGTCAAACTTTAGATTATTCATTTCAGCATCATTCTCATACAGAACGACCGTCTCTTGAGCGCCTTTCAAATAGATGTTACTCAAGGTTTTAAAAAATCCTTCTGAAAACTGTGCTCCTTCCTGGGCGAGAGTTCGAAAAATGGACTTGGCAATATCAACGGTCATCTTCAAAATCCCTTTTTCTGGATCATCTGGAACCAATTCTTGATGCTTATGATCGTATCCATCGGCAATGTCAACCTGACATATCCTGCTTAAAGCCATATTTCTATAAACTTCAGCCAAAGTCCCTACTTCCAATCCCCAATCGCTGGGGATACGCATGACCATAGCTAAATCCTTTCTCAGGGCAATCTCTCCGGCCAAAGCATAGCGAAAACTGTCTATATACACCAGAAAAGGGAGATATCCTAAAATCTTTTCTAATGCCCGTATAAAAGGCGTAAAAAACAACCGGGTGGCACGGCCGTGCATTATTTCTGTGTATCGGCTGTAATAGCCTTTGCAAAACTCGTATTCAGAATGGGGATTAGCCACAGGATAACAAAGACGGGCAAGAAGTCCACGATTATAGTTTACAATATCACAGTCATGCATAGCGATGACCCGGCTTTTTCCCCTGGCTAAAACATACCCAAGGGAAATCCAAACAGCTCGTCCTTTTCCTCTTTCCCCTGGAGATAAGTCATTCTTTTCTAAAAGCTTATAGAGCCCCTTCATCCGGGGACCATCGTTCCATATCACTCTGAGTTTTTTATGGGAAGAGAAAGAATTTTTTACCCTTTTATATTGTTCTGCATTTGCCCTATCAAGACATAAGACAATCTCCCGGAGATAATTAACCTTTTTCAGCTCATTCATGATATTGGGGAGAGCTCCGCTTTTAAATTCTCGATAAAGAGAGGGCAAAACTAAGGCGATGGGCCTTATCTGGGAAAAACTCCTGAGATCATTTTCTAATTTTTTCAGGTTTAATTCTCCCAATCTATGAAAGGTAGCGATTACTCCATTTTGGAAAAAATCAGACATTTATTCCTCCAAAAAACATGTAATAAGACAAAATTTTATATGGATTTAATTGCGCTTGGTATAGAATAAAGAAAAAAAAAATTTGTGTCAATGACTTGATTTTCGTCCAAGAGTAGTTATATCTATTAGAGTTATATTCTTAACAAAGAAGGAGTACTTCAATTGAAGACAGGTTTGAGCTTCATTTGCAAGGCTGATGCGGAAAAAACAACTCCTCAACCCCTCCAAGGAAGTTATTGACTTTTGATCGGATTTTTAACAATATCTTTTTCTTAGCATGGATGGTTTGAAGAGATAAAAAAAATGATTCTCACTCCCAAAGCAATCGAAAAAATTAAAAAAATCAAAAAAGTTGACCTTTTGGTCGGAATCCCGAGTTACAACACCGAAAACACGATAGGTCATGTCTTAAAAGCTGTCCGCCTCGGACTGACAAAATACTTTCCCAAGTTAAAAAGCATCATTGTCAATTCCGATAGCGGATCATCGGATAATACCCGAAAAATCGTTCGAAAGAGCATAAAAGATTACAAAGGACTCGAAACTATCCTGATCGCTCACGAAATGCATCCCTATATGCGAAGCCTTCATACGCCTATTTCAGAAATGGTAACAACCTTCAGAGGGACTCCAGGTAAAGGCAAAGCTTTCAGGAGGATATTTGAAGTAGCCCATGCCCTAAAAGCTAAGGCTGTGGTTGTGGTCGATTCAGACCTTCGCTCGATAACTCCAGAATGGATACAACTTCTGGCAGGACCCATTCTCTTCAAGAAATTTGATTATGTCACGCCTCTCTATTCGCGACATAAATATGACGGGACTATCACAAATTCCCTGATCTACCCTCTGACCAGAGCCTTATACGGCATAAAGATCCGCCAGCCTATCGGAGGTGAATTCGGCTTTTCAGCAAAGGTTCTCAGCCATTACATGGAAAAAGACATCTGGGACACAGACGTCGCTTATTACGGCATCGACATCTGGATGACGTCTGTCGCTCTGGCTAATGGATATAAAATTTGCCAATCCTTTCTCGGAGCCAAAATTCATAACCCAAAAAATGTGGCTACTCTCCCTCCTATGTTTAAGCAGGTCATGGGAACGATTTTTTCTCTCATCGAAGAAAATCAAGATAAATGGAAGAAAATAAAAGGAAGCAAAGATTTACAAACTTTTGGCTTTCAGGCCAGAGTTATTCCTGAAGAAGCCCACCAGGATTTCAATGGACTCTTCAAGCTTTTTCATAAAGGAGTTGCGAAACGCTATCTTATCTGGAGAGAGATACTGAAAAAAGAAAATCTGCGATCGCTGGAAAAAATTATTAAACTCCCAAAGAAAAGTTTTAGCTTCCCTTCTCAAGTCTGGGTAAAAATAATCTACGACTACATCCTTTTCTACCAACGGTTCAAGTACACCTTCATGGAGATGAGTCTACCTTCTGTCCTTGAATCAATGATTCCCCTCTACTTTGGCTTTATTGCATCCTTCGTCCAAAAAACAAAAAAAATGAGTAATTTAGAAGCTGAAGAAGAAATTGAAAAACTCTGCCTTGAGTTTGAAAAACTAAAGCCCTATTTGGTCACTAACTGGGATAAAAGAGAATAAAAGATTCCATAGAAAAGTTTTAACCGTTTAGCCAATTTGGCCTGGATTATTCACGGATCGAGTTTGCCGCAGATGCGAGGCACAGGGTATGCGGCTGTGGTTCTCCACTGCAAATGCCCTGTAACGAAGCAGATGCGGTGAAATCGGTCCGCCCGAAGGGTAAATTATGCCGACATATAATAAAAAGAAACGCATTTGAGACC
>CAYTBG010000146.1:0-5454 GCA_964435925.1 uncultured Eubacteriales bacterium | reverse complement strand
TAAGGGATATTCCTCGCATTTATTCTAAAGAAATGAGGCATAATTGTCTAATTTCTGCAATTTAACTCAGTTTCAGTGCCTCCAGCGGTGAATCAGTGAGTGCATAGAGCAAAACGCGCAAAAATGCTAATTTTTGCGGAAAAATGGGGAGAATCCCTCCTTTCCTTAACCAAAGGACTAAGAAGAGCAGTCTCCAGGAAAATTTGAACGGCGCTTTTTTCTCAGGACAAGGTAAGTGACAAAGTGGCTCTGACAGTGAACAAGTCAGAATACTTTTTAATCAAAATTAGGCTGTCCTTCCCCTTTTACTGGCATTTTTTTAAATTATACTTTTGGCCAGCTGGGATAATTAAGCCTTTTTTAAATTGACATTGAATGACAAGATAATTAATTTCATGATTACTAATAAATTCCTCTTAAAGAGTACTGACATAAAACGGCATGCACTTCACAAGTTCTCCATATATTTCGACAGCAAGTATCCATTTCCCTGGCATAAGAAGATTAGAGGGATTATACTTTTGATGAACATGAAGTATTTTACCAGGTTGGGCCAGGCCAAGCACGTATTTATGTCTAACCTGAATAGTACCATCAGGCCGATACCAAATAAATTTAGCTATTTCTCCACATCGTTGTCCCTTTATTCCAATATAACAGATGATTTGCTTTTCAGAAACTAAAAAATTGCACTTCTCCGCCCTCATATTTTCTATTCCCTTTAATCTATCAGAAATACAGGAGTTTATGATTTTTATGCATGGGTTGTCCACAGGAGTAAGTTCCGGAGGTTCTTTTTCAGCACCCTTCATTTCAAAAGCTCTCAAAGGGATACCTAAGTCACTTGACAAAGGACGGCTTGTAAATTTTGTACCTTTGTAGATTGCGTATATACCTGGAGGTAGATTTTTCTTAGGGCGAACACGAAACATATCAGGATGATTTAGTATTGGCCGACCTATAATGGGATATGTGCCAACAACGGTCCATTTCTTAAAGTCCTGCAAACTATTTCTCTCCACGCCGCATAATTTCTTAAAAGATCCAGGATCTGGAGGAGTTCCATAGAAATCAACTGCTCGAAGTTTTTCAAAATACCAAAGACGAACTAGTTGTAACTTATTAGTGTTCGTGTTTTTATCATAGATAAGAAATATCGGATATTGCTCTTCTATTATTATTTCAGGCTTAGAATCTATGCCAAGAATACCCCAGGTGCTGCAAACACCCTTTAGTGGAGTACGGAGCGTCGTTACAATCTCAGGGATTTTAACCCATTCTTCCTTATTTAATAAATAATATCCATATGATCCAGGAACATTTTCAATTTCTTGAGCTTCAACAAATATGCTCACTATCAAAATTATTAAAATAAATAAAGCATATTCGAAGAGAATTCTAATGTTTTTTTTGATTATGCGCAGAATTTTTTTCATTTTTCATCCTCACTTATAGTGAGAAGCAATACTTATGAGGTTTATTAATAATTTGTCTTATATTACTCCCCCAACAGGCTCATATTATTTAAAAATAATATCCTTGTCAAGGCATTTTCTGAAAAATAGACTGCCACTCTTATTCCGCATTTTATATGTATAATGAGAGAATATAAAATTTTGTTAATGATATCAGTATTTGGATGATTTTTTTGCAAGACTTTGGCTTAATCACAGTAAAGGCGTTTGTCTTACAAATTGAAGAGAAAAGAGATGATTAGTGGGCATTTTCTAGATCATGGTTGTAATCTAGAACACTGAATACCTTTACGAGTAGATGCCAGACAAACCGAGTTTAAATTAGTCTAAATTGGGATCAGACTTTTCAAGCTTGTATTAATAAGTCCGAAAGAATAAGATTTATCGATAATCTAATAGCAATAAAAGTTTGAAAGGTCTGACCCCGTATCTGCTCTGTATCTACCCAGATACTATTGACACTAATAGAGTAAATTATTTAGTATATATATAGCTTGAAAGGAATAGGCGCGTAGCTCAGTGGGAGAGTGCTTCCTTGACGCGGAAGAAGTCGAGGGTTCGATCCCCTCCGCGCCTACCATTTATTAGGAGTGCGTATTCATGAGGAAGAGTAGAAGAGATAAGTTGGTTCTCCTCGCATGTAGGATACAGATAGATTTTGATGGTTGAATCGGTTAAAGCTAAGGCAGAGAGGTCTATTTTTTCGATTAAGAAAGGCACAATACTTTCCGATTTAATCCCCCGTCTAAAGCTGCCCCATGAGCCCCTCTTCGCCAAGATAGAAGAACAGATAGTGGAAAGAAAAAGTAGCCTGTCCCCATTTTCTTTTGATATACTAGTGAAAAGAAAAATAATTGGGGCCTGGCCCCATTTTTATTCAAAAATAAAAAAGTGGAAAGAAATAGAAAATGGGGCCTGGCCCCAATTTTTTTTCATTTTTTTTAAGATACGGAGATTCAGTTGATTTACGAAGGCTCTGATAAGGCTCTGGACATCTTAAGACACAGCTCTGCCCATCTTATGGCCCACGCGGTCCTTGATCTTTTTCCAAAGACCCAAACAGGGATTGGACCAGCAGTCGAGGATGGGTTTTTCTATGATTTTTTAAGAGATAAACCCTTTACCCCAGAGGATCTTGCAGCCATCGAAAAAAAAATGAGGGAGCTTTCTCAACAAGATATTCCCATTCAAAAAATAACCCTTCCTAAGAAAGAAGCCCTTCGCCTTTTCAAGGAACGGGGTCAGGAGCTAAAAGTAGAGCTTATCCAGGAGAAAGGCGACAAAGAGGTGACCTGCTATGAGCAGGGAAGTTTTATAGATTTCTGTTTAGGCCCTCATGTTCCCTCCTCAGGCCATATCAAACACTTCAAGCTTCTTTCTGTATCAGGTGCTTACTGGAAAGGAGACGAACAGGGAAAGCAGCTTCAAAGAATCTACGGGACTGTTTTTTTTACGAAGAAGGACTTAAAGGATTATCTCACTCTCTTGGAGGAAGCCAAAAAGAGAGACCACAGGAAGCTCGGCACCGAACTGGATCTTTTCAGTTTCAATGAGGATTTGGGAGCTGGATTGATTCTCTGGCATCCCAAAGGAGCTGCTGTCAGGCACGTTATCGAGTCCTATTGGAGGGAAGAGCATCTGAAAGACGGCTACGATTTTCTCTACACGCCCCACTTAGCCAAGCTTGATGTTTGGAGGAAAAGTGGGCACACGGAGTTTTATGATGCCATGTACCCTCCAATCCAGAGCGATGAAATTGAGTACGAACTTAAACCCATGAATTGTCCTTTCCATATCATGGTTTTCAACTCCAGGCAGCGAAGCTATCGCGATCTGCCCATAAGATGGGCGGAACTGGGAACAGTTTACCGTTACGAGCGGAGTGGAGTTCTCCATGGACTTATGCGAGTCAGAGGATTCACCCAGGATGATGCTCATATCTTCTGCCTCCCTGATCAACTTGAAGAAGAGATAAAGCGCGTCATCTTTCTGGCTTTACGAATTTTGAAAACCTTTGGATTTAAAGAGTATGAAATCTTTCTTTCCACTATTCCTGAAAAATATGTGGGAAAGATTGAGGATTGGGAGAGAGCGACTCACGCACTGGAGAAAGCCCTGAAGGCTGCAAAACTTGATTTTCGGGTGGATGAGGGAGCAGGAGTTTTTTACGGGCCCAAAATAGATATCAAAATAAAAGATGCTTTGCGGAGGTCTTGGCAGTGCACAACCATCCAGCTTGATTTTAATCTGGCTGAAAGGTTTGATTTGAGCTATGTGGGCGAAGACGGAAAACGCCAGAGTCCTTTTCTCATTCACAGGGCAATCCTGGGCTCACTTGAAAGATTCTTTGGTGTCTTGATCGAGCACTACAACGGAAATTTCCCGGTCTGGCTTGCTCCTGTCCAAGTGATCATTATCCCTGTTGCAGAGAGGCATAATGATTATGCGACTTCTTTAGATAAAACATTCAAAGAAAATGGATTAAGATCACATGTGGACCTTCGCCGGGAAAAAATCGGTTATAAAATCAGGGATGCAGAAATTCATAAGATTCCTCTCATTCTAGTTGTGGGGGATAAAGAAGTCACTAAGGGAACAGCTTCCTTGAGAGTTCATACGAAGGGCGATAAAGGTGAAGTAGTTGTTAATGAATTCCTTGAAAAAGTAAAGGAATTGGATAAAAATAAATATTTAATCGTGAATCTTTAAAGGAGGTCAATCATTAGAAGGCGCACATTTTATCCAGTGAGAAGGAGTAGAAAGCCGCATAGGATAAACGCGATGATACAGGCGAATGAAATCAGGGTGATTGATGAGGATAAAAAACAAATGGGGATTCTGCCGGTGGCGGAGGCCATATCTATTGCCAAGGAGAGAGACTTGGATTTAGTCGAGATTGCCCCTAAGGCAACCCCCCCCGTATGTCGAATTATGGATTATGGCAAGTTTCTGTATGAATTACATAAAAAAGAACATGAGGCAAAAAAACATCAGAAGCAGATTCAAGTCAAAGAGATGCAATTCAGGCCTAAAATTAGCATTCATGATTACAGTTTCAAGATGCGGCATATCCGGAGATTCCTGAACGATGGGAACAAGGTTAAAATAAGGGTTATGATGAGAGGAAGAGAAAAAGCTAAACCCGAGTTGGCCATCCAGATTTTAAACAGGGTTTTCGAAGATACCAAAGACACCGGGTTTCAGGACGGAGTTATTCGACGACAAAGCTGGGCTGTTTCAGCTCTGCTATGCCCCGTAAAGGCAGGAGGAAAAGATGCCAAAACTGAAAACGCACAGAGGAGCCAAAAAGAGGTTCAAAGTAACAGGGAAAAAGAAGATAGTTCATAGTAAGGCTTATAAGAGCCATCTTCTCACCAAGAAGTCAGCAAAGAGGAAAAGGAAGTTAGGGAAGAGCGCCCTTATTAAAAGTCCAGATCGAAGCAAAATTAAAAGGATGCTTCCCTACGAATCTTAGAGAATAAACCCTCTAAAACAGTACTGATTTAAACTGCAAGGAGAAGAAAATGCCCAGAGTAAGAAGAGGCACTAAAAAAAGTAGAAGAAGGTCAAAGATTTTAAAATTGGCCAAAGGTTATTGGGGAGCGCGGAGCCATAACTACCGCACAGCTAAAGAAGCGGTGGAGAGAGCCCTTCTTTATGCCTACAGGGACAGAAGGACCCGCAAGAGAGATTTCAGACGGCTGTGGATTATCCGCATCAAAGCTGCGGCAGAGAACAATGGTCTCTCCTATAGCCGCTTTATCCATGGCCTGAAAGAGCTGAATATCGAACTCAACAGGAAGATCCTGGCAGACCTGGCTGTCAATTCTCCCCAGACTTTTTTCGAGATAGTCCAAAAAGTAAAGGATGCAAAATAAAAAAAGAAATAGAAAAAAGGGGACATAAAAAATGGGGCCTGGCCCCATTTTTTATTTTTGTCCCCTTTATTAACCTGGATTATTCACGGATCGAGTTTGCC
>CAYTBG010000145.1:0-5599 GCA_964435925.1 uncultured Eubacteriales bacterium | reverse complement strand
GGATAATCCTCCGAGTTCATCTACCAAGCCCTGTTCTTTTCCCTGACTTCCTGTCTAGACCCGACTTCTATAGATAATTCCCATGCAATAGATGAGAGCAATCTTTTTTCCTCTGTTTAAACCCAGAGATGACGGCTCGATCTTTGAGTACTGCCCGTGTGTGATTTTGCTTAGTTATTTACACCATGTTGTTGCTGATATTATAAATATCCTGGTGTAAAAAATATTGACTTTTTTACACCATGATTTATAATTAAACAGAAAGTTTCCTGGTGTAAAAATGGTGCTTGAATCAAATATCGTTTATCTTGAGGAAGAAATAAAAAATCATCAAGAACGACTACAGCTGATGGAAAGCTATCTAAAAGATCATGCAGCTGTTTCTGTTTATAAGCGAAAAATTCATGGAAACATCTATTACTATAAGAAATATTGGAAGAGCGGAAGATCCGTTTCTGAATTTCTCTGCCGAAGCGAAGATGAATATCGGAAAAGAATGAAGGAAATCCATGCGGCCAATAAAAAAAGGCTAATGATTAAGAAACAGCTTAAGGAAATCCGGCAGATCCTTAAGACCCTCAAAGGGCAATTAAAAATCGCCAAAAAAGCTTATAAGAATGTTTGAGTTTGAAAAGGAATTTCATGCAATCCTAAAAAGCTTGCATGAAATCGGCGCCCTTGAACATTTGATATTAATCGGTAGCTGGGTTTTACTTGTCTATGCGGAAAATCACCCAATTCCACGTTTTTCATTCACCACAAGCGATGTTGATTTCACCATCATCCGCCCTCATGATCCTGCAAAAAAGTCAAATCCCTCTATTCACCAGAGACTTACCGAGATTGGGTGTATTCCTCATAGTGGCCCGATCACCCGATCTGAAAAATACATCCCCGCACTTGAAAGCTCAAAGAACAAATTGAGCATTGAGTTCTTGTGTGAGCCAGGACGGATTATCAAAGACCCTTATAGAATCAAAGGATTCAACATCGTAACGACTCCGTTGAAATATCAGCGAATACTGCACGAAAATAGCAAGAATTTTGTTTATAAAGATATCTCTGTGACAGTTCCGCAGCCATCTTTTTGGGCGGCCCACAAGATTGCTATGTCTCAACTTCGTTCAGGAAGACAGGCCAAGCTCAAAATGATTAAAGACCTTGATGGAGCAAACATCATCGTCAATTTTCTCGGAAAGAAAGAAGTCATTCGAGCGGCACTTGCTTATAAAGGCAAATTTCTTCGATTGTTTCAAAAAGGATGGAAGATTTATCAAAGTCGATATGCTGAACAACTTATTAAATGAACGAGTAAGGTGGCAAAGAGGAGGTTTTGAGGCTGTAAACGTTAGCTTAAAGTGATTGATATTCTTTTTCTTTTTTGTCTATTCCGGAGCAAACCAGAAAGGCATTATTGCCAGGATTTTTTCTTTATTCAGCAGCATAAATGCAGAAAGCATTTTTTCTAATCTAGGATCGAGACAGAGGTTTATTTTTGCCAATCTCCTACCTAAAAACGTATCAAAGAATGAGATTTTTTTGGGCCTAACTACGAGTCTAACTTCTTCATCGATTGGAATACCGGCCAGTTCTTTTGCCAGTTCAAGCGCGCGGGATAATCCTCCGAGTTCATCTACCAAGCCCTGTTCTTTTCCCTGACTTCCTGTCCAGACCCGACCTCTTCCAATTTTGTCGACTTCTTCTTTTGATAAGTTTCGTCCTTCTGCGACTTTTGTCAGGAATTTATCATAAACCCACAGAATTTCTTTTTTAAGGAAGTCTCTTTCTTCCCGGGTGAGTTTCTTATAAGTAGAAAATAAATCTGCCCTTTTCCCGAAGGTGAGTTTCTCTGAAGTTATCCCCAGTTTTTCATAAAGTTTTACGAGATTGAATTTTCCAGAGATGACTCCGATAGACCCGGTGAGAGTTTGGGGTTGGGCTACAATTTTGTGGGCGGACATGGAAACCCAGTATCCTCCCGAACCAGCCACATCGGACATAGATACAACAAACGGCTTTTCCTTTTTGGCTAAAGCTACTTCTCTCCAGATGACATCAGAAGCGACAGCCGAGCCACCCGGGCTGTCAACCCGGAAGACGACTGCTGCAATGGATTTATCTTTCCGGGCCTTCCTAATCCAGCGGGCCGTCGTAGAGCTTCCCATTGATTGATAGAAACCTTCTCCGGTATGGATAGCTCCCATTCCGTAGATGAGGGCAATCTTTTTTCCTCTATTTAAACCCAGAGATGACGGCTCGATCTTTGAGTACTGCCCGTGTGTGATTTTGTTTAGTTTTTTATCTTTCTCCCTGAGAAGATCCTCAAATTCGTCCTCAAAAAGAAGGTCGTCCACCAATCCTGCCTCCAACGCTCTTTCTCCCTGGAAGAAACCATGATCAATCAGTGCCTTAATTTCTTTTTCGCTTTTTCCCCTAGCTTCTGCAAGCACTTTGATGTAGTGAGAATAGAGATCGCCGTACAGGGATTTCATCATCCTTTTGTGAGCTGGCGTGAATCCTTCTTCTGTAAACATGTTATAGGCTGTCTTGTATTCTTCTACATGTTCAATTTCAGCTTCTATGCCCAGTTTATCCAGGGATTTCTTGAAGAACGGAACATATCCGCCGATTCCGTTTATAATAAACACACCCATAGGATGGAGAATAATTCGATCACAGGCTGTAGCGAGATAATATTGTTTGTCGAATTCTACAGACTCATCTATGTAGGCATAAACTTTTTTCCCTGATTTTCTAAAATCCAGGATAGATTCTCTGATTTCGTTTACTTTTGCCCACCCGCACTGGATGTAGCCGAGGCGAAGAACAAGGATTTTGACTCGGTTGTCAACCTTAGCTTTTCTGATGTTCATCCAGATATCGTGCAGCGAGAGAGAAGGAGCTTGTCCAAGCATACTCGAAAAAAAGTCTCGGGGCGCCTGCTCTTGAATCTCTCCTGAAAGCTTGATTTCCAGATAAGAACGCGCTTTTACTGTGGGAGCTTTTCCAAACTCTAAATAGATGAAAGAAAAAACAGCTGCCAGGAACAAAAAGACAAATATTAAAATTATGATCAGCACATATTTTCCTCTTTTCATTTTTTCCTCCTTTTTAATTGCTTGAACATTTTCTAATAGAATATAGCAGAAAATAGGACAAAATTTAAGTATAGAATTTTTCGGGGAGATTGAGTATATTAGAAAACTTAAAGACAGTCATTGTCTGAAAATTCTTACTGAGACTCGTCTCATTATATCATGTAACTTAAGGAAAATATTTATCTTAAAAGGATAATGTCATGAATGCTCTTGAGATTGAAGGAATATCCAAAAAGTTTGGCGATTTCCATGCTGTCAAGAAATTGTCTTTTATGATTCCTCCGGGAACGATCTATGGTCTTCTGGGGCCAAACGGAGCGGGAAAAACAACCACGATTCGCATGGTAATGAACATTATCATTCCCGATGAAGGCTCTATCAAAGTCCTCAACCGGAGGATGGATGAAGAGATGAAAGAAAGGGTAGGCTACCTCCCTGAAGACAGAGGCCTTTATCCCAAGATGAAGGTCGGAGAGCTTCTTCTGTTTCTGGCTGAAATAAAGGGGCTCAAAGGCAGTGATGCTCGAAAGGAGATCGATTTCTGGCTTGATAGGTTCGATCTCTCAGATTGGAAAAGCAAAAAGGTTGAAGAGCTTTCAAGGGGGATGCAGCAGAAACTTCAATTTATTGTGACCGTCATCCATCAGCCCGAGCTTATTATTCTCGATGAGCCGTTTTCAGGTCTGGACCCTGTTAACACCAAACTTTTCAAGGATATCATGCTGGAGATGAAGAAAAAAGGTCGAACCATAGTCTTCTCCACTCACCGCATGGAACAAGTCGAGATGATCTGCGACAACATTTGTCTAATAAATAAAGCTGAAAGGGTGTTGGAGGGGAATTTAAGCCAGATCAAGAAGCAGTACGGGAAAAATACGGTTATACTGGATTACGACGGCGAAGCAGATTTTATTAAAAATTTTGCCGAGATTGAGAAAATCGATGACTATGGAAAATTCATGGAAATCAAACTGAAAGAGACGTCTTCCCCCCAGGATCTCCTCCCCAAGCTGGTGGGAAAAATCAGTATCAACAAATATGAAGTAAAAGAGCCAACATTGAACGCTATTTTCATCGAAAAAGTCGGAGGAAAGGAAGTCAAAGATGAGGAAGATACTAGCAGTCATTAAAAGAGAATATATTCAGATTGTAAGGACCAAAGGATTCATTATAGGCACTGTCTTGGGTCCGGTCTTCATGCTTGCCTTAATCGTGATCCCGATCATTGTTTCCTCAGCTTCTGTGGAAAAGCACGAAACCATAGGAGTTGTGGATTTAACAAATGAAATTTTTATGGAACTGGATAAGAAACTGGATAATGAGAACTATAGGCTCAAGGATGGGTTTCGCCGTTACGTCCTTGAAAAATTCGAACCTTCTGCAGGTACTGAGGAGTTAAGGCACGAGTTAAGAGAAAGAGTGTTAAAGAAGGAGCTTTCAGCTTATATTTATATCCCTGAAGATGTCTTAGAAATTGGAGCTCGCGAATCAGCAGTTAGAGATTCCGAAGAGGAGGAGGAAAAAGTCGAATATGTCTCCGAGCATACTACTGATTTCGATAAGTTGAGAGCTCTCAATAGGGTCCTGAACAATGTTGTCATCGAAAAAAGATTGAAGAGAGAAGGATTGGATCCTCAAAAAATCGCCCAGTATATCAAGCGTGTGGAGCTGCAACCCATAAAAATAACAAAAAAGGGAGAGGAAGAAGATACTGCGGGAACTTTTATGATCTCCTATTTCCTGGCTCTTATCATCTATATGGCAATTTTAATTTACGGGCAAGTCATAATGAGGGGGGTTATCGAGGAAAAAAGCTCGAGGGTTGTGGAAGTCGTGCTTTCTTCTTTAAAACCTTTTCAGCTCATGATGGGAAAGCTTTTAGGAATCGGCGCTGTGGGTTTAACTCAATTTTCTATCTGGACTTTGTTTGGAATCGGTGCTTCCGTCTATAGTACATCGTTTATCCCGGCTGGTGCAGGTTTTGCTATGCCCAGCATTCCTGCCCATGTCTTTATCTATTTTGTAGTTTTTTTCATCCTGGGCTATTTTCTTTTCGGAACCCTTTTTGCAGCCATAGGTTCCATGGTCAATTCAGAAAAAGAAGCCCAGCAGTTGGTTATGCCGGTAACCATGTTTTTGATTGTTCCGATCATGCTCATGATATTTATCATAAGGGCTCCTGACAGCTCGCTCGCTGTATTTTTATCCTTTATACCCTTTTTCGCCCCGATTTTGATGTTTTTGCGCATCACTGTTTTGCTTCCTCCTTTTGGGCAGATTGGAGCCTCTATCGTGATTCTCATCCTGACTATTCTGCTGATGGTTTGGCTTGTTGCCAAGATTTATAGGGTCGGGATTTTAATGTACGGCAAACGACCTAAATTTGCCGAAATAGTCAGATGGATAAGATATAGCTAAGGCTGCAATTATTATTCTTTGGCTTTGTCCCAAAGTGACGGGATTAATGTCCATGCAGTAAAAGAGATTCTCCAATTGTCATT
>CAYTBG010000144.1:0-5708 GCA_964435925.1 uncultured Eubacteriales bacterium | reverse complement strand
CCAATTTTTTTCAGGACGTCCAGGCCGGCCCTTGCTGTGTAAAGGCAGGGTACTGGCGGGGTGCCTGACATGAACTTTTGTCCTCCTCTGGCATACTCCATCTCCTGGACGAAGAGAAAAGGTTCTCTGTGAGCGAACCAGCCAGTCAACTGAGGTTGAAGATTCTCTGAGAGCTCTGGCCTGACATACAGGAAGGCATTTCCCGGGCCTCCGCAAAGCCACTTCAGGCAGCCTCCGATATAAAAGTCTACATCAAGCTGTTTGACATCCACGGGAATGATACCCGGTGCGTGATAGCCATCGATAAGAGTCAGGGCGCCCACCTCTCGCGCCCTGGCAGAAATCTGTTTTATGTTCTGGATGTAAGCTGATTTAAAATAGACATGGGAAGTGGCAACAAAAAGGGTTTTTTCATCTATTCGTTTTAAAATATCCTCGACGTTAATTGCTGGGTTGCCGTTGCTTTTCACGATCTCAAACTTCCATCCCTTAAAATCTGAGATTTTTGAAACGGCATATACCATGGAAGGAAAGTCATGATCTGTCATGACAATCTTCTTTCTTCTCTCGTCTTGGGCAAGAAATTTAGTCGACAAAGCCACCCAATGGCAGTGGGTGGCATTTGGTGTCATTGTCACTTCATCTTCACCTGCCCCCAAAAAGTAAGCCACTTGATTTCCCACTTCTCGCGAAAGGTTCCACCATTCCTTCTGCCAGGCGCTCACTCCTTCCTCTGCCCACAACTGATAAAATTTCCGTAGATTCTCCAGCGCTTTCTCGGGAACAGCTCCCAATGAATTGCTGATGAGATAAACACAGCGTTCCAGGATAGGAAATTTCTTCCGGATTAAAGCCAGATCCCTTTTTAAATCCAATCTCATCTCCAGGTTTTCCCCTTAAATATATTTCTCACAGGTGATTTTCTTCATCCCTGCTAAATAACTTTATCACAGGTAATAATCCTTGTCTCTGCCTATTATCTTTATTCCAAGGCAGACATACTCTTTTTCAGCTGGGAAGTCCGTGTTTTACATAATAAGAAACTGCCTCGATAAAGACATCCAATTCGCGAAGGGTTGTGTAGATGCTTGGCGTTACACGTATTCCAGTAATCTTTTCACCATCCAATTCAAAAGAAGGAACTCCGACTGTGATGATGTAGATTTTATGTTTCTTGAACAGAACCTGGATCAATTTACCCAGATCCATGTTTTCTACTGTGAAAGCTCCAATACCGCAAGACTGTTCTGGATCATAAGAAGTCAGGATTTTTACGCCAGGAAGCTTTTCAAGGGTTTTTGCCCAGTAATTCCTCAGATAGCGCATTCTCTCTTCTTTCCTCTTGCCACCGATTCCATGATGAAAGGCCAAGGCTTCACCTATGGCAAGTTCCAGGTAGTCAGGATGGGTTCCTATGTGTTCAAATTTTCTGATGTCATCACCTTGAGGGTTAAGAGCAGGAAAAAGCGGCCATATCTTCTTGATTTTTTCTTTTTTCACATAAAGAAAACCTGTGCCTATAGGAGCCATCATCCATTTGTGGAGGTTAGCACCGTAGATATCACAGTCAAGGTCTTTCTGCTTGAACTCGAAGTGTGCGAAAGCATGAGCTCCGTCAACCACAACCTCGATGCCTCGCTTTCTTGCCATCTGGCAGATTTCTCTAATCGGAAAGATCTGACCCGTCAAATTGGTGATGTGACAGACTTCTATGAGCTTGGTCCTGGGGGTAATATTTTTTTTAAAAGCATCAGCCAGCTCTTTTATATTTTTGGGCGGATAGCGAAAAGGAAACATCTTGACTTTGACTCCTTCCCTTTTTTCTCTCTGTAAAAGCGCGTATTTCATGGAAGGATAGTCATGGGTTGTCGTCAAAAGTTCATCACCTGGCTTAAGCTCAAGCCCAAGGAGGGCGATTTGCATGGCTTCAGTCACATTCCTGGTAATGGCAATCTCCTCAGGTGAGCAGCCGAAAGTATCAGCCAGTTTTTTTCTGATGAGTTCTTTTCTGGGCCGAAGCACTTGCCAAGAGTTATATACAGGAGCGCCGTTAGCGAAATCCAGGTAGCGGTGAACAGCATCCATGACAATTTTTGGGGCTGGATGAACACCTCCGTTGTTGAGGTTAATGATGCTTCGGTCACAATCGAAAGCCTGCTGAACGTAGAACCAGAAATCTTCATCTTGAGCAATTTCGGTTGGAGATGAATCTTTTATCTTGGTTAGTTTTTTCTTTAGTTCAGCCTGGGCGTTTTTTGCGGATAAACCAAGAACACTAAAACTTCCGATGCCCAAGCCAATGTTTTTTAGAAAATGCCTACGACTGGTATCCATTCCCTTCTCCTTTAATATTTGGTTGATTTTTTTAACCATATATTATTTAAAGCTCGCCTGTCAAACCAAAAAGCTTTCCTAAAATAACAAATTAAAAATCTTTGCTAAAAGTCTTTCTTTTTTTTATAATTGGAGAAAGCTAAAAGCATCGAAAGGAGGTTTTCATGAAAAAAATAAACACAGGCATCTGTATTTTATTTCTTCTTTCATCTTTATCCTGGGCAAAAGTTGGAGACATCCAAAAGGTTATAAAAACGCCCGGTCCGTGCCCGACAGGCTTAACCTTTGACGGGAAAAATCTGTGGCTTGCAGATAATTTTACAGATAAAATATACAAGATAAATCCGGAGAGTGGGAAGGTTCTTAAAACTTTTGACTCCCCTGGCCACCATCCAGAAGGGCTGGCTTGGGATGGAAAGTATCTCTGGCATATAGATTCTGGTGAGAACTACATGTACCTCTTAGATCCTGAAACAGGAAGAGCTCTTTCGATCCTGGAATCAAACAGCTCCAATCCCCGCGATCTTGCCTGGGATGGAAAGTACGTCTGGACCGTTGATTACAGGAGAGATATTCTGATCAAAGTTTCCCCCGAGGACGGGATGATGGTCCAAACCTTTCCTTCTCCGGCTCGAGAACCGGCGGGTCTCGCTTATGACGGTAAATATTTATGGGTAACAGATAGGAGTGAAGACCGAATTTATCTGGTTAATCCTTCTGATGGATTATGTCTTTCTTCCCTGCGTGCCTATGGTCCGTTCGCCTATGGCCTTGCCTGGGGGGATAATGCGCTTTGGAATGTAGATTATGAAAATGACGAGATATACAAGATAGATGTCTTCAGTAAAGATATTTTCTCCAAGTGGGATGAGCGCCAGATGTCCCTGCATTTTATAAAAGAATTTCGAAACTACGGCCCAGGGACAGTAAAAACTCTAGACATATACCTTCCCATTCCTGGAATTCGTGATAATCAGTCTCTGCTGGGATCTGTCCAGTTTGACCCTGAACCTGGGGAGATCATCCAAGATAGCTGGGGTCAAAAAATTGCTCATTTTCGTTTCAAAGATTTAAAAGGCTATTCAGTCGTCAAACCAGGCTGGAAAGTGAAAGCAAAAATATATGCTGCGGAGTACTTTATTTATCCGGATAAAATAGGAAGTCTGGAAGACATTCCTAAAGAAATTAGGAAAAAGTATACCCAGGACGGAGATAAATATCTTATCCATGATCCTTATATCAAGAATCTTGCTCAAAAAATCGCTGGGAAGGAGAAAAATCCTTACTGGATTGCCCGCCGCATCTATGATTTCCTTGGAAAACACCTGACTTATAACCTCAAGCCATTGGGAGGCTGGAATCCTGCTCCTACAGTTCTTAAACGAGGCACAGCTTCATGCTCAGAATATTCTTATTCTATGATCGCTCTGTGCCGAACTCTGGGGGTTCCTATCCGCTACGTGGGTGCCGTAAGCCGCCGTGGAGATGATGCCAGCTTCGATGATGTCTATCACCGCTGGACAGAGGTTTATCTTCCACCTTATGGCTGGATTCCTTTTGATGCTAATAAAGGAGATACAGATTTGCCGGGTAGAAAGGTGCTTGGAATTGGCAATATAGCTGCTCGCTATATTATCACCACCGAGAATGGAGGCGGAGATAAATACCTGTGGTTTGGCTATAACTACGGATTCCGTTGGACATCTGAAGGCAAATGTCGGATCCATGAAGAAAGCTATGGGATGTGGTCTCCCCTTGGAGAAAAAAAATACAATAAGCCGATTAAATAGTAATCATTTTTAAATCCAATATAAATCAAATCCTATCTTAAAGGAGATTTTCTACGAAGGGGGATGCGACCGTAAAAGAAGTCATCTGCCCAGACTGAAAGGGATTGGGCAGCAGAAGAGTTTTGTGCCATTATCCTGATGAAGTTATGGAAGGCATTGTCCGATTTGCTGTAGGGACAGACATAAATACAAACAGCGCAGTCAGTCCCTGCTTTTCTCCAGAATTTATAGCATTGCTCTCGATTGAGCACCCATCTCATCACCCCGTTTTCCTCTTCCTTTTCTTCGTAAGAAATAGCCTGGGCTGGACAATTTCTGGCGCATTTCTTACATTTCTGGCAAAAATTCTGGATACCCAATTTTTTCGATTTATCCGCAACCAGAGGAAGATCGGTTGTAATAAGTCCTAACCTCGCTCTGGGCCCGTATTTGGAGGTGATGAGAATCCCCAGCCTCCCCAACTCTCCCAATCCAGCCAGCCAGGCGATTGGGGGCAGCATAGCTTGATAATTGCTGCCGGCTATATGAGCTCTGGCTGGATAGCCCAGGCGGCGGATAAAATCAGCGACGATAATAGATATTTTTGCTGCTTCAACGTATTTCTTTCCAGTTTCGACAATAACAGGTTCTTTAGGAGCAGCTGCAACCATCTCTAAATCCATCTCTAAAGCAAAAACAATGGCGTGTTTGTGTTCAAGCTTTATTTCCTCACCATAATGTTCTGGTCCTCTTCCTACATGAGAGTAAACATAAGCTTGATTTAAAAGACAGATACCGCAGTGATCAGAGCCTAAATATTTTATAATTTTCTTTATTATTCGAGTGTTTTCAGAAGGTGACAATTGAGATTTTTCTCTACTTTCCATTCCACTCACCTGAGTTAATTGGTGTTCAAGAAAGTCAAACTCTGCAGAAGCCAGAGCGGAAAAAAGTGGATTTATTTTCAGATCCGGGGTAGAAAGGATGTCGGGAAGCTTTCTTATTTCATCATCTATTTTTTTGTATTCAGGTCTTCTCCTATAATATTCCTCATATGTCTCAGTCCCTTCCCTGTATTCAAAACGAGCAAAGATAACGTCTCTTTCATCAACTTTATTCTGTCCTCCCACAATTTCTGTAAATTTTCTTTTTAAGGGAGAAAACAGCAGAATTGCAAGATTCAAGATTAGTAAAATAAAGGCGGTGCCAAACAGACAATTTTTTAACGGGGATTCAGCGAGAAAAAAAATAATACTTATACTGATTAGAAAAAGGAAAACAATACTGCTGCGCCAGAACGCTCTCTTTTCTTTCTCCAGAAGACTGTAAAGAGCAAACAGAAAGAAAAAACAGATCAAGATGATTATTGAAACTGCGCCGGCGATGATGAAGATGTTCATAGCCTAGAAAGTAATAAACTGAACCTTCCTTGTCAATCCTCTCCATCCCGTCTTAAGCATATCTTTTTCCATGATGAGGAAGTAATCTGTCAAAACGCAGGAGTATTTGGGGATGGATGAAGCGACATTAAAAGAAAGGCTCAGGCAATATGGTTAAAAAACACGTTGCTTTTTATTAATGGGGACGTTCCCCAAAGTACCACCC
>CAYTBG010000143.1:0-5809 GCA_964435925.1 uncultured Eubacteriales bacterium | reverse complement strand
AGGTTGGGGAAAGCCATAAGGCCATTCATTATATCTGACAATCTCCAGACAGTTTCCAGCTTTAAGAATGTACCTACAGCGACAAAGATCACAAAAACGACCCTGTATGTTTTTACCGCTCTTTCCTTAAACAAATATTCGATAGATTTTTCTCCATAGTAACACCAGCCGAGGATGGTGGAATAGGCAAAGAATATAAGAGTCAAGGTAACAATGAATTCTCCTATCCCCCCAGGAAGGAATTCGCCGAAGGCCATAGCAGTAAGTTTAGCTCCTTTGAGTTCAGGGCCATAAGTCCAGAGGCCGCTCAAGATTAGAACAAGGCCGGTCATAGTGCAGACCACAAGAGTGTCGATGAAAGTCTGGGTCATGGAAACCAGAGCCTGTTTGACAGGATTTGGAGTTTTAGCTGCAGCTGCGGCAATCGGGGCAGAACCCAGTCCTGATTCATTAGAAAAGACCCCTTTGGATACTCCCATTCTCATCGCATGCATCACTGTTGCCCCAAGAAAACCTCCTACGGCAGCCGTCGGTGTGAACGCATGTTTGAAAATGAGGACAAAGATTTGGGGAAGAGCAGAAATTTTCATGAGCAGAATGACTGAAGCTGCCGTGATATAGATAATAATCATAAAAGGAACAAGGATCTGTGTGACTTTGGCAATGCTTTTGATCCCCCCAAGGATGACCATAGCTGTAAAGGTTGCCAGAATGATTCCTGTTACCCAGTTAGGAATGCCGAATGAGGCTCTGACACCATCAGCGACTGAATTGGATTGAACCATATTCCCTATGCCAAAAGCAGCGATAAAGGCAAAGATTGCAAAAAGTGTCCCGAGCCATTTACAGCCTAATCCTTTAGAGATGTAGTACATGGGACCTCCGCTCATGGTCCCAAACTCATCGACTTCTCTGTATTTTATGGCCAGAACAGCTTCAGAGTATTTGGTGGCCATCCCAAAGATGCCAGTAACCCACATCCAGAAGAGAGCTCCAGGGCCTCCTGTGGAGATGGCGATGGCCACACCGACAATATTTCCGGTTCCCACTGTGGCTGCCAGGGCTGTCATCAGAGCCTGGAAATGAGATATGTCGCCTTCTTGCTCATCGTCCTCTTTTCTTTTGAAAAGGGCTAAATAAAGAGAATAAAAAAGACCTCTTATTTGAAGACCTCTTAATCTTATTGTTAGGAAAATCCCCGTGCCTACCAAGAGAACAATGAGGGGAAGACCCCAGATGAAATCTCTTATAGCGGTTAATATCTCGAGTATTTGTGCTTCCATGTTCTTCGAGCCTAAAAAATTTTTCCTATTATAACAGTGAAAAACAATCAGGTCTACACATTAGTGTAGGAGTCAAACTTTTACTGATAGTAATGGCAATATCAGCTGAGATACTAGGAACGAAAGATGTTTTAACCGAGGAAGGTTATGCCCAGCTTTTTTATTTTTTCGCTGAGGCGGTCTCTGTCTACTTTCAGGTCAGAGGCTGTTTCGGAGAGATCCCAATCATGCCTCACTAAAGCCTGATGGATATATTCTTTCTCAAAATGCTTAGTTGCTTGTTTCAAAGGTCGATTCTTGTTGAAGCCGGGAGCATGTTGTGATTCCCTGGACTCGACAAAAAGGGAGAGATGAGAAGCCTTGATTTCTTCATCCTGAACCATAATCACAAATCTTTCAATCACGTTAATGAGTTCGCTGACGTTGCTTGGCCAAGAATAATTGAGGAAAGCTGTCATGGCCTTTTTACTCATTGATTTTTTCTTTTTGCCGTACTCGCTCGAAAAATATTTCAGAAAATATTCTATCATGAGAGGAATATCTTCTTTTCTTTCTCGTAAAGGAGGAATGACCATAGGGATGACGCTCAGCTTAAGGAATAAGTCCTCTCTGAATTTTCCCTTGGCAATGAGCTTTCTTATGTTTTTGCTTGTTGCCGCGATAAGCCTGGTATCCGCAGTTATAGATTCATTTGATCCTATGGGTTCGAACTTTTGTTCCTTGATGATTCTTACCACCTTGGCCTGGGTCTTTAAGCTCATATCGCTAATCTCATCGAAGAAGAGAGTCCCTCCATCTGTGAGCCGCAATTTTCCCTTTTTATCCTTATTGGCATTAGCAAGAGCTACTTTGACATGGCCAAATAGCTCACCTTCAATCAAATCTTCTGGGATAGCTGCGAAGTTTATCTGAACAAATTTTTTGTTTTTTCTTGGGCTTTCTTGATGGATCAAGCGGGCAACGAGTTCTTTTCCTGTCCCGCTTTCTCCATAAATGAGTACCCCTCCGTTCGTTGGAGCTGCTTTCTTTATATCATTCCTCAACTTTTTAATTGAGGGGCTTTTTCCGATAAGATGGTGCTCTACCTTGATTTTTTGGCGAAGCTGAATGTTTTCTTCTTCTAACCTTTTTTGTCTTAATGCATTTTTTACGGTTAAGACAACTTTTTCTAGAGAAAGAGGCTTTTCCAAAAAGTCATATGCCCCGAGTTTTGTGGCCTTTACAGCTGTTTCGACTGTGCCGTGACCCGAGATCATCACTACCTGAGGATTTTCATCCATCGTCTTTATCTTTTTCAGAACTTCAATCCCGTCCATTTCAGGGAGCCATATATCAAGAAGAATAAGGTCGAAATTTTGCCATTCGATCAGCTTTAAACAATCCTCTCCAGTATTGGCGGTTTTAATACTATAGCCTTCATCCTCCAGGATTCCTTTCAGCGAAGACCTTATGCCTCTTTCATCGTCAATAATGAGAATTTTATCTTTGATCATGCTGGAATTTGGATGACAAATTTTGTTCCATGAGGATGATTGTTTTCAACATTAATGGAACCATTGTGTTCGTTAATAACCTGATTAACAATGGCTAACCCCAGGCCAGTCCCTTTCTTTTTGGTTGAAAAATGAGGGAGAAAAAGTTTGTCTTTATCTTTTAAAGAAATACCATGACCAGAGTCTGCAATCTCAATTTTCACTCTCTGCTCTTTTTTTACAAAAGAAGTCTGAATTTTGATTCTTCCTTTTTTATTCATGGCATGAATGGCATTATCAAGGATGTTGATGAACACCCTCTTCATCTGTTCAGGGTCAGTTTGGATAGGAGAAGGCACTCTGAATGAATACAGCACCTCGAATTCAATATCTTTAAATAGTCCCTTAAACAGAGAAACAGCTTGTTCGATGATTTCATGAATATCTGTAGATTGCATGTGGACTATAGGCATACGAGCAAAATTTGAAAATTCATCTACGAGAGCTTTTATTGTTCTGGCTTCTTGGACTATAGTATTGGCTCCATCATCGATAATTTCATCGGGTTTTTCCTTTTTTTTCTTTAAATGTTTAATGATTCTTTCAGCGGAGAGTTGAATTGGAGTTAAAGGATTTTTGATTTCATGGGCTACTCGCTGGGCGACTTCTTTCCAGGCTGCGATTTTTTGAGCTTTTATTAGTTGAGTTAAGTTGTCAAGCACCACGATCAAACCTGAAAATTTATTGTTGGATTGTCTCAACGGAGATAGTGATAGAGCGAGGGCTGTGTCCTGGGCGCCAGAGTTAATATTTATTTCTTTGCCAGAGAGTCTGTATTTTTTCTGAATTCCCAGCTCAATGCTCTTAGATATTTCTCCATACTTGGAGAGGCTCAGGATATCTTTATAGCTTTTTCCGATGATATTTTTTCCTGGTAAGGTCAACATTTCTCGAGCCGAGGGATTTATGGTTGTGATTATTCCTTGGGCATCAAGTGTGATAACTCCTGTTTTTATGTTACTCAAAATGGTCTCAATGTACTTTTTTCGAGCTTCAAGCTCCGAGGTTTTTTGGGCAATGTTGTGATGACTTTCTTTGAGGTTGGAAATCATTTGATTGAAGGAATCTATGAGAATTCCAAGCTCGCCGGAGGCAGGATCATCAACCTTAAGATCTAAGTTTCCTTTTGAAACATCTTTTGTTGCCTGGGCCAGCTTTTCAATAGGCACCGTGATTGCCCTGGCCAGGTGAAAGCCAATCCAACTGGCTGCAAAGATAATCAGCAGAGTGATAAAGCTCAGCGTGATAATATAGAAAGTTTTCACTGGATTTTTTTGTGTTTTCAGCTGGTGGTATCTTTGAACATAGGAAGTTATGTTGTTGATTCTTTGAGTATAATTCTGGGGAAGGAATTTCCCGGTAACAACCAGCACTCTTCCCATATCAGGAATATCGAAAGAGAGGCCGCGGCGGATCATTTTCCCGTTTCCCATGGATTCGATACTTGTTATTGTTTCGTCGAGCTTGGCCTGTTTTACAATATCTGGCGGGAGATCTCGGTAATCATGAAGAGGGAGATTCGAGTTGAGATAGGCAAACAATTCTTCATCATCCAAATAGACGCAAATTTCATCCAGTTTGTATTCCCTTAATTTATCTCTGGCAAATTCCCTTAAAGGCAGTTGGCTTTCAGAATTTAAAAGCTTTTGCTTTCTAATGCCTTTGCTCAATTGTCTGGCATAGTGGAGAGTGGTTTCTTCACTTTCCATAAGAAGGCTATCTGCCAGACTCTTTGTATCATCCATTATTTTATTCAAGGGTGTCTTGAACCATTGTTCAATGTTCCGGCTGATTAAGTCACTAGCAAAAAAGAAGAGAAGAAGGGTAGGAATAAGCGATAAGGCGGTAAAGAACAGGACCAATCTTGTTTTAAAATGAGCGCCGACGACTTTCCTTTTTCTTTCCAAATAGAGCTTTACCAAATTCCTGATTAAGACAAAAAGAAGTATGATAAAGAGGAGGAGCACGATAAGCTGGAGAGAGGCAAGAAGAATATTTGTTACTGAAGTTGAGGAAAATTCTTGTGCTTCGCGTATAAAGTATTCGATAGTAAAAAAGAGAATAATTAAGAGAACGATAATTGCACCTATAACTCGAGGCCCTTTTTTCTTTTTATCCTCCATTTTTATATCCTGTTTATAATACTTCATTTCCCGCTTCAGTTCTCCAGGTCAGTTATTGTTTCCTCTTCTTGAGCGAGGAAACGCTGGTAGTTTTCCAGGGTTATTCTTAAATTTCTTATGACAGCGCCAGAAGGACCAAGCTGCTTTCCCTTCCTGTTTTTTAATGTGTATGATATTCCTCCCGCATTTCTTAAGTGGATGAGAAACTCTTCATTAGCTTTGGCCATGAGTTTTCCTCCCGGCTGTTTGAGACCATCCACTTTTAACACTCCACCAGCCCAAACCCGGAGCCAAGTTTCTTCTAGAAAGGAGATTTCAATGGTTATGTTTGCTTCTTCAGGTATAAATTCCGCCAAGGGTTCAGTCCGAGAGGGTGGTAGCGTCACATCTTCCTGTAGAAGTGTTGAGGTTCTGAGTTCTTCGGTGGGAGGTGATGTCTGTTTTTTCAGGAAAAATAAATAATAAAGGAAGAAAAGAAATAGCAAGAGAATAATAATCAGAGCGAGGGAGTAAATCAATTTTTTTATATTTTTTGTTACTACTGGACGAGTTTTTCTTTTTATTTGCTGAGATTCCAGGGACTGCTCCAGCTCGAGGGAAGCCTCATAATACTTGTTTAAGACATAATCTTCTTCCAATCCGATAAATTTAGCATAGGTTCTGAGGATGGCCTTGATAAAAAAATTGCCGGGAAGGATATCTAATCTGTCTTCTTCTAAGGCTTGGAGAAATCTCAGACTAATCTTGCTCGAGCTAGAAATTTCTTTTAGAGAGATACCCCTTAATTCTCGTTCCCTCTTGAGATCTTGCCCTAGAGATGCCATATTTTTGAATTTTAGGCAAAGAAGCATACCTTGTCAATAAACATATA
>CAYTBG010000142.1:0-5826 GCA_964435925.1 uncultured Eubacteriales bacterium | reverse complement strand
TTTAATAAAAAGCTGCTGAAATAAATTGCGAGCTATTTTATACACAAGCAGAAGATATTTGTTCCTCGATCTGCGTAACATAACAAGAATTATGTTAACGACATCAGGTTTCTTGAAAGAGTTATGTGTCTAGTGGCATCTGCTTTTGTGAATTGAACAGGCGAATAGATTATTAGTTTATATCAATCAGAGGAGAATGAAAAATATAATGCCTGGTGAGAAAATACTAGAATCTGATTTTACTTATAGATACTTTCTCGTGGTCCAAAAGAGAAGAGAATGATTGAGTTTTTTTCCCATTTGTAGATTAGGCGACGGGTCTGGCCTTTTACTGTGTATTTAAAAGCCCGTAATGAAGCAAAGTCTCCTTTTAACTTCTTGCCCGTTTGAGGATCTTTGGCAATTACTTTAATCGCTGTTTTTAATGCTTCCCTATCAGTCTTTTCTTTAAGTTTTGTCCGCAGCTTATTGAATTTTGTAGTTTCATAGATCTTCATCTACAAATCTTCCTGGTTTAATTCTGAAATTCTTCCTGTCTCATAATCAACCTGGGCTTCAATGATATCTTTAATTTCCGCTACAGTTAACTCGGGATTAACAAGAGCAAGGAGGCCGATTTTAAGAGCATATCTGAGGGCGCTCGAAAAATCCCTGGCTTCTTTCTTGGCGTAATGATCTAATTCATTGATAGTTTTCTCATCGATTGTAACCGTTTTTCTTATCATTGTTAACCTCTTCATATTATATATGATAATTTCATACTTTTGTCAAGGGCAATAATCTCATTTTTGAAGTGGCGATCTGTGTCGAATAACTAGGAAGGCATAGTTTATAAAGGCAGTAGAGGCAAGAGCACTTGGTTACGAGGCGATTTTTTCCCCTTCAGCAGCAGCCCCGAAAGGAAAAAATCTTAATATTTTCCAAGATAAGCTCGTAAAGGGATCATATTTTAAAAAAGTTAGAACAGAACAACTTATTAAGATTTAAGGATAAAATTGGATTCTCATTCTAAACACTAAAATCAGGGGAAAATAGGGAATAGAGCATCTGACTACGAATCAGAAGGTCGTAGGTTAGAATCCTGCCAGGCGCACCATCTCTATCCCTGTAAATCTCCTCTTTTCTTTTAGCGTTGAAAAGAAAACTGTCGAATTAACAATGCATAAGCACTTGATTTTTTTTAAAAAAAATAGTGATAAAAGAAAGGCTATCTACCGTCTTGCTGCTCTTTATTCTAGAACCAGCTTGCGAAAAATCGTTTTCTTCCCAATCCAGTTCCGCCACTCACTCCTTCATTCATACCAACTGCAGAAGCAAATATTAAAAAGCCGTTGAAGAAGGCTACTATCCACTTGGTCCAAGCTTGAGCTGGGGCCAGAAATGCTACAAGGTAGGCCAGTCCTATTGCTAGTGCGAAGGAAACCCACTTTTTATATGGCCTGAATACGTCTCCTACAAGGTAAGTCAACACATTCGGAACAAGGAGTGCTGCAGCTGCAGCACCTTGAAGACTCAGCAGGCTCTGTAATGTGAATAGCTCATCAAGTTTTTCCATTTTTCCCCTCCTAAGCAAATATAAAATAAATGTTATGGCGAAACTCTTGATAATTATCCTCTGTCATAATGTCTATTCTATTTGACTCTAAACATCTCTTTTTCTAATGAAGTCAAGTTTAATTAGCGCAAGGCAACCACTTTCTCCGCATTCATGTAGAGTGAATACAACATCGCAAGAGGATTGTTATACTTTTGCCAATAATGTTTTCTGAGTTCAAGCAATACTTGTCCAACCGACATTGCTCTGTGATTTATATAATTCCAGAACTGCTTGGCAAAATCGGTCGCAAAGTAAGCCGGCATTATTGTTTCAGTGCCTATTACTCCCCCTGCCTTTTTGTCTCTCAACAGGAAACCTACAAAGCTCCGATAAAATGATCCCTCTACCTGGCCAGATTGACATGCGTTTAGAAACACCAGAGGAGCATTAGAGAAATCAAGCTGATTTCCCACTTGATCAAAGCTTGTTTCTCGCTGTAAGTCAAGAAGAGTCAGTTTGGAGCGGTCATCGGTGAGCTTTATCCAACACTTATCGGGATTCTCTGAATCGAACTTTGCATGACAGTAGAAATAGAAAGCAGGACGTTGGTTGGTCTTGCGTTTGAAATCATTAAGCACGTCTTCCTCAGTCCATTTCTTAAGTGGAAAGAGGCTGTCATGTACTTTTACAGTATCAGCTGGTAAAAATTTGTTGATAAAAGAAATCATGGGCTCTTTGCTCTTGCCCATTTTCCAACTTTTCAGCCCCACGCCCTCTGCGAGAGTGTGTTCAATCTGAAAGCGCATTCCCCAAAATAGCGATACATTGGGTTCAGCCTTTTTATCATCCAGGTACATTAACTGCCAGGGCACAAACAGTACATCCGATACAATTTGCAGAATGCCATCTTTTAGGTTTTGTGAAGCCAAGTCAATCAGTTGCTTGCGAACTGGCTCTATGCTGGGATCGCGGAATAAACAGGAGAAAAGGGTGATACCAGTTTTACGCAGTTCAAATAGGGCTTTTTTTGCATATTTTTGTTCTATCTTTAAGTTAATGTCATCTCGTAAGAAAACGCCTTGAAATAGGGACTTCTTCATATTAATCAGACTTCGCAGCTCCTCACGAATGGAATCAAAAGCAATTTGTGCACTCTCAGCAGGGATCCAAGCCGTTGTGAATTTATAATTACCTCCATTTTGGCAGAATAGTGCAAAAAGCAGCTTGTCATTTGTTTTGTCCTTATCAATCAACAAGCTCGCAAAGCGCTCCTTCTTCATATTTTTAGCAATCGTGGCCAGATCTTCGCCATGATCCATTAATATACCAGTCACTGTAGAAACAGTCGGCTGTCCTTCTTCGAAGGGCTCAACTTTTCCCGGTCGTGCCTTGATTTGAATAGAAGAAGTGTATCCACGCATCACAAGGTAGCCCTTATGATATACAAGAACCTGGAGACGACTCTGGCCCTGCTTGAGTCCACGCAGTTTGAAATGAGCCGCGCTTGAGCTCCCTTTCGCTAAGATGTACAGCTTCTTGACAGGAGAATCGTCGTCGACTATTTCTAGATATTCATTATCAGGCACAAGCGCCACTGCTAAGGTAGTCCTGCCAATTTTCGTAGGAAGTTCAGCCAGCTTATCCGCTCCGGATATTGCCTCTGGCGAAATCACTACAGAAAACTGGTATTCGTACCCAGGATCGCAGGAGATGAAATCGATGTATCCCTCTTTGAAGCTGTCGTCTTTCAGCATTGCGCTCCACAATCCGTATAGATGGCGAGGACGTTTATCCTGGGCACTGGAGTTTACATCTTTTGCTATCTCATCAAACTGTGGCTTCGGAGAGCCCATCTTCTTTTCCATAGTTTTTCGTTTCATGGATTCCCAATAGCGACTTGGCTCAGCTTCGCTTTTCTGATGCATAACGTAAAGATTTGGATGATGTTTCTCTGCTCCTTTCACTACTTTGTCAGCTAAACCTCCAATCCTACGGGAAGGCTTTAGTCTATTAATAGCCAGTAAGGCTCTGCCTGCAGTTTCAACATCATTATCCTGAACAAGGCGCGTTCCGATAGCTAGCGTATCTGTTGAGGCTGTTTCTTTTAAATCCAGCAGCACTTTTGATACAGCCCGTCGAACCTGTTTACTTTGATCATGGGACATACTCTCAATAAGAGGCAGGATAGCAGGTGATTCGATATGACTCAACGCAATTGTCGCTGCTCTGCGAACCTCAGCGCGCCGATCGACCAGAAGTGAAAGGAAAATTTCAATTGCATTTAAATATTTGAACTCTCCCAGTTCGGTTGCCACAGCTCTTCTTACTTGCGTATTTGGGTGGACAGATAAAGCCATCAAAAAAGGAACAGCCTCCCTGGCAGGAATTTCACTTGCATTCTGGATCTTTTCCTTGATCTTATTTATGCCTTCGCCGACAAGAATATTACTCCATTTCTTACCAGAAGCATCTTGGAGAGAAAAATTATTATTCTTTAGCATTTATGCACTTTCAGTCCGGCTCACATAGAACTAAATACAATTTTACACCCTATGAGGATCATCTCGCTCCTCACTTGTTCCTACTGAAAATTTCACAGTTTTTTTTATAGAGGTGTAGAAGACAATTGTAAGAGAATTTCACCGTTTGGCTGCTCCGCCTTCACTAAGGTCTTTTCTTTCCGTACTATCTTGCTTCCTTCAAACACTAAGACCTTCTTCTTAATTGTCTTCGGTGCCGTTAATTTCAGAGTAAGATTCTCTTCTATTTCGTTAGTATTTAATTTTATCTCTCCAGTCTCACCAATTACATTAATTTTTTCGCCCTTACCAACTGAAATCGTCCCCGTGTAGGTCTCTATGCCCAGATTGGCGATCGCTCCAAGAAAAACGTTTGAAATACCTCCAGTTACAGCCCCTAAGCCAGCTCCCATTAATGCCGAGAAGATGGTCGTGAAAACCTTATCGAATTTGCTAATCTCATCTCGATCTGTCACCTGAATTCTCAATATGGTCTCTCCATCCACCTCTTCTTTGAATAGTCCACTATCCCAAAAGTCTTCCAAATCGAAGCTCTTCACCTTATTGTTCTGTAGATCAATCATTTTTGTCGATATTACGTTTGGCGCACCTGATCTCGGGTACACCATGGTTGCCACAATTGCATTATTCTTTTGTGCCTTCTTATCATCCTCGTCAGCATTTTCCTTCTTAGGCAGGTCACCATTTGACTTAACCCATATCTTCTCAATATTTACTCTGAGAAGTATTTTTGACATGTTTCCCTCCCGCTTGTGGTAGATACCGACGTTATATAAACTGGATAAAGATGTCAAGTCATGAAGATGAGGGACGGAGCCTAATTGATAAAGCGGACCGGATTACCTTCCAAATAAGCAAGTGAGTAGATCTTCAGACAGGGGTGGATAGCATTGTCTGGCTCGATATCATTCCGATAAGGAATGTGGTGCTGAGATAGAGGGATGATGCAGGGAGTGCTTCTGATTGCACCGAATAAGCGGCCCCCTACTTGCCGGAGGTAACTCTCTGAATAGAAGGCTAGAAGGGCAAGAGTTAGGTAGTAAAAATCAGCAACAAAATTCTCATTTAGATCAGTCTAATTTTAAGGCGAGTGGAAGCCAAAATCCCTGAGATCCTGGCATCCCGATGCTGAGAAAGACAGCTGAACAAATTTGCGGTTCATATGGTATTAGATTGGCATTCAGAGGAAGTTTATTTTAAGTAATATGGATTATATGGTTTTAGGCGTCACTGAGAGAGCCTGTGTCGTATAACTAGGATTGAACTAAACCGCTACGCGGTAGATAGCATAGCCTTCTATTCATCCTTTAACCAAGAGCCCATCCTTTCATTCTTACTAACCTAAAAATAACATTCAAAGTATTTTTTGCTAAATGCATTCCTACATAATAGAGTTCTTCTGCAATCCCACCAAAATGAGTCGGTGGATAATCCATTTCTAAAAAAGGAGGCTTTATTATGGGAAGACTGAGAGAGCAGATGAAAGGAGACCTTGAGCTTCGAGGGCTGAGCCAGAGCACTCAAGAGATCTACCTCAGCCAGGTGAGGGACTTCTCTCGTCACTTTAACAGGTCACCTCTCCATCTGCGAGAGAGGGAGATAAAGGAGTATCTCCTTTATCTCATAAGGGAAAAGAGGGCATCTTATTCACTGGTTAATCAGTGTTACTGCGCCTTGAAGTTTCTCTACGAGACGACACTTCACCGCAAGTGGGTTATGGAGAAGGTCCCGTGTACCAAGAGAGAGAGG
>CAYTBG010000141.1:0-5868 GCA_964435925.1 uncultured Eubacteriales bacterium | reverse complement strand
AAAAAATATAAAAAATAAGATTGTTATTCGTTTAATACTATGCATATTTGCACCCCCTGATCTAAAGAACAAATCTTTCATCTTCTATATCATTTATTATTCTTATATCATGCAGGAATCTTATTTCCCAGCATTAATACATAGGAATGACTACTTCCTCATCACGGAAAATGAGATGCTTATCTTTGCCAGTTTTAATATCCCTATTTGGCACTATAAATGGTATAATCTTTGTTCGAATATTTCCTATGAGAAAATACGCTTCAACATAAATTTTCGGTTCTGGCGTTTTTGGTTTTTGAGACAAAGTTTATTAAGGTTTGATGAGCAGGATGTTTAAATATTGTCCTAAGTGTGGATCCAAACTGAAGTTGAGCAGGATAGAAGAAGAGAAAAGACTGGCCTGCCCACAATGTCAATGGGTATATTATGAGAATCCTTTACCGAGTTCAGCCGCATTGGTACGGAATAAAAAGGGTGAGGTTCTTCTTATTAAAAGAGGAAAAGAGCCGGGCAAGTGGAAGTGGGCTTTGCCTTCAGGGTTTATCGAGATTGATGAGACTCCGGAAAAGGCCTGCCTCAGGGAGCTTAAAGAAGAAACAGGACTTAAAGGAAAAGTTGTGAGATTGGTGGGAGTTTACTCCCAAAAATCGCTGCTTTACAGGAATGTGCTCATCATTGGATATGAAGTCGAGGCTCGAGGGAATCTTTCCCCTGGTTCAGATTCCCTAGAAGCAGAGTTTTTTCCGTTAGATGATCTGCCGGATATTCCTTTCTCAAGTCATAGAAAAATCATTAAAGATGGAATAAAAAAGGAAAAAAGATGAAGTCCTACTTGGATTGTTATCCCTGTTTTTTCACACAAGCAATCAGAACATCAAGAATGATCACTTCTGATGATAAGAAAATTTGGCAAATATTGAATGAAGTGAGCTTATCCCTTCCTGATGTTCCTTTTGGCGCAACACCTCCTGAAATAGGTAGAGAAGTTTATCGGATAATCTCCAAGAGAACAGGCATAAAGGACCCTTATCGAAAGATTAAAGAAAAATGCACTCGCCAGGCACTCTCCCTCTATCCTGAATTGAAGAAGTTGATAAACTCCTCGGAAGATAGATTGATGACAGCGGTCAGGATCTCTATTGCGGGGAATATCATTGATTTCGGCGCCAACTTTGATTTTGATTTGAAAAAAGACATAGGGACGATTCTCTCCCAGGACTTTTCGATAAATCATTATCGAGAATTTTGTGAAGCATTAGACAAAGCTCGAAAGATCCTTTATTTAGCGGATAATGCAGGAGAGACAGTTTTTGACCGACTTCTTATCGAAGAAATCAACAAACCAGTCATCTATGTTGTTCGTGCCCATCCTATCATTAACGACGCCACTCGAGAAGATGCTCTGCTTGCTGGGATAGACAAAGTTGCTGAAATTGTGTCTTCAGGCTGTGATGCACCTGGAAACATTTTGAAATTTTGCTCTGATGAGTTTTTAAAAGTCTATCGATCAGCAGATCTTATAATAAGCAAAGGTCAAGGGAATTATGAAGGACTCTCAGATGAAAATCGGCCTATATTTTTTCTTTTAAAGGCAAAATGTCATGTCATTGCTCATGATATTGGAATAGATGAGGGGAGTATCGTTTTGATGAAGGCCAGCAAGGCATGAGAAAGGGATTACAATCCCAAGTTTCACCATTAATTTAAAGGAGGAGGATTCAAATGACTGCAATAAAACCATCCAATCTTAAAAATCATTTCAGAGGTCTTTCAAGAAGAGATTTTGTTAAATATTTGTTCGCAGGCTCCGCTGTAACTCTCTATTCTCTTAGTGAATTAAACGCAGCTGTTTATCAGAGCATCACTTCTTTGAACCAAAAATACATAGAGGACGAATCGCCTGATGGAGTTTACTGGGATGCAGTAGGCAAACATTTTCTTTTCCAGGATGGGTTAATCATGATGAACAACGGAACCGTAGGTCCTATGCCCGAGCCTGTTTTTAACACTTTGATCAAATGTTTTAAGCTTCAGGTCACCAATCCTTTTGATTGTTATAATTTTATCCCCAGAAAAAAGGAAGAGGTTCGAGCCAAACTTGCCCGGTTTATAAACGCCTCTCCTGATGAAGTTGTCATGACGAGAAACACGACTGAAGGGATGAATTTTGTTGCCAGTGGCCTTGATTTAAAAGAAGGAGATGAAGTCCTTCTCTCCAGCATGGAGCATCCTGGAGGAATTCATCCGTGGAGGCTCAAAGAAAAAAGATACGGAATTAAGATCAAAGAAGTTCCTATCGGTCTTCCTCCGAAAGGCGTCGACGAAATTATCAGTGCTTTTCAAAAAGCAATAACACCCAGGACAAAGGTCATCAGCATCAGTCACACGGTCTATATTTCAGGACTCATATTCCCTATCAAAGAACTAAGCAAAATGGCTCATGAAAAGGGAGTTCTTGTAGTTGCTGACAGTGCTCATGGAATTGGCATGCTTGATCTTAACATGGAGCAACTGGGAGTCGACTTTTTTGCTTCCAGTCCCTATAAATGGCTGGGAGCTCCGACAGGTATTGGGCTGTTTTATGTCAGAAAAGAAGCTCAGGATAAGTTGTGGCCAACGATCGCCTCTTCAGGTTGGGATAGGCTCGAGAATGCAAGAAAATATGAAACGCTGGGCCAGAGAGCGGATGCCCTGGCTGTTGCCCTCGGAGAAGCGCTTGATTTTCAGAGTGCTATCGGTAAAGAGAGAATAGAACGCAGGATTAAAACTCTGGCAGGATATTTAAAAAAGGAATTGAAAAAAATTCCAGGAGTTAAGCTCCACACTTCACAGGATCCATATCTTAGTGGAGGTCTGACTGCTTTTTCTGTGGAAGGAGTTGAGCCTCGAAAAATAGTCAATTATATGAGGGAGAAATACAATATTGTTGTCAGGACAATAGGGAATAGGAGAGCCGGGACTTATGGTGTGAGAGTTTCAACTCATATCTATGTTTCTTTTAATCATATTAATATGCTTCTAGAGGGAATCAAACATCTTGTTCGACGCAGGAGCTGAACAACTTATTGGAGCTTTTTTTTATCTGCAGAAGAAAATCCTTGTTAGGTTTCTCGTGAATCTCGTTTTCTGAAAATTAATTCTATGCTTTGTTTTAGTATAATTTCTTTTTCTTTCCTTATTCCGCTATAATATTATACCTTTATAATTCTTTAGAAGGAGGTTTTCAGTGAGAATATTCCTGAGTCTATTTCTGACATCTTTACTTCTTCTCTCTCCAACCGTGGCCAAGGTGAAAAAGGTTTCTTTTGATAGCCAAGCTGCTTGGAGTTACATAAAGGATTTGGCTTCAGATTCCATGCAGGGACGGGAGAGCGGCCAGCCAAGCGGTGTAATGGGAGAGGAATACATCGCGTCCAAGCTTAAAGAGTGGGGCTTAGAACCAGCAGGTGATAACGGCACCTACTACCAGAATTTTACTATCGAGCACCGAAATATTAAAGTGGGAGTAAAACTGGAGATAATTGCAGAGAAAACAAGGAGAGATTTTTATTACGGCGAAGATTGGAGAGTCCAGAGGTTTTCAGGTTCAGGGAACTTTACCGCTGAACTTGTCTTTATTGGTTATGGAATCCATGCTCCTGAAAAGAAGCACGATGATTATGCTGGAGTCGATGTGAAAGGGAAAATAGTTCTTTTTTCTTCCGAGGTTCCCCAAAGACTCGAGAAAAAACTGGGCGATGCAACAAAGATGGAGAAAAGAATTGAAGCTGCCCAAAAGCTTGGAGCACGAGGAGCTATCTTTTTCAGACTTTCTACCGCCGCGAGTCGTTATTTTCGGGTGAGGTTAAAAAAGGAACAATATAAACCAGATTTTGTGGTTTTATCGGTCGAGAGGAAAGTAATGGATTTCATTTTTAAAGACCTGAGTACAGAAATCCGATACCCAATCCCAGCAATGGGCCGCAGAGCCGAACTCCCCAAATCCTTAGAAACAAGAGTAAAAGCTTTTGTGTCTGTCAATGCCATCTTCGATGAAAAAAGGCCAACCAGGAATGTTCTGGCAAAAATAACTGGCAGCGATAAAGTCCTTAAGGGTGAATACGTAATCATCGGGGGACATATGGACCATTTGGGCATAAGCCCGATGGGAGATATTATGAACGGAGCCAATGATAATGCTTCGGGAACTGCGGTTGTTATGGAGATAGCCCGCGTGATGAAGCTTAATCGGGCCAAGCCTAAGAGAACAGTCATTTTTACTCTCTGGGCTGGAGAAGAGCAAGGGCTTTTGGGCTCAAGGCATTATGCGGATCATCCTCCTTTCCCCATAGAAAAAACCGTAGCTTACATCAATATGGATATGGTGGGTCATGGCAGCGGAAAGATACCTTTTCAAGGTGTTTACTATGGTCCTCAAATCTGGAAGCTTCTCAAGGAGAAACTCTCTAAAGAGATACTTAATTATGTCATGCCTCGCCGCGGAGGGCCTGGAGGCTCTGATCATACTCCGTTTTTAGAAAAGGGAGTTCCCGGGTTCTTTATTATCACCAGGGGCGCCATAAAATACCACCAGAGCCGGGATGATTCTGACCTGATCAATCCAGAGATGTTGAAGAAAACAGGGGATTTTGTTCATGCTGCTGTTAAAATACTGGCATCGGAATCTGGAGACTTTTTCCCTCCGCTCCGGCAGGAAAATTTTTATTTGAAATACCAAACACTCATTAATTTCGAACTTTCTCTTCTAAGCGAAGTGGTTGAACATCATAAGGATGCGAAAAATTCCCATGTGGATCTACAGCTTTCAGTCATCAAGGAAGAAGAAGGCCTTTCAGGTGACAGACTCAGGATTGATATCCTGGAAAAATTTCTGTCCGCATCAGAGGAGATAAAGAAAGCGAATGGTCTTTCCCATTATTCTTCTTCCAGCAAACTCACCGGGGATATCCGCCAGGGAAAAACTACGATTATGGCTGGGCTTAACGGAATCAATGCTTTCCGAGATGAACCGAAATGGGCTCACGTCTTGGCTAAGCAAGGACTCTACTTCGCTTTTGTTGAGGATCCATCATTTCTTTTTGGTGAACAAGGGTTGAGTGAGGAAGGAAAGCAGATTATAAAGGCAGTGAACAAAAGCGGCCTTCTCCTCCTCGTCAAAGGAGTGGATGGTTCGCAAGCTAAGCTTCTTTTAAAAGACTCCAAAAAGCCTCTGGTAATTCTCGATAAGAACTTACCCGATAAGGAAGTTATGGAACTCATCAAAGAAAAAGAGTCTGCATTTGGACTTATCTGGTCCAGTGAAGTGGATCCTGTTGCTTATTTTAATAAGCTGGATGAGTTCAAAAAAGCAGTTGGCACTGAATTTCTGATGATGGTTAACGAGCCGTGCTTATGGGGAAAAGCTGGAAAAGACCAGATGCTCAAGGTGATTACCGAGATTATCAAAGCAAAGTATGATAGAACGGATAGATCCAACATTTATTCTTCCACTTTTCTTAGAGTGTTAGGAAAGGCAAGAGAAGAAGGGTCTTCGCAGGTTGTTCCTTATATGCCTTTCTAGTAAGTAAATTGAGTATAAAAAGGGGACAGGCTACTTTTTTGTAAAAAGCAGAGTGCGTAGAGCTGTTGCAGGGGTATGATTTATTTGTAGGGGCTTGATTTATCAAGCCCACCGTTTGAATTAAGGAAATTGATAGTAGAAAGAAAAAAGGGGACAGGCTGCTTTTTCTGTTGAAATAAGGTACATATAGCTGTTGTAGGGATTTGATTTATTTGTAGGGGCTTGATTTATCAAGCCCACCGAACGGATATAAAAATGATTTGTAGGGGCTTGATTCATCAAGCCCACCTTATTTATGTCGTAGG
>CAYTBG010000140.1:0-5993 GCA_964435925.1 uncultured Eubacteriales bacterium | reverse complement strand
ACAATGATGGTAGAATATAATTTATAGTAAAGTGCCAAACTCGAGGGGCTTGATTCATCAAGCCCACCGCTGTGTTTTGTATATGGTTGCTTTATATCAAGAAAAAGGGGACAGGCTACTTTTTTAAACGGAAAAAGGACAGTCCCCATTTTGTAGGGGTTTGAATTTTCTTCTGTAGGGGTTTGATTCATCAAGCCCACCGCTGTGTTTTATAGATGTATGATTGCTCTGGAGGATTTTGGTTTTTCTTCTGTAGGGGCTTGATTCATCAAGCCCACCTTATATTGAATCTAGGAAAACTTAATATAAACCCATTCTTATTTTTCTTGAATCCACCATGAGCGATTAGTTAATAATTAACCTTAATCAGGCACAACCCTTTGGCTGGAATGGTGGGGCCGGCCAAAGATCGCTTTTTTTCTCTGAAAATTTCTTCAATTTTTTGAGGTGGCATTTTGCCTTTTCCGATTTCAAGAAGTGTGCCTGCCATAGTTCGTACCATGTATCTTAAAAATCCCTTAGCTTCAACTGTGTAGATAATTTCATCGCCCTTTTTTTCTATTTCAGAACGTATGACTTTCCTTACTGAATTTAGTAATCGGTTGGAGGAGAAAGGTTGAAAATCTGCTTCTCTCGCGAAAAGAGGAGCTGCTTCTTTCATCAAATTAACCTTAAGAGGAGAAGACCATTGGAGGGCATATCTTTGGAGAAAGGGACTGATGATCGGGGAATTGAATATTCTGTACTGGTATATTTTTGATTTGGCCATTTTTCTTGCATGAAAATCCACATCTACTTTTTTTAAGGAATTAACTCTTACTTCATCAGGAAGAAGAGAGTTTAGGGCGCGGAAAAGTTCTTCATTCTTTAGGCTGAGATTCGCTTTGAAATTAGCCACTTGTTCCTGAGCATGAACCCCGGCATCTGTGCGTCCAGAACCGATGACATGGATTTTTTTTCGAGTTATCTTGGTCAATGATTCTTCGAGGACACCCTGGATTGTTCTTTTATCAGGCTGACGCTGCCAGCCATAGAAATCAGTCCCATCATAACTTAAAGAGAGCTTATAATTCTGCATCGTTTTTTAATTATCACCAATCTAAATAAATTAATCTAGTTTATTGCATCTGAAGGGGCTTGATTTATCAAGCCCGCCTTTTTTTATATGGTGATTTGATTTATCAAATCCATAGAAAAAGGAGAAAGGCTAATTTTTTTCTCTGCGTTTCTGTATTACTGAGTTAATAAATTAGGAGGAAAGCGGGAAATAATTTTTCAAAGCTATATTCACTGCTTCTTCAGCAGATTCTGCCTTGATCACGCCTTCAATATCCCATGTCCCTAAGCCAATAATTTTTTTCCCGTATATGCGTCCGTAAGCGATTTCGGATAAGGTCCCGTATTGGCCATCGACGGCTATAATGACATCTGAGTTCATGGCGACGAGGGAATTTCTGCTATATCCCAATCCGGTGGCAATGGCAATATCGATATTGGGATTTGCATCCTGAGGGGAATTTCCGGGAAGGATTCCTATGGTCAATCCTCCAGCCTGTTTAGCTCCCCGCGAAGCTGCTTCCATTACTCCGCTGAGTCCGCCACAGATTAGAATTGCCCCTTTCTCTGCAATCAATTGGCCGACATTGAAAGCGACCTGGCGGGACCTCGTATCTGGTTTACTGCCTCCGATAACTCCAATCCTTATCTTTTTTTTAAGCTGCATCTCAATTTTTTCCTTTACTTCCTATAGATTATAACTTAATTAGCACAGACTGTTTTTCTTTTCAAACAAAAAGGCTACGGCTATTTTATATTGACGCTTCTTGTCCCTCTAATTCTCGATTTTTCCTGGATTTCCCATTTTTTCATGATCCTTTGATATAACCTCTGGAATTTAATCGTCTTTAGAGGTGACCTGAAATGTTATTTAAGATCGCGAGTGCCTCTTTGATAGGGATTGACGCCTATTTGGTGGATGTTGAAGTAGATATTTCTTTTGGAATTCCGGGATTTATCACTGTCGGATTGCCGGATGCATCGGTGCGGGAAAGTAAAGAAAGGGTAAAAGCTGCCATAAAGAATTGCGGCTATGAGTTCCCTTCGCGAAAAATCACCATAAATTTGGCACCGGCTGATAGGAGAAAAGAAGGCTCTGCCTTTGATCTTCCCATTTCTCTCGGCCTCCTTGCCCATTTGGACCTTTTTCCTCTGGAAAGGCTCGGGGATTATCTGTTTTTGGGTGAACTGGCTTTAGACGGAAGACTCAAGCCAGTGAAGGGAATTCTCTCCTCCGCTGTTCTGGCCAAGAAAAAAGGCTTTAAGGGGATAGTCATTCCCAAGGAGAACGAAAAGGAGGCAGCCCTCGTGCAAGATCTCGATATTTATGGCATGGAGAATTTAGTCCAGGTTGTCAATCTGCTCAGGGATGCTGATAATATCTCTCCCTGCAGATATTCCTTACAGGAGCTTTTACCGCGGCCTGACTACGATGTGGATTTTCAAGAAATAAGGGGACAGCAGCATGTCAAGCGCGCCCTAGAAGTTGCAGCAGCCGGTTCACACAATATCCTTTTAATCGGCCCTCCAGGCGCTGGAAAAACAATGCTGGCTCGCAGATTGCCCACCATACTGCCCCCTCTGACTTTTGATGAAATTATAGAAGTCACCCAGATCTTCAGTGTCTCGGGTCTTTTAAAAGGCAGAGGTGTTGTAGGGGAGAGGCCTTTTCGGGCGCCCCATCACACAATTTCTGATGCGGGATTAGTCGGAGGAGGCCTTATCCCTAAGCCGGGTGAAATAAGTCTTGCTCATCATGGTGTTTTGTTTCTTGATGAGCTTTCTGAATTCAAAAGGCGTGTGCTCGAGAGCTTAAGACAGCCTGTTGAGGAAGGAAAGGTGACGGTTTCTCGCGCTTCTATGTCTATAACTTTTCCAGCCTTTTTTATGCTGGTGGGTGCTATGAATCCCTTCGAGGATGCTTATGGTGGCCTTTCTTCTTCGGGTTTCAGTTGGACAGATAATCAGAGAAGCCGGTACTACTCCAAAATATCTGGGCCTCTGTTAGATCGCATCGATATTCAAGCGGAAGTGCCGAGAGTGGAATTTAGGGACATCATTTCCAAAGTTGAAGGTGAGAGTTCAACAGAGATAAGAAAGAGAGTAATTGAAGCCAGAGAAAGGCAGCTTCAGAGATTCAAAGGGAAAAAAATCTACTGCAATTCTCAAATGGGAACCAGGGGAGTGAAAAAGTACTGCCAGGTGGATGATCAGGGGAAGGAACTTCTGGAAATGGCTGTGAATCGTCTGGGATTCAGCGCCAGAGCGTATGCTCGGGTTTTAAAAGTTGCCCGCACTATCGCTGACCTAAACAATGAAGAGAGCATTAGTCCTGTTCATGTTTCTGAGGCTATCCAGTACCGCATGATGGATAAATATTTTTAAAGATGTTTTTTTCTTCTTGACTTTAATCTGAGATTCCCATTTTAATATTTGTCTGGATGTTTTTAGAATCCCAGAATTTTATTTAAACCAAGATTACAAATCTTGAAGAATAAGGAGGCTGACATGAAAAAATGCTTTACCTTGGTTTTAGGCTTATTTTTCCTTTTTTCTTTCAATTTATTTCCCCAAAAAGAGAAGGAAGACCCTTTTTTAATAAAGGTCAAACCTGCTAAACTTACAACTCTGAAAAAAGAAGCTTTTTCCTGGCTTGAATCAAACATGGATGAGCTTGCCGAAATCAATGACAAGATATGGAGTTTTGCAGAAGTTGCCATGGAGGAGTATGAATCTTCAGAGCTTTTAGCCTCTTATTTGGAGAAGATGGGATTTGCTGTAACTCGTAGTGTGGCTGATATGCCCACTGCTTTTGTGGCTGTTTATGGTTCAGGAGAACCGGTCATCGGAATTCTCGCTGAGTATGATGCTCTTCCTGGCCTTTCTCAGCAAGCAGTCCCTTATAAAAAACCTGTCAAAGAGGGAGAGCCTGGTCATGGGTGCGGCCATAATATTTTCGGAACAGCCAGCACAGCTGCGGCTGTAACCCTGAAACAAGTAATGGAAAAAAGAAAAACCTCAGGAACAATTAAGCTTTTTGGCTGTCCAGCAGAAGAAACGGTTGTCGGAAAAGTATTTATGGCCCGCGATGGGGTTTTCGACGGGCTTTCCTGTTGTATTCAATGGCATCCAAGCTCGGAAAATGGCGTATCCTTGGGGTCGAGCAATGCCATGAATTCGTTCCATGTAGAATTTTTTGGAAAAACAGCCCATGCCGCTGGAGACCCCTGGGATGCACGGAGTGCCCTTGATGCCGTAGAGTTAACTGATGTTGGGCTGAATTATCTCCGGGAACATCTCAAGCCAACAGCCAGGCTTCACTATGTTATCCTCAACGGAGGAGGCGCTCCCAACGTTGTCCCGGACTATGCTCGAGCCTGGTATTACGTGCGGGATATTGATAGGGAAAGCGTTGAAAAAGATTACGAACGAGTCCTGAAGATAATAGAAGGAGCGGCGAAGATGACTGGAACGACTTATAAAGTAGACTTCATCAGTGGAGTTCATGAGATGTTGCCGAACCGTGCAGGTAATGAAGTCGTTTACAGCAACTTGCTTCTTGCTGGCCCGCCGAAGTTCACAGAAGAAGAACAGGCCTATGCCAAGGAAATTCAAAAGAATTTGAGAGTTGAAGAGAAGGGCTTGAAAACAGAGATTGAACCATTCAGGCTTCCCCAGAGAAGTTGGGGAGGTGGCTCTACAGATGTGGCTGAGGTGAGTTGGCTTACTCCGACGACTTCTCTGGGAACCGCTATGGCGCCTGTGGGGGCCCCTTGGCATCATTGGGCTGAAGTAGCCTGTGGAGGAATGTCCATCGGCCATAAAAGCATGATAACGGCTGCCAAAGTCATGGCTGCATCAGGACTTGATTTTCTCACTCATCCTGAAATCATCAAGAAGATGAGAGCGGAATGGACAGAAAAAAAGAAAGGCAAGGAATATAAATCTCCTTTGCCTCCAGACTTAAAGCCTCCAGTGAAACCCAAGAAATAAATGAGAAACAAACATTTTGGGAATAATGGGGACTGTCCCCATTTCCTTTGGTAAGGCCTCCGGTGGAGCCAATAAAATAAATTAGAAGAAAAGAAGGTGCATAATCCAGTAATTTGGGAGGGATCATGAAAAAATCTGAGGTTTTGGTAATGCCGAGGAGAGAATTTATCGCCTCTGCATCATTCCTAGTCCTGGGAGCGCGGTTGTTTGGAATGTCTCCACTCTCTTTGCAATCTGCTCAGGCGACTCAAGAACTCAAGGAGGAGCTGTCGCCCGAAGAGCTAAAGATTGTGGAAAGATCAATAATGGCTAAGGATTTGAAGAATTATTTCGGCAAGGGCTATAGTTGTGCCGAATCCCTCTGGATGGTCTCGTTGAAGTTTTTAGGAAAACCAGAAGAACTGGTCTGGCTGGCCAGCGGGTTTGGAGGAGGATTGTATCATAAGGACCTTTGTGGGTTTCTCACCTCTGGAGTTATGGCGATCGGTCTTTCAGCCGGAATGTTGAAAAAGGAAAGAGCAGAAGGGAAGGAACATTGCAAGCAGAAGGTTAAGGAATACTGGAAGTGGTGGACTTCCATGGCACCCTTGCATTGCTCTGAAATCAGGAAGGAAGATACGAGCTCTAAGGTTTGTCGCCGTCTTGGTCAATTAGCTTCTGTAAAAATAGAAGAATTGATAAAACCGGCAAAAACTGTTACCTGAACAATTTGATTATAAAAACATAAAGGTGGGTTTGATAAATCAAACCCCTACGGAGAAACCAAGCCCCTGCACTAGATATAAGATTACATTTCATCCATGGAAAATGGGGCCTGTCCCCATTATCTTTATTGATAGATTAGGGGCCTAGGGTAAATATAAATTTCCATTTTCTCTAAAACGTGGGTTTGATAAATCAAGCCCCTCGAGTTTGGCACTTTACTATAAATTATATTCTACCAT
>CAYTBG010000139.1:0-6230 GCA_964435925.1 uncultured Eubacteriales bacterium | reverse complement strand
CCATTCAGAATTTAGCATTCTGGATGGTGCCTTCAAAACCGCATCTTTGGTGGAAGCTGCCTATAAGCATAATATGCCTGCCGTTGCCCTGACCGACCATGGAAATATTTTTGGTGCGGTGAGCTTTTTCAAACAGGCAAAAGAGAAGGGGATAAAACCGATTCTGGGTTGTGAGGTCTATGTTGCTCCTAAAAGCCGAATTATCAAAAAGTCTGAAGGGAAAGGACCGAACCATTTCCATCTGGTTTTGCTTGTTAAAGATGAAAATGGGTATGAAAACCTATGTCATCTTATCACCAAGAGCTATCTGGAGGGTTTCTACTACAGGCCCCGTATCGATAAAGAGCTTTTAGCTCAACATAGCGAGGGCTTGGTCGCGCTTTCTGGGTGCTTAAAAGGAGAGGTTGCCCACGCTTTGGATTTAGGCCTAGAGGAGAAAGCAGAAGAGGCAGCCCTTGAGTATGCCTCCATCTTGCCCAAGGGTGATTTTTACATCGAGATTCAGGATCATGGTCTTGAGGAACAGAAGAAAATTAATCCATCACTCCTCAACCTCTCTCGAAAACTCAATCTCCCTTTAGTTGCCACGAATGATGTGCACTATCTATCAAAAGATGACGCTGAAAGCCAAGACATCCTCCTTTGCATCCAGACCAACAGAAGAGTGACAGAGCAGGATAGAATTCGTTTCGGCAGCGAGCAATTCTATTTTAAGTCAAGCGAAGAAATGATAGATCTCTTTGGCGAAATCCCTGAAGCCATCCAGAATACAGCTAAGATCGCAGCGAAGTGCAATTTCGAATTCCCTCTTTCCGGGTATTTTTTGCCGCAATTCAAGGCGCCGGAGAAGATATCCCTGGGTGAATATTTTGATAGTGTGGTTAAGGAAGGATTCAAGAATCGGATAGAGACCATCACCAAGGGGAAGAAAAAGGATGAGATCACGCACCTTGTTGAAGAGTACGAGGAGAGACTGGAGAAAGAAATTAGGCTCATTAAGGAAATGGGCTTCGAAGGGTATTTTTTGATTGTCTGGGATCTTATTAAGATGGCCAAAGACAACAATATTCCTGTAGGCCCGGGAAGGGGTTCAGCTGCAGGGAGCCTGCTTGCCTATTGTCTAGGAATAACAGATATCGATCCCCTGGAATACGACCTTTTGTTTGAGAGATTCCTCAACCCGGAGCGAATCAGCCTGCCTGATATAGATATTGATTTCTGTGGAAGAAGAAGGGATGAAGTTCTCGATTATGTCAAAGAAAAATATGGACGAGAAAACGTTTGCCAGATCATCACCTTTGGGACTATGGCTGCTCGTCAGTCGGTCAGGGATGTGGGGAGGGCTCTTGAGGTCCCCCTTCCCGAAGTGGATAAGATTGCCAAGATGATTCCTCCTTTCGGTCCAGATGCCACTATTGAGAGAGCATTAAAGAATATTTCCCAGTTGAAGGAACTGAGGGACAAAGATGCCAAGATCGCTCACCTTCTCTCTGTGGCCCAAAAATTAGAGGGACATGTTCGTCATCCCTCCATTCATGCCGCGGGAATCGTCATCACCCCGAAACCGCTGGTGGAGTTTATGCCGCTTTACCAATCCGTCAAGGGTGAGATTACCACCCAATTTCCTATGCAGGATATCGAAGCCATTGGCCTGCTCAAGATGGACTTGCTCGGGCTTCGCAACCTGACTGTTATTCAAGATACGGTTGAGCTTGTCAAAAAAGAAACAGGCAAAATGATAGACATGAAGAATATTCCCCTGGATGATAAGAAAACTTTTGAGGTCTTTAAATCAGGCAATACAGATGGTGTCTTTCAGTTTGAAAGCTCGGGAATGAAGGATTTGCTCCGCAATTTTAAGCCTGAAAGTTTTCCCGATCTGATTGCTTTGAATGCCCTCTACCGACCGGGCCCCCTAAAGAGCGGAATGACAGATGAATTTATAAAATGCAAAAACCACCCTGAGCGAATTAGCTATGAATGCGCGGAGCTCGAACCTATCTTGAAAGAGACTCAAGGCATCATTGTCTATCAGGAGCAGGTGATGAAAATCGCCACCGAGTTGGCAGGATTTTCTATGGCTGAAGCCGATATCCTGCGCAAAGCTATGGGGAAAAAAGTTACGAGCATGATGAAAGCCCAAAAGCAAAGATTTGTCCAGGGAGCGAAGAAGAAAGGCCTGAGCCAGGCTAAAGCAAATAAGATCTTCGATCAGATAAATTATTTTGCAGGCTACGGATTTAATAAATCCCACAGTACAGCCTATGCTTATTTGGCCTACCGCACCGCTTATCTAAAAGCCCATTATCCTTCCCATTTTCTGGCGGCTCTCTTGACTTCAGAAGCTGAAAGAGGGGTAACTTCTCAGGTTGCCAGGTACATCAATGAATGTGAAGAACTGGGAATAAAGATTCTCCCCCCTGATATTAACGAAAGCGATTTCATTTTTACCGTCGTTAAGGGAGATATACGCTTCGGCCTTTCCGCCGTAAAAAATGTTGGGGAAGGATCGGTCCGGGCTCTAATACAGGCAAGGGAGAAGAGAGGAAAATTTGCTTCACCTTTTGACATCTGTGAGGTGGCAGATTCCAAAGTTTTAAACCGCAAGGTAATCGAGAGCTTAATAAAGGCAGGAGCTCTAGATTCATTAGGATGGCGAAGATCACAGATGTTTCATCTCGTAGATAAAGTGATTGCGTATTCTCATGAAATGCAGGAAATTAAATCTTCAAAACAGAGTTTTCTGTTTGGCTCAGGACAAATCGAGCCTCCCCCCATTCCTCCTGAGGTGGAGGAGATGCCAGAATGGGATGAATCTCTTTCTCTCTCCTATGAGAAAGATGCTTTAGGATTATATATCACGGGTCATCCTCTGGCCAAGTTCGGGAAGCAATTAAAGAGGCTTATTTCCCAGCCTATAAGCCAACTGGATGAGGAAAAAGATTTTAATAGCGAGATAAGAGTTGCAGGAATCATATCTTCCCTAAAACCCCTTAAAACTAGGAAGGATGAGAGGATGGCCACCTTTATCCTGGAAGATCTGAGTGGCAGGATTGAGGTCGTTGTCTTTCCCGATAGCTACAAAAGATATTATGACTACCTAAGAGAGGATCAGCTAGTCTGGGTTAAGGGGAAGTTTTTAGGAGAAGGAGAAAGCCAGAGGATCCATCTTCTCCAAGTTATGCCTTTAGCTGAAGCCTTCCAAAAACAGGCGAAAAGAATAATCCTGAGGGTTTTTCTTCCTGGCATCGAGGAGTCAGTATTTGAAGAATTGAAGAGCATGCTGGACGAAAATCGAGGAGAGTGTCCGCTGTTTTTTGAGCTTGAAACTCCTCATTCCTACCGAATGGTGGTTCAGTCTATGGATGTCCACGGCATCTTTCTCTCAGAAGATATAACGACAAGAATCGAGAGTCTGTTAGGGGAAGACTCTGTCTTTATTGAATATTAATGGGGTCTGACGCTAATAAAGAAATGGTCCCGATGAAGAAAAAGCATATTCTGGAAAAAGTTTACGATCCTAAGCCTGTTGAGGAAAAATGGTCGAAATTCTGGATCGATGAAGGCTTGTTTGTTCCCCGGGTTCCTTCGTCCAAGAAGAAATTTTCTATGGTTCTTCCCCCTCCAAATGTCACAGGCTCTCTTCATATAGGACATGCCTTATGCTTTACCCTGCCTGATATCATTGTTCGTTGGCGCAGGATGCAGGGATACAACACTCTCTGGCTTCCCGGAACAGATCATGCTAGCATCGCTGTTCACAATGTGATTGAACAGAGTCTAGCTGAAAAAGGGCTGACTCGGGAGAAAGTCGGTCGAGAAGAATTTCTGAAAATGGCCTGGGACTGGAAGGAGAAATATGGCGGGATTATCACCCACCAGCTGAAGAGACTTGGAACTTCTTTAGACTGGACAAGAGAAAGATTTACCCTGGACGAGGATTTCTCCAAGGCGGTAAAGCACGTTTTTATCGAACTATATCATGAGGGTCTTATCTACAGAGACTATTACTTGGTTAACCGCTGCCCCCATTGTGGAACAGTTCTTTCAGATATCGAAATTGAACACAAGGAACGAAAGGCAAAACTCTACTACATCAAGTATCCCCTCTTGAATTCTGAAGAGAGTATTACGGTTGCCACTACACGTCCCGAGACTATGCTTGGTGACACCGCGGTCGCTGTTCACCCTGATGATGAGCGTTATTCGAAGTATCAGAAGAAGAAAGTCCTTCTTCCCCTGATTAACAGAGAGATTCCTGTTATTACAGACGAGCGAGTTGAGAGAGAATTCGGGACAGGAGCGGTCAAAGTGACTCCAGCCCATGATCCAGTCGATTTTGAATTAGGAAAACGCCACAATCTTGAGCAGGTTATCGTGATTGATGGTTCAGGCAGGATGACTGAAGCGGCTGGAGAAGAATTTAAAGGGTTAGACAGGTTTGAATGTCGAGAGAAAGTGATAGCAAAGCTTAAAGAGATGGGATTGCTCGAAAAGACGGAAGATTACGTTCATGCTATAGGTCATTGTTACCGCTGTCAGACCATTATTGAGCCTCATCTTTCCTGGCAGTGGTTTGTTCGCGTGAAGCCTTTAGCCGAAGAAGCTATCCGAGTGGTTGAGGAAGGGGAAATTAAGTTCATCCCCTCCAACTGGGCCAAGACCTATTTTGAATGGATGTACAACATTCATGACTGGTGTATATCACGTCAACTCTGGTGGGGACACAGGATACCTGCCTGGTATTGTCAGGAATGCGAGCATGTTATGGTTTTGGAGGAAGCCCCTGCAAAATGTGAAAAATGCCCGAGTTCGGAGTTCGTTCAGGATGAAGATGTTCTTGATACATGGTTCAGCTCTGCCCTTTGGCCTTTTGTGACTATGGGTTGGCCCGAAAAAACAGAGGATTTAAAGACTTTCTATCCCACAGATCTTATGTCAACAGGGTTTGATATCATTTTTTTCTGGGTTGCCCGGATGATTATGATGGGGCTTAAATTCGCCAGAGATATTCCTTTCCGCCATGTTTTTATAAACGGCCTGGTCAGAGATGTTAAAAGACGAAAAATGAGCAAATCAGAGGGAAATATTATTGATCCCCTTGAAATGATCGAGAAATACGGCACAGATGCTTTGAGATTTACTCTGGCTGCCCTAGCCATTCCAGGCATGGACCTCTCTCTTGCTGAAGAAAGGATGGCAGGCTATCAAGCCTTTGCCAACAAAATCTGGAATGCGTCCCGATTTGTTCTGGTGAACATCAAAGGAGAGGAATTGTGCCTGAAAGAAGAGGAATTAACTCTGGCTGACAGGTGGATCCGCAGCAGATTAGTCGGGATTATTGAAGAGTTGAATGATGCCTTAGAAAACTATAAGTTTTATGAGGCGGCCGATAAAATCTATCATTTTATATGGCATGAATTTTGTGATTGGTATATCGAGCTGGTCAAGCCGAGTCTTAAACAGGGGAACAAAACGTCAGAAGCCGTCCTGGTTGATACATTAGACCAGATACTGAGGCTTCTTCATCCGTTTATGCCCTTCATTACCGAGGAAATCTGGCACCAGATTCCTTCCTCCGAGAAATCTTTGGTAGTGACATCCTTCCCTCAAGCAAGAAAGGATCTAAAAGATGAGGAGGTAGATAGAAAGATGAAGTTCCTCCAGGAGGCGATAGTCGGGATCAGAACCATAAGAGCAGAGAACAGGATTCCTCCTAAGAAAAAAGTTGATCTTTGTGTGAAAGTGAAGGGTGATAGAAAAGTGGGGAAAAAAGCAGAGGCGGAAATCATTCGCCATAACAAGGAGTACATTCAGGCTCTAGCTAATATTCGCCAGGTTGAAATTTTAGATCATTTTCCGCAGCAAAAGAAGTTCTTAAAGGCTATTGCTGGTTCTTGGGAGATAGCTATTCCCATTGAGGAAGGGGTCTTTGATTTAAATCAGGAGAAACAGAGGCTTGAGAAAGAACTTTCGAAGATTATGTTGGAAATAGAAAAAATAGAATCCAGACTTAAAAATACTAATTTCCTTAACCGCGCTCCAAAAGAAGTCATTAAAGAAACAAAGGGAAAACTTCGGGATCTTCAGAGCAAAAAAACAAAGCTGGAAGAAAGCCTCAAGCATATTCTCTCCCTAATTTAACGCTTTGTCCCAAAGTAACGCGATTATAATTATATGTCATTCAGGCTGTGTCGCAATTAATTGCCAGATTTAAAATGGGAAACGAA
>CAYTBG010000138.1:0-6266 GCA_964435925.1 uncultured Eubacteriales bacterium | reverse complement strand
TATAAACCTTCGTGTAGTTTTCCCTTCTAGATGATTATCAGGTCTTGCTTTTTGCCTTTCGTAAAAATCTCATACAAACGCATTAAAATTTCATTACAAGGATGAAAGCGATACAGATATCTCCTATCTTCAGGATGAGATCTTACCACATTCCCCTGCCCATTTATAAAAAGAGCAGTGTCGCCCGCAATCTAACGCCTTAGTATAAATTGTGTTTTTATGAATAAAGGCAAAAAGCAAAAAGCAAGACCTGACCCCAATAATTTATGTTTCTGCCTCTTGCAGGACGCTGTAGGCAAGTTGGAGAGCACGAAGTCCTTCTTTGCCACTTACTTTGCCCTCCCTTCCATCTCCGATACAACTGAAAAAATTTTTGAGTTCCTTTTTAAGAGGCTCTTCCTTTTCTATCTTCAAATTTTTAATATCAGTCTGTCTCCCGTTTAAAGGGAAAATTTTAACTTCTTGGTCAATATAATCGATGGAATAACAAGATGTTGGCTCGAATATCCGCAGCTTTCTAACCTTTCCCTCGTGAACACGGCTAGCTGTAAGAGTTGCCACACACCCTGAGTTAAATTCTAACCTGGCATTGGCAATATCAATTTTTTCTGAAAGGACATGTATTCCTGAAGACCTGATAGCTTTCACATCATCCTTAATCAAAGCCAAAATGATATCCAAATCATGAATCATAAGGTCAAGCACTACATCAATATCCAAGGATCGAGCCGAGAAAGATCCCAATCTCTGAGCTTCTATAAACTTTGGCTCCGAGATTACGTTTTCCACAGCTTCCACAGCCGGATTGAATCGCTCTAAATGACCAACCTGAAGGAGTGTTCCGCTCTTATTGGCCTTGGCTACCAACTTCTCCGCCTGTTCCACTGTCTCTGTTATGGGCTTTTCAACCAAAACAGACTTCCCTTTGCTCAATAATTTCATGGCAATAGAAAAATGCTCAGATGTTGGGGTGGCCACAATAGCTGCATCAATCTCATCCAGCATGTTTTCATAATTCTGATAGTACTGAACTCTATGGCGATTTCCAATCGCAACTGCCTTCTTAAAATCAACATCCACAACTCCTTTAAGCTCGGCTTCTTCCAGATAAGATAAAATCCTGGCATGCTGGGTTCCCAAATACCCTACTCCGATTATTCCTACTCTTACTTTATCCAACGATCTTTCTCCAGAAAATGATCTAAGTGCCTCTCTCTATTTCCTTTTTCTTACGGTTTCTTAACAACTATTGAAATTCTGTGGGCGTCAGCCAATGAGATAGCCTCCTCTTTTTGAAAAAAAAGTATGCTCTGAGCTCCGATACAAAGAGCTCTGCTTCTCGCCTCGACAAGACTTTTGACAGTATTGAGCCCCACTGCAGGCAAATCCACTCTTGCATCCTGAAAAGAACGGCTTGCTTTCACAACGACTGTCTCTTCTCCCGCTAACCGGCCGCCTCTTTTTATTGCCTCATCCGTCCCCTCCATTCCTTCCACGGCAACAACTGCCTTATCCTTGACAATCACAGTCTGTCCGATATCTAAGTCAGCAATATTTTTGGCAATTTTAAAGCCAAACTCTATATCCTCTTCCGCAGCTGGCGAAGGCTTTGTTTTTGTCAGGACTCCCTCCTGACAAAAAGAGGAAGCGACGAATGAAGTTGGGTCCATGATTTGGATTCCTTCTTTGGCCATAAAATCAATGATGATCTTTAAGATTGCACCAGGACCTCTGTCTTTGCCTTCAGCCAAAAGGCGCCAAGAAGTCTCATTGAATTTTTCTTTATTAAAAATTTTCCGATGATCGACTTTCCCAGCGAACACAGCTTCTTTGACTCCATTCTTTTTAAAAAAAGCTATAAGGTTTAAAATATCACCAACATCAACCCATTCAAATATATCAACCTTATTCCTAAGGCCAGTTTCGGCTTCGTCTTTGATGCCTGCAACTATACAAGAGTAGCCCATTTTCTGAGCTTCTGCAAGTAACAAAAACGGAAATTCTCCGGCGCCTGCGATTATCCCAATTCGACGTCCCATTTTTCAGCTGTCTTCTTTATGATTCCTCTTTGGGAGGACTGAATAAAATTGATGATCTCATCTTTATCTTCCCCTGGAGGGAGTTTTTCTTTGATTTTATCTGTTGCTTGAGTGCTGTTTAAGTCGGAATAAAAAAAAATTTTGAAAATTTCCTTAATAACCTTGATTCTCTCTTTGGAAAAGCCTCTCCGCCGCAAGCCGACAGCATTCAACCCGAAAAGGAGAACGGGACGACTTCCAGCGACCCTGGAGAAAGGGAAAACATCCTGAGTGATTATCGTATTACCACCTATAAAGGCATGCTTTCCAACCCGACAGAACTGATGAATGCCGCTGAACGCCCCTACTGTAGTAAAATCCTGGACAGTGACATGTCCTCCGAGAGTGGCGGCGTTTATAAAGATGGTTTCATTACCGACAAAACAGTCATGGCCAATATGAGAGTAAGCCATGAAATAATTATCATTCCCGACAACAGTCTGCCCTTCAGCCTTGACTGTCCCCCGATTAACTGTTATGAATTCTCTGAAAATATTTCTATCCCCGATCTTAACCAGTGTGTCTTCCCCTTTATAAGTAATATCTTGAGGTTCTGTTCCGATGGAAGAATATGGAGAAAAATGGCAGTCTTCTCCTATTTCAGTCTGGCCATCAATGAAGACATTGGCATCGATTCTAGTCTTTTTGTGGACGCTAACTTTTTCCCCGATAAAAGAATATGGTCCTATCCAGACTCCTGAATCCAATCGCGCTTTGGGATGGACTGTGGCTGTAGAATGAACAAAGACATCATTCTCTCTCATTCAATTCCTCAAGCTTTGAAAATGAAGCCATAATCTTGCATTCGGCAACAAGTTCTCCATCTACAAACGCTTTTCCCGAAATATAGCTATATTTTGACTTGAGCTTTAGAATTTCCACTTCTAACTTCAGTTGATCACCAGGAACAATCGGCTTTCTGAATTTCGCGTTATTAATCGCAGTTAAAAAAACAAGAATTGTCTCGGGATTGGGGGCGGAATGATAGAGAAGAATGCCGCCTGTCTGGGCCAAAGCTTCGACAACTAAAACACCAGGCATTACCTTTAAATGAGGAAAATGCCCCTGGAAGAAATGTTCGTTATAGGAAACGTTCTTGATGGCAGTAATGCACTTTCCTTTTTCGAGCTTTAATACTCTATCCACCAATAAAAAGGGATAGCGATGGGGAAGGCACTTGAGGATTTTCTTGATAGTAAGCAAGTCTTTACTTTTTTGCGGCCTTAGCGGCATCGTATCTTTTGATGACTTCTTCTGTGATATCGATCGTCGGATTGACATATACAGCTCCGCTATTAGCCAGATCAAAAATTATATCCAGGCTCCTTTCCTTCCCTAATCCTTCGATAATCGGAATCACTTCATCCTGGACTTTAGTGAACAGCCTGAACCTGAGCTCCTGTAACTCCCTTAAAGAATCTTCTGCAAACCGCTTTCTTTCTGTCCGCTTTCTCTCCAACTCAGAAGTTAACTGAAGAATAGATTCCTGGGTGAGTGTAAGCCTCTGGGTATTGAGCTTAGTCTCTAACTCGCGGATTTTTTCATCCATTGCAGAAATTCTAGACGCATTGCTTTTATCTTTTTCCTGCAGCTGGGCCATAACCGCTTTTCCCTCAGTCGATTTTTGAATTACTTCATTTGAATTAACGATGCCAATTTTATTTGACTCCTGAGCAAAACCTGCAAAAACCAGAAATGTAAAGAGTAGGCCTAATAAAGAAATTTTGCTACTGCTTCTCCACATCGTTTGCCTCCTTAATTTGAAATGGGCTCTTTATCGCTTAAAAAGTAGTTCCAATCGCAAAACGAAAGGCGAAATTGGTATCATCATCACGTATCTTTCGGTTATTATAAGCAAAAATGAGCCTGAAAGGAACTCTGAGGGCAGGAACAAATATCCTCATCTCCAGCCCTGTTGAATAATATAAATTGTTAAATTTAACCTTCTGTTCTCGAGTAAAAGCATTCCCCATATCATAAAAAAGAATAGCATACAGGGGACCGCCGATTGGAATGATGTATTCTGTGTTGAAAACAAAAGATTTCTCGCCGCCGATATTCTCGTCCCCCCTTATGGAATAAATTTCGTAGCCCCTGATCGACCTCTCCCCCCCAAGATAGAATTTTTCCCAGATTGGAATTCTTGAACCTCCAAATACCTTGATAAATTGGTATTCTAAATGGAATCCAACAACATGGTTCAGGACTAATGGGTGGAAGAAACTCCACTCAATGCGGGGCTTGATAAAGGTCATATCTCCTCCCAAAAAACCACCTGAGAACTTGCCTGAAACCATATACAAGGAACCTCTTGTTGGAGTTAAGGGGCTGTTTATGGTGGAACTATATATCATAGGAGTTATGCTGCTTACAGCATAACCTCCTCGGTAATTGTAGTAATAGCTACCTTCTTCGGCATCGATATCGATGTATTCATAGGCATAAGTAAGATTTGTTCTCCAATATCCTTTAACTCTCCCTCCTGTTGTAAAATTAACTCCTTTTGCTTTTTGATTGAACAGAAAGGGATATATTACATGACGATTATACACATTAAATCCCAAACTCACTGGGTAATCAAGAAAATAGGGTTCAGAAAAGCCAAACATATAGTTTTTGATTCTTTTTCCATGTTGAACCATAAGTTCTAACTTTTCTCCAGCTCCTAAGAAATTCACTGTGGAGTAGCTTAGAGCAACAAAAGTGCCTTCATAACCACTATAGCCAGCCGAAAACTGGATGTTGTTCCTTTGAAGCTCTTTAACATTCAGGATGATATCCATTTTATTGGGATCTTCAGGATTAGGCCTTATATCAGGCTCCCCGACAGGCTCAATCAGTCCAAGCTGGCTCATCCTCAAAATGCTGTTTTTGAACATAGCTAAGCTGAACCTATCTCCCTCTCTGAGGAGCATTTCGCGCCTGATTACTTTGTCTTTAGTGAATGTATTGCCTTTGAATTCAATCCTGTTTAAATAGACTACATCTCCTTCAATGATATTGAAAGTCACATTTACACGTTTTCTCTTGGGGTCCAGTTTCTCTACAGGATATATAGCGGAACGAATGTAGCCAATGTCTCTATAAAGCTCTCCTATCTCTTCAATACTTTTTTCTCTAATCTTGGTGCTATAAACATCACCTTCTTTGAATTTAATGAGCCTGCGCAAGCCTTTAGCGGAAAGAATCTTATTCCCTTCGATCTTAACCTCGCCTACAGTATAACGATAGCCAGCGTTGACAGGAATAATGATCTTCTTCATCTTCTGTTTTTTGAACAAAACTGTCCTTTTTGTGATTTCCTCAATCCTGGGTTCACCAACTGTAGCTTCCATGTATCCGTGTTCGCGGTACCTCTCTTTTATGCTGTCTAGATCTTCACTGATCTTGTTCTGCTTAAAGACATCCTTCCCTGTTATCCAGGCAAAAACCCCGTGCTTTTTATTTTGCTTCATCGCTCCCCTAACAACACTCTTTAGTAACTTTGTGTTTCCTTCAAATTCGACCTCACCAACTCTAACTTTTGGCCCTTCGTTGATATCAAACAAGACCTCTAACTCGTTTTTTCCTTCTTTATTTACTTTAACCTTAACCTTGCCAGAAGTAAGGCCCTTCTCGAGGAGCAAATCTTCGATCGTCTTCTGGATTCTCTTTATTTTAAACTCGTTGTAATAAGAATAAGGGAGGATGTATTCATCATTCTCTTTTAGTTTATTGATGATATCATTCTCCTTCAGCTTCTTTCCAGTTTTATAGATGATATTCTTGATGACTGGATTCTCCTCGACGATGATCTTTACTATCTTCCCTTTTGTCCCATCTTCTTTTTCTATTCTGACATTAGAGAAAAATCCCGTTGACCATAAAATTCTAAAATCTCTTCTCAACAACTCCTCGCTGTAGTAGTCCCCTTCTCTTGAAGAAAGATAATAAAGAACCGTCTCCCGCGTGACGCGCTCGTTGCCGACGATTTCAATCTTCTCAACCATCTCCTGCCCGAAGAGATAGGGCGCAAGGCACAAGATAACAAAGCATAATAGAATTTTTTTCATTCCTCTTTCCTTATAACATATTAATCTTTATTTTTCAACGATATCCGTATGCTTGTGAGCACTTCCAAATCCGTGATTGGAAAAGGTTTTGGGAAATAGCCTAGCTCCCTTCAGATTTTTAACGCCATTCTCCATT
>CAYTBG010000137.1:0-6356 GCA_964435925.1 uncultured Eubacteriales bacterium | reverse complement strand
ACCATGCCCGCTCAGCCTTTCTCACGGTTTTTTCACCATACAGCCTTCGCCAAGCACGAAAAAAAGTAGCCTGTATCCATTTTATATGATACATTTATAATCACAGAGAGAAGGAGAAATTATGGATTTCTTTTATTACTTTAAATCTCGCCAGGGAGAGATGATCCGCCTTCTAAAAGATATAGTTGGGCGTGAATCTCCCTCTGGAGAAAAAAAGGCTGTAGATGCTTGTTCCGCTTATGTCATTGATGAGTTAAAAAAAGCAGGTGCCAAAATAACTCGCTTTCCCCAAAAAGAGTTAGGTACATTTCATCTTGCCGAGTATCCTTCTTCTGACCTTAAAGAAAAAAAGGAACAAATTTTAATCCTTACTCATATTGATACAGTCTGGCCTGTGGGCAAGATTCGCAAAATGCCTTTTTATGTTTCTGAAAATAAAGTGTTCGGCCCTGGAGTCTTAGATATGAAGGCTAGCCTTGTTATGGCTATATATTCTCTTAAGGCACTAAAAGAGCTAAATATCCAGCCTAAAAAGAAAATTGCCGTTTTCATCAATTCAGCCGAAGAGATAGGCAGTGATATATCTTACGATACCATTCGAAACCTTTCAAAAAAATCAGATTATGTGCTCTGCCTCGAGCCTTCTCTTCCAGGAGGGGCATTAAAGATTCAAAGAAAAGGTCGTATTGTTATCCGTTTGGAAGCTAAAGGTAAAGCGGCTCATGCGGGAACTCCTGAGAAAGGAATCAATGCTATAGATGAGCTAATGCTGCAACTTGACCGAATCCAAAAGCTCAAAATAAAAGACACAACGATCAACACTGGCATGATAGGAGGTGGGGAAAAACCAAATATAGTGGCTGAAAAAGCATGGGCTATTCTGGATATAAGGTTCTGGGAGAAAATCCAGAAAGAAAAACTAGTTACCTATATGAAGCAACTGAAACCAATCCTCAAGGGCGCTAAAATCAAATTTTCTATCGATAGTTCTACTCCTCCTATGGAAAAAACAGAAGCTTCGACGGATCTCCTCTCAGAGGTTAGGAAAATTGCTTCATCCTTGGATATGAAGCTGGATGCGGGTAAAGCTGGAGGGGGCTCTGATGCTTCTATTGCTTCCAGCCTGGGAATCCCTACTCTGGATGGTCTGGGTCCTGACGGAGAAGGAATTCATGCTGAAAATGAACACCTTATTCTCTCATCCCTCATAGAGAGAACCGCTCTCCTGACAGAAATATTAATCCGACTTTGATTGACTGATACCCCAAATTTTGTTAGTTTGAATTGTTGGATTTATCCCAATTCATATGATTTAAGTTATCGTTATTCATCTCGCTAGATTTTAATTGTTTTATAAGAATCGCTCCTTGAGAGATATAATAATATCATAGGGAAAGATTCGCTACATTATATTAAAAGGAGGACTCATATGATAAAAAAATATTACCTTCTCTCTCCCGGTCCTACGCCTGTTCCTGAAGAGGTGCTTGCTGCAGCCGCAAATCCCATTATCCATCACCGAACTCCTGAATTTTCAGGTATTTTTATGGAAGTGACGGAGGGGCTAAAGTATGTATTCGGAACAGAGCAAGATGTTTTCGTTTTAGCATCTTCGGGAACAGGAGCCATGGAAGCTGCTGTTATCAATACTCTCAGCCCAGGCGATAAAGTAATCACTCTTAGCGGAGGAAAATTCGGCGAAAGATGGGGTCAAATCTGCAGGAGTTATGGAGTAGACGTCAGGGAGGTTTCTATGGAATGGGGTGAGCCTTTTACCAAAGACCAACTTACAGATGAACTAAAAGCCAATCCTGAAACAAAAGCAGTTTTTGCAGCTCTTTCTGAAACTTCTTCAGGGACAGTTTATGACATTCAAGGATACGGAGAAGTTTTAGCCAAGTCAGACGCAATCCTGGTCGTTGACGGAATCTCTGGCCTTGGTGCTACTCCCTGCCCCGTAGACGAGTGGGGAGTGGATGTTATGGTTGCAGGTTCCCAAAAATCATTTATGATCCCGCCCGGTCTCGCCTATCTTTCTTTTAGTTCCAAGGCCTGGGATTTAGTGGAAAAATCAACTCTACCAAAATTTTATTTTGACGCCAAAAAATATAAAAAAAATTTGGAAAAAAGAACAACGCCGTATACTCCTGCAGTTTCGCTCGTCATCCAGCAGAAAAAAGCTCTGGATATTATTAAATCAATAGGCCTGGAGAAGCTTTTTGAACATCACCGCATCCTGGGCGATGCTACAAGAGCAGGAGTAAAAGCTATCGGTCTGGAGCTTCTCTCCAAAAGGCCGGGCAACATTCTGACAGCTGTTAATGTTCCTGCCGGAATTGACGGTCTAAAACTCGTTAAAACCATGCAGGGGAAATACATGGCCTATATCGCAGGTGGTCAGGATCCCTACAAAGGAAAGATATTCCGGATAGCCCACCTTGGATACATGGGAGGTTTCGATATAATAACTGCTCTCACAGCACTTGAGATGACACTCTCTGAGCTCGGGTATGATTTTAAGAGAGGAAGCGCTATAGAAGGAGCTGAAGTTATTTTACAGGAGAATTGGGAATGAAAAAAATACTGGTAGCCGATCCTTTAAGCCCGGAAGTTTTTAAAGAACTCAAATCCATTCCGGGTTTTGAAGTCACTTTAAAAACAGGAATGGATGAGGCGGAATTAATCAAAACAATACCCGACTTTCATGCTGCTGTCGTCAGAGGCGCCACTAAAGTCACTAAAAATGCTATTGAGGCCGCCTCAAACATGGAGCTCATCGTTAGAGCCGGAATCGGCCTTGATAACATCGATGTCGCTGCAGCCCAGGAGAAAGGAATTCAGGTTACAAATACGCCTGCCGCCACATCTATCTCAGTTGCAGAACATGCCTTTGGATTGATGTTAGCTGCTGTCAGAAACCACGGCAGAGCCAATCTTTCCATGAAAGACCATAAGTGGGAGAAAAAGGTTCTCTCAGGAACAGAGCTTTACGGAAAGACCCTGGGAATCATGGGTATAGGAAGAATCGGTCAAGAGGTCGCCAAGCGCGCCCTCGCCTTTGGGATGAAAGTCATTGCCTATGATGTAATTGAGGTAAAAATAGATCTTGAGGTAAAACAGGTTGGCCTTGAAGAACTCTTTGCCCAGGCAGACATTATAACTCTTCATGTGCCTTTAACAGAAGAAACGAAGCATATAGTAAGCGATGCTGAATTCGAAAAAATGAAGGATGGAGTTATAATCATCAACGCCTCCCGCGGAGGGACTGTGGACGAAAAAGCACTTCTCCGAGCTCTTGAATCTGGAAAAGTAAGAGCCGTAGGTTTGGACGTATTCGAGAAAGAACCACCGGATGATTTCTCTTTGGTAGATAACCCAAATGTGATTGCAACTCCTCATATCGGCGCTGCTGCCAAGGAAGGCCAAAAAAGATCAGGTATGGAGGTTATCGAGATCTTAAAAGAGAGGCTAGCTCAGGAATAATTAAAAGTAGCATTTTCTTTTTTTGCGGATGCTGCAGACATCATAAACAATTAGATCAAAAAGATTAGTATTAAAACGGAGATAAAATGGCAGAAATAAGACCTTTCAAAGGATTACGATATAACAGTCAGAAAATAAAACTAGAAGAGGTCATCACGGAACCCTATGACCGGATTCCTCCTGCTCTTCAGGAAGATTATTACAGAAGGAATCCTTATAATGTCGTAAGAATTATCCTGGGAAAAGATGATGACCCTGAGCATTCTGAAAAGGACAAATACAAAAGAGCCAAGATTTACCTGGATGAATGGGAGAAGGACGGTCTTCTTATAAGAGAAGATCAAAACGCTCTCTATCTTTATGAACAGGAATTCCAGGTCAAAGGAGAAAAGAAAAAAAGAACGGGACTTATTACTAGGGTAAAACTTGAAGAATTCTCTTCGAGAAAAGTTCTCCCCCACGAGAAGACTTTTCCCAAACATAAGATAGATAGGTTGAATCTCTTACGGGCTACAAACACCAACACAGGTCAGATCTTCCTCCTTTACAAAGACGACCAAGACACTGTCTCTCAGGCCATCGAAAGAGCAAGGCAAGAAGCCGAACTCGGAGCAGAAATAAGAGATGAAGCTAATTTTCAACATAGGATATGGATAATTAAAAACAAAGAGACGATCCAGAGGATTAAGGAAGCTATGGCTGATAAAGTGTTAATCATTGCCGATGGACATCACCGTTATGAAACTTCCCTCAACTATCAGAAGGAAATCCTCGAGAAGGCGAAAGAAGCTAAGGGCGATGAGCCGTTCAACTACATCATGATGACTCTTTTTAAGCTTGAAGATCCAGGGGTGATGATCCTCCCTACTTACAGACTGGTAAAGGGCCTGGATAAACTTTCAGATGAGGGGCTAAAGAATCTCCTCCTCCCCTATTTTGAAATTTCTGAGGTTGACTGGCCCGACACTTCAGATAAATCCAGGTTTGAAGAGGTTCAAAATAAAATACTTAATGGGACCCATGCTTTTGCCGCCTATATTTCTCAATTTAAGAAATTTTTCATCTTTAACCTTAAGTCTGAAGATATCTTAAAAAAAGGAATAACAGAAGAGAGATCTAAAGAGTGGAAACGTTTGGATGTTGCTATTCTCCATTCTCTCATCATCGATAAGCTCCAAGCCTTATCCTCTGAACCTTTTTCCCTGGAGAACAACGTGAGCTACATAAGGAATCTTGACCAGGGCATTGGAAAGGTCGAGCAGGGAGAATTTCAAATCATTTTTCTCCTGAAACCTGTTTCTCTTCATCAAATCAGAGAAGTCGTCGAGAATGGAGAGGTTATGCCCCAAAAATCCACCGACTTTTTTCCCAAGCTCAAGTCCGGTCTGGTCATGAATCCTTTGGACGAATGAGAAACAGAAGAACTTGATTTATTGGCAGGAGCCTGATTGATTTGTAAGAACTTGATTAATTTGAATGTGCATGATTAGCTTGCAGGAGCCTGATTGATTTGTAGGAACTTGATTAATTTGAATGCGTTTGATTAGCTTACAGGAGTTTGATTGATTTATAGGGGCTTGATTTATCAAGCCCACATTATTTATAAATCAAACGATAAGCGAGGTTTTTAAATGATATATCTAGATAACAATGCGACAACTCCTGTGGACCCATCTGTCTCGGAAAAAATGTCTCAGTTTATCAAAGAGCACTTCGGAAATCCATCTTCTCTTTACCCTATCGGAAGAAAAGTCAAAGAAATCATCACCGAAACCCGGGAAGTCATCGCCAAGGCCATAGGAGCTGTGAGGACTGAGATTATCTTTACTGGATCAGGAACTGAAGCAGATAATCTTGCCATCCGGGGAGTTCTCGATGCTTTCCCTGAAAAAAACGAAATTATTACTTCGGCCATTGAACATCCGGCAGTAATGAATACAGCCAGCTATCTCCAGAAGAAGGGAGCGAAGGTTACCTATGTTCCGGTAGATAAATATGGAACTGTGGATATCGATTTTCTCAGGAAGGCGATTACTCCTCAAACAGCTCTTATTTCAGTCATGCATGCTAATAATGAAGTGGGAACAATACAGCCAATCGAGAATATAAGTAAAATTGCAAAAGAGAGAGGAGTTCTGGTTCATACCGATGCTGTTCAAGCTTTCGGCAAGATAGATGTCAATGTTAACAAGCTGGGTATAGATTTGCTTTCAATTTCCGCTCATAAGATCTATGGACCTAAAGGAGTTGGGGCTCTCTATATTCGAAAAGGAACAGATATCTGGCCGCTCATTTATGGAGGATCTCAAGAGAGAGAAATGAGGGCTGGTACTGAAAATACAATCGGTATTGTTGGTTTTGGAGAAGCTGTAAGGGTAATGACAGAGAGAAAAGATAAGGATAAAAAACGGATAGCAAAGCTGTCAGAACAACTGAAGAAGGGAATTGAGGAAAAAATACCCAAGGTGAAATTCAACGGCCATGAGAAAAATAGAATAAAAGGGACCTTGAATTTTTCTTTCTATGGTCTTGAAGCAGAAGCCATTCTTTTAGCGCTGGCCACAAAGGAAATCTATGTCTCAACCGGCTCTGCATGCAGCGAAGGAGCCGAGGAAGTCTCACATGTTCTCGAGGCTATAGGCCTTAGGCCTGAAGTTGCCCGGTCCTCCGTCCGTATGTCATTGGGCCGTTTTAATACAGAAGAGGACATAAAGATCGTTCTGGAAGAGCTTCCAGAAATTGTGAAAAAGTTGAGAGAAATCTCCGCACTCGATATTGACGAAGACTAAAATGAATGGATTTGATTCGCCAAACCTTTGCGGATAATAATGTAAGGAGTTGATTCGTTAAATCCTTATTGAATAGAATTGTAG
>CAYTBG010000136.1:1681-6367 GCA_964435925.1 uncultured Eubacteriales bacterium | reverse complement strand
TTGTTCGTTTCCCATTTTAAATCTGGCAATTAATTGCGACCCAGTCTGAATGACAATTTACTATATAAGACTGCCGCGCTTCGTTCGCAACGGCGGATTGCCACGCTCCCTTTAGTCGCTCGCAATGACAAATATAGCCTGAAAGACAACTCATTATATCACATTTCCCTAGGAAAATGCCTAAACCTATTCCCAAAAAAATTTAAGAAAAAAATAGAAAAAGGGTGCAGCTAATATGAGACTATCCACTCGATCCAAGAATCCGCCATGACCGGGAAGGATATTGGAGGAATCTTTTACTCCTACCGCTCTTTTGAAAAGAGACTCCAAAGGATCGCTTATCTGGGCCACTGCATGAACAAGAAAGCCACAGAGGATAGCCTTCCAGAGAACAGTATCTGGCAACAAGACCTGCTGAGCAGCAAGAGCTCCCAAACAGGCAGTTAAAATCCCGGCAATGCTTCCCTCCCAGGTTTTTCGGGGGCTGGCTATGGGCACCATTTTTCGCCGCCCCCAAAGACTCCCGAATAAGTAAGCTCCTGTATCTCCCACAATAATCACCACTAAAAGAAAATAGATGTAATACGGGCCTCTTTCCTCCATCAGTGAGTAGAAAAAATTGAGGGTAAAGCTCAAATAAAAGGCGCCAAAAAACGTTAGGGCAATCGAAGAATGAAAGGAGACAAGTCTCTCCAGTGTATTGTAATAAATGAGGAAATATAATCCTGCGACGAGAAGAGCTACAAATAAGGCAAGCTCAACGGAGATTTCTTCAAAGTAAAAGGAAGAGCTTATGATCAATGCCAGAGCAATTCCGAGTGTTTTGTGAGGATAGATTTTTTTTACTGAAAATAAGTTGTAGAATTCAAAAAGAGAAGCCAATATCAAAATCTGTAATACAATGAAAAAACCAAGAAGAGGCATAAATTGTATAACCAAAAAAAAGATGGTCAACAACACAAAAGCAGTAAGTGTTCTTTTGAGAAAGTTCATTTTGTTAAAGAAAATAGAGGGAACCTTCAGGGATAAATAATCTAGTTTTCATATTGAGGTTTGTCTTCTTAAGATGCATGCCTCTCCAATTCAGGGAATAATCTCTCAGGATCTTTTCCTTAAGGATATCTTTTGTTCCTTGCCTCCCAACCCTGAACAGAACAGCCGCAAAACAACTAATTTTGATCACCTTGAGGATAGATATCTCCAAACCTCCTTTCTCTCTTCTGGTAATCGACGAGCGCCTGAAGCAGTTGCTTTTTCCGGAAATCAGGCCAAAAGTCCTGAGTAATCCAGATCTCAGCATAAGCAATCTGCCACAATAAAAAATTTGAGACACGGAGCTCTCCACTTGTTCTTATCACTAAATCAGGGTCAGGAACATGGATTGTGTATAAATATTGAGAAAATTTTTCCTCATTCAAGGTATTTATATCAAAGTCTTTTTCTTTAACTATTTTTTTGACTGCATCCACAATTTCATCTCGTCCCCCATAATTGAGGGCCAAAACGATGGTCAAGCGAGTGTTATTTTTTGTCAACTCTTCAACACGCTCTAATTCCTTCCTCGTAGAGGCCGGGATCGCTTCTATCTGACCTATGGCCTTTAAGCAGAACTTATTTTTAACCAGGACTTTATCCTCCCTCTTAAGATATTCTTCAAGAAGCCTCCAGAGAGTTGCGACCTCTTTTTTAGGCCTTTTCCAGTTCTCTTTGGAAAAAGCATACAGAGTCAGGTATTCGATTCCCAAATGAGCACAGGTTTCCACCGCTTCGCGGACAGATTTAGCTCCGGCTCGGTGGCCTTCTACCCTAGGAAGCTTTCTCTTTTTCGCCCAACGGCCGTTGCCATCCATGATGACAGCCACGTGCCGGGGAAGGCGGGAAAAGTCGAGTTGTTTCACCAGCAACTCCTCCTCGCTGCCTGGTTGAATGAAATCTTTAAGGTTCTCGGGCATAGATAGATTATATGGGCTTGCATGTTAATTGTCAAAAATATAGACCTCACTTCCTATATCTGGTAATCTATTATGTTCGTGTAAATAGAGGATAAAAATGTGCTTAGGAATTCCGGCTAAAGTAGTCAAGATCGATGAATCCGACCTGGGAAAAGTTGATTATTTAGGGACAAGAATTATAACAAATTTTGCGCTTCTCGAAAACATAAAGGTTGGAGACTGGGTCATCGTTCATGCCGGATTTGCTATCTCCAAATTGAATGAAGAAGAGGCAAGGGAGACTTTCTCACTCCTCAGAGAAATAGCCAAAAAGGAAGCACTAGCAAATAAAGATAAGGAAGAGAAGAAGCAAAGCTAGAGATAGAAAAGATAAGGGGAAAAGGACGAAGCCATTTCTTCTGGCCAGCGTTGCACGCCCAGCTTGATTTCGAATGAAAGAATTAAGGGATAAGAGAGTAATCAGAGGTCTTCTTTCTGAGATAGAGAAAAGGACTCGAGAACTCCCCTCCTCTCCCCGGATCATGGAAGTCTGTGGGACCCATACTATGACAATACATAGATATGGTTTAAAAAACATGCTCGAAAAGGCGGGAGTGGAAATGGTTTCTGGACCGGGATGTCCGGTGTGCATCACCCCGAATGAAATCCATGAGGCCGCCATAGAGTTAGTTACAAAGAATGAAAACTTTATCCTGACCACTTTTGGAGACATGACAAGGGTTCCCACAAAAAAAAGCTCTCTCCAAAAAGCTGTTCCGGCTGCAGGCTCGATGGTTAAAATTGTCTATTCTCCACGAGAATCTCTGGAGATAGCCAGATCAAATCCAGAAAAACAAGTTGTTTTCTTCGGCGTCGGATTTGAAACCACAATCCCTGCTATTGCCTTAACCCTTAGGGAAGCTATCGAGAAAAATCTTGCCAACTTCTCGATCCTCTCGGCTCTCTGGATTATTCCTCCTCCCCTTAGAGCGATCGTCGAAGCAAAAGAGATAGCCATAGACGGATTTCTTTACCCTGGTCATGTGAGCGCCATCATCGGAGAAAAACCTTATCAGTTCATCGCCGAAGAGTTTGGAATTCCGGGAACTATTACTGGCTTTGAACCCAGCGATATCCTCCTTGGCGTTTCATCTATCCTAGACCAGATAAAAGAGGGAAAGGCCGCGGTTTCCAACGAATATTCAAGGGTGGTCAGAGCTTCTGGGAATCCAAAAGCCCTGGCCGTCATGGGAGAGATGCTGGAGACCAAAGATGCCTATTGGAGAGGCCTGGGCCTTATTCCTCAGAGCGGCTTGAAAATCAAAAAAGAATATTCTGCCTTCGATGCTGAAAACAGATTCAACCTGAGCATAAAAGGTGGAAGCGGCGATCTTCCGGGCTGCCGATGTGGGGAAGTTTTGCAAGGTCTAATCTCCCCCCCGCAATGTCCTCTGTTTGTTGAAAAATGCAATCCTGATTTTCCCTGCGGACCCTGTATGGTCTCTTTTGAAGGGGCATGCTTTGTATATTATAAATATAATCCAACCATAAAGAATGAGTTGTAGGGCCCTGATTTATCAAACCTACCTGTTTTCTTGTAGGGGCTTGATTTATCAAGCCCACCTTTTATTATTTAGAGTGATGTGATATATAAAGCTGCAATTGAATAAATTGCGGGAGACAAATACAAAAAGAGAACAGCAAAACTTATAACTGAAACTTAAATAATATCTCAAAGAGTAAACAGAGAATGAGGTAAAAATGATGAAAAAGGTCAGCTTAGAGCTTGGAAGCGGCGGCAAGTTGATGAGGGATTTTATCGCTCAACATATTGTCAAAGCCTTTAAAAATCCTTTCCTGGATGAGCTTTCCGACTCAGCTCATCTCCCTCATCAAATTGCTTTCACGACCGATAGCTATGTGGTCGACCCCATCTTTTTCCCGGGAGGGGACATCGGCACACTGTGTATTAACGGCACAGTCAATGATCTTGTTGTCTCAGGTGCGGAGCCCAAGTATATATCCCTCTCCTTGATCTTGGAGGAAGGATTTTCCTGGGAAGACCTGGAAAAAGTGCTCAAATCCATCAAAAAGGAAGCTAAAAATGCTGGGGTCGAGATTACCACGGGCGACACCAAAGTCGTCAGGCGCGGCCAAGCCGACAAAATCTATATAAACACAGCAGGTGTGGGAATGATTCAAGCCAAACCCGCTATCAGTAAAATCCGACCTGGCGATAAAATCATCTTAACAGGCACTCTTGGAGAACACAGCCTTGCAGTGATGCTGGCCAGGGGAGATTTTGGACTGGAATCAAAGGCTAAAAGCGATTGTGCTCCTTTAAACTTTCTCCTTCCTCTCTGGAAAAAAGGTGTTCTGTGGATGAGGGACATCACACGTGGAGGGCTGGCCACTGTGCTCTGTGAACTTGCGGAAAGGATTCCTTATTCTCTCCTGATAGAAGAGGAAAAAATCCCTCTTTCCAGAGCTGTAAGAGGAGCCACAGAGCTTTTGGGAATTGATCCCTTCTTTCTTGCCTGTGAAGGAAGGGCTGTAGTCATAGCCCCTGAGAAAAAGGCCGGTGATATTCTTGAGGAAATAAAAAAGGATTCCCTTGGCAAAAAGGCGGAGATCATAGGACAAGTGGAGGACAAAATCGGAAAACCAGGAGAACTTCTTCTCTCAGCCTTCTCAGGGGGACTAAGATTGCTTGAGCCCCTGACTTCAGAGCTCCTCCCCCGCATTTGTTGATAAA
>CAYTBG010000136.1:0-1581 GCA_964435925.1 uncultured Eubacteriales bacterium | reverse complement strand
AGGCTATATTACTGGCGGCCGATAGAGTAGTATTCAAAACCGAGTTCCCGCACTTCCGAAGGATCATAGACATTTCTCCCGTCAATTATAATGGGATTATCCATCACTTCCTTAATCTTCTTCAAATCCAGCTCTTTAAACTCATCCCATTCTGTAAGGATAAGCAAAGCATTGGCCTCTTTTACTGCTTCGTAAGAAGATTTGACGTAGGAAATTTGCGGTGATTTTTCAGGAAAAATCTCTCTCATATTCTCCATGGCTTTGGGATCATAAAGACGAAGATAAGAACCTTCGTCAAGAAGCCTCTTTATAATCTTAATACTCGACGCTTCTCTTATATCATCAGTCTCAGGCTTGAACGCCAGCCCTAATACGGCAATTTTCTTGTCTTTCAATATCCAGAGAGCTTTCTTTGTCTTCTCTACGAAAGAATCAATCCTATCCAGGTTGACTCTTTCGGCTTCTCTGAGCAAATTCATGTTGACGCTCAAATCTTCTCCTATCTTGGTGAGCGCCCTTATGTCCTTGGGGAAACAGGAGCCTCCATAGCCAAGGCCCGCTCTCAAAAACTGGCTTCCTATCCTGGGATCAAATCCCATTCCTTTGGCAACCTGATTCACATCGGCATCTGTTTTCTCACAAAGCTCAGCAATAAGATTGATATAAGAAATTTTCAGGGCAAGATAAGAATTCGATGCATGCTTGATAATCTCTGCTGTATCGATGTTAGTCACGAGGATTCGGTCTTTAAATTTCTCGTAAATTTTCACCAGGATATCCCTGGCTTTCTCTGTCTCGACGCCAATGATTATCCGGTCTGGGTTGAGAAAGTCCGAGACAGCAGAACCTTCTCTCAGGAATTCTGGATTTGAGGCTACGTCAAAATCTACATCTTTCTTCTTATACGATGTTATTGTCTTTTTAATCCACATGGATGTTTTAACCGGCACAGTGCTCTTCTCCACGACCACCTTATAATCATTTAAGTTATCAGCAATCTGTCTTGAAACACCTTCAATAAATGTCATATCAGCGCTCCCATCCTCCTTTTGAGGTGTATTGACCGAGACAAACAGAACATCAGAGGATTGGATAGCTTTATCTAAATCCGGAGTGAAGTTAAGGTTTCCCTTCTTGAGGTTTGCTTTCAATAACTCTTCAAGACCAGGCTCATAAATATGAGGAATTCCTCGAGACGCTTTATCAATCTTGTCTGCAACCACATCAGTTCCGACAACATCATGGCCTAAATCAGCCAGGCAGACAGCAGTCACCAGCCCTACATACCCGGTACCTATAATCCCAATTTTCATGATTTTCTCCTTTTAAATAAATCCCTGAGGCCGCTGAGAAGATTTATTCAGGACTCTGTGGCAACCACTTTCACATTCCTGAAAATACTAATATAAATGCAATATATATGTTTACAATGTCATTGCGAAGAGCACAGCGACGCGGCAATCTCATCCTATAAAGACGAGATTGCTTCGCTCCCTTCGGTCACTCGCAATGACAATTTATTGTATGAGATTGCCACGCCCTTTCAGGGCTCGCAATGACATTGTAAAAATATATATTGCG
>CAYTBG010000135.1:0-6405 GCA_964435925.1 uncultured Eubacteriales bacterium | reverse complement strand
AGATTTACTTTCTTTTATCTTTACCGGAAAACGGTAAAGCTATCCTATGATTGGGAAATCGAAGACAAGTATGGCAGACTCCTGGCTTATGTCTGGACGGAAAAACAAGGGCTCTTCAATAGGTTTATCCTTAGCGAAGGTTTTGCCGCAGTTTTTTTGAAATTCCCTTTTAAATACAGGGAAGAATTTATTGAGGCAGAAAGAGAAGCCCGGAAACTTGAAAAGGGATTTTGGAAAAAAGGCCCCTATCCCTCTATCTCAGTGCAAGACACAAGGGCTTATTTGGGTAAACTTCTCTCTGTAAAATATGCGTGCTCCAGGGTACAGACTAAAGGAAAATTTGTCTTTCTTTATTCTTCTGGAAAAGAATTTTCAACCCTTGTACCCCGTGAAAATATTTCTTTTTTTCCTGAACTTAAGTCTTTTGAGGGGAAGGCATTGACTGTAACTGGTTTCTTGGAAGAATATAAAGAGAAACCTCAGATTGTTGCTTTTTTTCCCAGACAGATTAAGATAGAGACACAATAAAATGGAAGACGGAAATCTCCTTTTTTACTTTTTTGTTATTTTCTTTTCGGCCAAAATCATGGGCGAAATCTGCGTCAGGTTAAAAATGCCAGCCATTATAGGGGAGTTAATGGCCGGTGTTCTTTTGGGAAATTATGTCCTGGGGATAATCGATCATACAAACCACGTCTTGATGTCTATTGCTGAGATAGGAGTTGTTTTCCTCATGTTTCATGTGGGGCTGGAAATACGGGTAAAGGATCTTTTCGCTGTCGGTAGAACCGCCGTTTTGGTCGGAATCCTTGGAGTGATGTTTCCTTTGGTATTGGGCTTCGGGAGCATGTTTTTCCTTGGCTACCAGTTTGTCGAAAGCCTGTTCGTTGCCACGGCCATCCTGGCTACCAGTGTAGGAATTTCAGTCAAAGTCTTGCAGGACTTAGGATTGATCAAGCATAAAGTGGCCTACATCGTCATAGGGGCAGCTGTGTTAGATGATATATTTGCTTTAATTGTTCTTGCTTTAGTCAAAGGCTTGGCCAGAGAGGAGTTTCATGCCTTAGAGTTTTTCCTCTTAGTGATCGAAGCCTTGGCTTTTGTCGGTTTTCTCACCATGTGGGGTCCAAGATTGGCCAGTAGAACGCGTCGCTGGATCGAGAGATTAAACATTCCTGAAGGTCCTTTTGTTTTATCTGTTATTCTCTGTTTGGGCCTGGCTTACCTTGCTGATACGATAGGCCTGGCAGCAATTATCGGAGCTTTCATGGCAGGAATAGTGATCGATGAGTTGGCCGGAGTCTACGACTTGGAAAGTAAAGTTAAGTATGTTACCGAGTTCCTTCTTCCTTTCTTCTTTGTAATGATGGGGGCCCATCTTGACCCCAGTGCATTCTTAAAGCCAAATTTGCTTTTTTTGACTCTGCTGGTAACCGCAGTCGCTGTATTAAGCAAAATGGCCGGTTCTGTGCTAGCCTGCTGGAAAGAAAACTGGAAAACCAGAATTCAGATAGGAGTTTGCATGGTTCCCAGAGGGGAGGTTGGAATTATTGTCGGAATGATTGGACTCTCCCTTCACACCATAACAAGAGAGATGTATACGGTTGTCCTGGGAATGTCCCTTCTGACAACACTCATAACCCCGCCTCTTATCCTTCTTTCTTTTAAAAAGAAGCGACGCAAAGCTTCAACACCCAGCAAAAAGGATTAACTCTTTATTATTGAAAAGATAAATCAAGTCCCTACGAATCAGATTCCTGCGAATAATTTTGGTTTGACAGGAAATGTCACTTGGTTTATCAATTCCTATACTTGAATTAAATTAGGGATATGAGAAATTTTTCAAAGGAGGGAGATCTACTCATGAAAAAAATTAGAATATTATTGGCCGTTTTTGCTGTCTTCTTTTTTATATGCAGTATCTTGAGTTCTCCTGCGTGGAATGCTCCTCAAAGATCAGGAAAGACCAGTCATTATGATCCGAGTCTTTATAAAGAAATGAAGTGGCGTTGTATAGGACCCTATCGAGGCGGTCGTGTGACAGCCGTAGCTGGTATTCCCAGCCAGCCTTATACTTATTACTTTGGAGCAACCGGCGGAGGTGTCTGGAAAACGGAAGATGGAGGTATAAATTGGAAACCTGTCTCTGATGATTTCTTCAAGACCGGTTCAGTGGGAGCCATTGCTGTTTCAGAGTGGGATCCGAATATAGTCTACGTGGGCATGGGCGAGGTGCCGATGCGTGGCAATGTTTCTCATGGCGACGGTATGTATAAATCCAATGATGCAGGGAAGACATGGAAGCATATCGGCTTGAGTGATACCAGCCAGATCTCAAGGGTCCGCATCCATCCTCAAAATCCTGACATTGTTTATGTTGCGGCTCTCGGTCATGTCTATGGCCCCAATCAGGAAAGAGGTGTATTCCGCACCAAAGATGGCGGCAAGACTTGGCAGAAAGTTCTCTACAGGGATAACAAGACCGGTGCGATTGATCTGAACTTGGATCCCTCCAACCCGAGAATAATGTATGCTGCCCTTTGGGAATTCTTTCGTACTCCTTATAGTCTCTCCAGCGGAGGGCCGGGATGCGGCCTCTTTAAATCGACAGATGGAGGGGATACATGGAATGAAATTTCCCGGAACAGGGGACTTCCCAGGGGCATGCTGGGTAAAATAGGCGTCACAGTTTCGCCGGCAAGGCATGATCGCGTCTGGGCCATTATCGAAGCTAAAGATGGTGGTGTTTTTCGTTCAGATGATGGAGGTGAAACCTGGAGTAGAGTGAATGAAGAACGCCGCTTGCGCCAGCGTGCTTTCTATTACAGCCGAATTTATGCTGATCCCAAAAATGAAGAAACCGTTTATGTACTCAACACTGCTTTCTACCGTTCTGTGGATGGAGGGAGAACCTATTCTTCCATAAGAGTTCCTCACGGCGATAATCATGATTTATGGATCGACCCTGAAAATCCCGCCAGGATGATAAATTCGAATGACGGTGGTGCTAATGTAAGTTATAACAACGGTGTCTCCTGGACAGCACAGGATAACCAGCCGACCGCCCAGTTTTACCATGTGACTACCGATGACTATTTTCCTTACCGGGTTTACGGAGCCCAGCAGGATAACAGCACGGTTCGTATTGCCAGTCGAACAACGGGAAGCGGCATAGATAAGCTAGATTGGCACTCTGTCGGTGGTGGAGAAAGCGGTCACATTGCCCCCCGCCACGACAATCCAGACATTGTTTATGCTGGAAGTTACGGTGGGCTTATCACACGCTGGGATTACAAAACGCGCGAGACGCGAATTATTAGTGCTTGGCCAGAAAACCCTATGGGCTGGGGAGCAGGTCTTTTAAAATACCGCTTCCAGTGGACAGCCCCAATCCTCGTCTCAAAGTTTGATTCCGATGTTCTTTATCATGCAGCCCAGGTCATTTTTAAAACAAAAAACGAAGGACAGAGCTGGGAAATCATCAGTCCTGATCTTACCCGGAATGACAAGGCGAAGCAGAAGCCCTCCGGTGGTCCGATCACACATGATAACACGAGCGTTGAGTATTACTGCACGATATTTGCCCTGGCTCAGTCATACCACAATCCTAACGCTCTCTGGGTTGGCACGGATGACGGAGTAGTCAGTATCACCAAGAATGGCGGTAAAAATTGGGAGAGGATCACTCCAAGAGATTTGCCAGAGTGGAGCCTGATCAGTTCGATTGAACCTTCAACTTATGATCAAGCCACTGCTTACATCGCAGTTGACCGCCATGAGCTTGATGATTTCAAGCCTTATATCTATAAAACCGATAATTATGGCAAATCCTGGAAGAAAATTACGAATGGTCTTCCGAAAAATACATTTGTTCGTGTGGTACGCGAAGATCAAAAAAGGAAAGGGCTTCTGTATGCAGGCACAGAGGCTGGTGTTTTTGTCTCGTTTGACGATGGCTCAAACTGGCAATCCCTTCAGCTTAACCTGCCGGTCGCCCCTATCCATGATTTGGTATTCAAAAGGGATGACCTTATCGTTGCCACACACGGACGCTCGTTCTGGATTCTGGATGATCTCACTCCTCTGCACCAGATCACAGACGCAGTTGCAAGATCAGAAATGTTTCTCTTCAAACCCCGTGATGCCTACCGTATGAGGGGATGGGGCTTCCCCAGGCCAAATGTTGGGCAGAATCCGCCCAGCGGCTCGGTTGTCTATTATTACTTTAAGGAAAAGCCAAAAGAGGCAGTGACACTCGAATTCTTGGATGCTGAGGGAAATTCAATCCGGAAATTTAAGAGCAGAAAAAGGGAAGAAGCAGAGCCTGAACGCGTTCCTGCTTCAAGGTTTCAAAGAGGTGGTCCTCAACATGTTCCTGCTGAAGCGGGGATGAATAGCTTTGTCTGGAATATGCGCTATCCTGACGCCGAACGGGTTCCTGGAGCTATTCTCTGGGGCGGAATGCTTAGCGGGCCGGTCGCAGTGCCAGGCGTTTACCAGGTTAAACTCACAGTTGGTGAAAAAATGATGATGGAAAGTTGGCAATGGAAGAAAGATCCTCGTCTTTTGACCACTCAAGAAGAATACCAGGAGCAGTTTGATTTTCTGCTCAAAATCAGAGTCAAGATAACAGAAGTAAATCAGGCCATAAATCGACTGCGCGATGTCAAAAAACAGATAGATGTTCTCTCAGGGAAGGTCAAAAAGCATGAAAAAGGAAAGGAGATCATCGAGGCAGCAAAGATGCTCAAGCAAAAGCTCTCTTCAGCAGAAGATGTTCTCATCCAGTCAAAATCCAAGAGCCGCCAGGATCCTCTCAACTATCCAATCAGGCTCGATAATAAGATTGCAGCCCTGGCTGGGATTGTCTCGAGCACAGACGCTCGCCCAACAGACCAATCCTATGAAGTTTTTAAAGAACTATCAACCAAGGCTAATGAACAGCTAACAAAGTTAAAAAACATTTTGAAAAAAGACCTTCCTGATTTTAATAAGCTAGTAAAGAAGGCAGAAATTCCAGCGATTATAATAAAATAAGCTGAAGACTCGATTGATCATGTATAAAAAAATCAATGAAGATATAAGAGAAAAGCTGGAAAAAATCGTTGGAAAGGGAAACCTGACTCAGGATTCCGAAAAAATGATAGATTACGGTCATGATGAATTCTCGCTTACAGACATCGCCCAAATGCCGGAAATGGTAATCAAGCCTAAGAAAACAGAGGAGGTAGCAGAGATAATTCGTCTTGCAAATAATGAGATGATTCCGGTGACTCCCAGGGGAGGAGCAACAGGGCTTTGTGGTGGATGCGTGCCTTCTTTTGGAGGAATTGTACTTTCCCTCGAGAATATGAATAAGATCCTGGAGATAGATCTTGATAATCAGATGGCAGTTGTCGAGGCAGGAGTGACTTTGCTGGATTTCTATAATGCTGTTGAAGAAGCAGGGCTCTTCTTCCCGCCTCATCCAGGCGATGAGAGTGCCATGGTCGGAGGCCTTATTGCCACAAATGCGGGAGGAAGCCGTGCCGTTAAATACGGCGTCATCAGAAATTATGTGCGAGGATTAGATGTCGTCCTGCCTTCTGGCACCATCATTTACCTCGGCGGCAAACTCATGAAAAGCAGCACTGGGTATAATTTGCTCAATTTAATGATTGGTTCTGAGGGAACGCTGGGAATAATCACCAAAGCCACGATTCAGCTCATGCCGCCCGCACAGGCAACAAGATCTCTTATCATCCCCTATGATGATTTAGATAATGCGATTGAAACTGTGCCTCTTTTGATAAGGCGAAAGATACTGCCGATGGCTGTGGAGTTCATGGAGCTGGATGTTGTCCATATAACTGAGGAATTTCTAAAAAAGAAATGGCCCTGTTCTCAAGGGAGTACTCACCTTTTGATTATTGTTGATGCTTCAAGCGAAGAGGAATTGGATAGATTGTCTGAGGTTGTGGCTGAGGTCTGTATGGAAAAAGGAGCTCTTGATGTTTACGTCGCTGATAGTCCTGAAAAACAGAAGAATGTCCTGGATATCCGCAGCAAAATCTACGAGGCAATTAAGGCTCATACGATCGAAATTCTCGATATTGTTGTTCCCAGGGCTGAGATTTCGAAGCATGTGAGAAAAGTTCATGAGACCTCTCAAAAATATGGAATCTGGCTTCCTACATTTGGCCATGCTGCAGATGGAAACGTTCATACTCATATCATGAAGGCGCGCCTCGAGAATGGAAAAATCATCCCAGTTCCGGAGGAGGAATGGAAGGAGAAGATTGATAAAGTCCGCCAGGAGTTGTACAGAGACTCAAAAACAAGGGGAGGTATGATTTCTGGCGAACACGGTATCGGAATAGTAAAAAAGCCATTTCTCTCCTATGTTCTGGAGGAGGAAGAGATTCG
>CAYTBG010000134.1:0-6438 GCA_964435925.1 uncultured Eubacteriales bacterium | reverse complement strand
AAACCTTTGTCCTGAACATAGCAACCAGTTATCACGGAAATGGAGATGCTTACTTACCTTCACAATAACTTGACAGATTCTTAACACTTCCTTAACGTTTAAATAAAGGTTTTATGATACATTAATGCAAAAGTATTAAAATAAATATCATTGGGAGGATTGAGTTTAGATTGTCATTGCGAGGCGCGAAGCGCCGCGGCAATCTCATTAAAGGAGTAGATGTCATTTTTCTTATGAGATTGCGATGTTCCCTTCGCTAGCACGCAATGACGAAGTAAAATAATTTATTATGTTTGTATGTATTTGGAAAATTCCTCGCTTCGCCTGGGGTTAAATGTTCGAAAATCTTAAGATAGCTCTCAGAAAGCAAAAAAAGCTGATAATTATTTTCTTTTTAACTATTTTTATTCCTGCTCTTTTGCTGAGTATCTTCGGCATCAGAGCAATAAGGAATGAAAGGTTCAGACTGGCAAAGCAAATAGAGAACGAAAACAGACGAGCCGCTGATCTCTTGAAGACGCAAATAAATTCCCGATTTATGGAGCTTGAATCAGATCTTCAAAAATTGGCTCATCATCCTTCCTTTTTTGGAAAAAATCGCCAAGCAATCAGAGATTTATTAAGCAGTCAATTAGCTGATAATAATTTAATTGAGCAAATATTTATTGTCTATAAAAGTGCAGAGCCTCAGTTTCCTCTATTCGAGCCCGCCTCTGTCAAAAGTTTATCTTTTTCTCCCCTTCCTTTGGAAAGCTCTCAGAGGGAAAAATTAAAAAGAGCTGAAGAATATGAATTCAAACAGAAAAAATACAGAGCAGCCATTTTACTTTATCAGGAGCTTTTCAATCTGTTAAAAGAGAAAAACAACCAAGCTCAGATGCTCAACAATATAGCTCGCTGTCTTACGAAATCGAAAAGTTACCGCGAAGCTATAAATAATTATTCTAAAATCAGTAACGATTATCCTAAATCCTCAACTTCTTCTCGTCTCCCCTTAGCTTTAATTGCCAGATTGCAGATTATAGATTGTTATCAAAATTTAGGAGATACTAAAAATTCTCTGAAGAGTTCTTTAAATTTGTACAGGGACATTCTTCAGAAGCCGTGGAGTTTAAAAGAAGACCAATTCAAAATCTATTCTTCCCTGGCAGAAGAAACCATTACCAGGATTTTTTCTGAAAATCCCAAGGATTTCCCCTTGGAGGAATATGGAAAAGAATTTGAACAGCAAAAAAAGCTCCATCGAGAAAGAATTCAGCAGTGGCAACTTATTAATGATATAAAGCAAGAAATTATTCCTGAACTCCACAGGAGACTGATTCAAACTAAAGGATACAACCCATCCCCAATTCGGCATTCGAAAGCCATGGAAGACAGAAACTTTCTTATTTCAGCTGTCATGATTCCTGATGAATCAGGTAATAATTCCTCTGGAATGCTTGGTCTTAAAATTAAAAATGAATATTTCCAAGAAAAAGTATTAGGCGAAATAATCGAAAACATTCAATTCGGTGAGAATACGAATGTAGTTATTTCCAACCTTTCGGGCCAGGTTTTATTGGGGAATAAAGATTACGCAGCTCCACCCCCCACAATTACTGAATTCTTTGAAGATAATTTTCCTCCCTGGAGAGTAGAACTTTTTGCCGGTAAAACAGGAGGGCTGGGACTGGTAGAATTAAAAAATAGCTACTACTTCTGGACTATCCTTACCCTAATCATTGTCCTGATTTTTGGCGCCTTTCTTATCGTAAGGACTATTTCTCACGAGGTGGAGATTCTAAGAATTAAATCCGATTTTGTCTCCTCTGTCTCCCACGAATTTAAAACTCCTTTAACATCAATAAAGGCTCTCGCAGAAAGATTACAAGAAGGAAAGGTAAAAGATCCATCCAAAGCTGAGCAGTATTTTTCGGTTATCTCCCAGGATACAGAAAAGTTAATTAGATTGGTAAAGAATATACTGGATTTTTCCAAGATAGAAGAAGGGAAAAAAGAATATGAATTTGAGGACACGGATGTGGGTCAGTTGGTGGCACAGCAGTTAGAAAATTTCAGAAAAGATGAGCTCCAAAAAGATCTAAAAATCAACGCTCAGATTCGTAAAGATATTCCTCATCTATTTGTGGATAGAGATGCTTTATCCCAAGCCATAATCAATCTTCTCGATAACGCAACAAAATTTTCCCCTGATAAAAAAGAAATTTATGTAAGTGTCAAAAAAGACGAAGAAAGTGTCATAATAGAAATTGATGATAGAGGCATAGGCATTCCCCATGATGAAATCAATAAAATATTCGACAAGTTTTATCAGGGAAAAAGTACACTCAGGCACTCAGTTACGGGCACGGGATTGGGATTAACTTTGGTCAAGTATATTGTTGAAGCCCATGGAGGCAGAATATCTGTTGAGAGTAAAGTTGGTCAAGGGAGTACTTTTTCTCTGATTTTTTCCCTAAAGGGAAAAGAAAAGTGAGGCTTTTATGCCAAAAAAGATTTTAATAATAGAAGACGACCCGGGCATTTTATTGAGTCTCAAAGATGAATTTGAATCTGAAGGTTATATAGTTTACTCAGCAGAAGACGGTAAGAAAGGCTTGGAGATTGCAAGGCAGCAGAAATCGGACCTTATCATTCTGGACATCATGCTGCCCGTGATAGATGGGTATGAGGTCTGCAAAAGATTGCGAATGGAAGGCGATACAACACCAATAATAATGTTGACTGTCAAAGATAAAGAGATCGACAGAGTATTGGGCTTAGAACTGGGTGCTGATGACTATGTGACCAAACCTTTCAGCCTCCGGGAGCTCATGGCTCGAGTGAAAGCTGTTCTTCGGAGAACAGAGGAAAGAGCTAAAGATTTAACCTCCTACAGTTTTGCCCAGATAGAGCTGGATTTTAGAAAATACGAGGCAAAAAAGAAAGGCAAAAAACTTGACCTGACGCCCCTGGAATTTCAAATGCTAAAGCTCTTTATTCGGAGAAAAGGAGAGGTGATATCAAGAGATGATTTTCTGGATAAAATTTGGGGAGAGGATAACACGTATGTTTCCTTTAGGACTGTGGACAGCCACATCGCCAACATCAGAAAAAAAATAGAAGACGACCCGTCAAACCCAAAACATATAATCAGCATCAGAGGCGTAGGCTATAAATTCATTGATTAGTTTTAACAGGTGTCGTCGAAAGGAGCAGAATTGTATTGTCATTGCGAGGAGCGAAGCGACGAAGCAATCTCAAAGAAAATTGCACTGAAATTTCATCATGTTTTCATACTTCCTTAACACATCTCAACCGAAAAAGCATTATATTAAAGCTGAAACAATGAGACGGAGGAAAGCCATGAAAAACACAAAAAAAATCTTATTCTTTTTTCTTGTTTCAGCCTTTAGTCTTCTCTTAATCTCCAATACCGTATCTTCCCAGCAAACCGCAGGAGAGTTCTTCGAGAAAGCCTTATACATGGAAGAGGCGAAGGGAGATTTACAGAAGGCCATTGATCTCTACCAGAAGATTTTAAAACAGTTTCCAGAAAATCGGGAAGTTGCTGCCAAGGCTCAACTCCATATCGGTCTCTGTTACGAAAAATTAGGTCTTAAAGAAGCACAAAATGCTTTTCAGAAAGTTATTGACAATTTTCCAGAGCGGCAGGAAGAGGTTGCAATTGCCAAAGAAAGGATTGCCACCCTTTCCAGAGCATTAGAAAAAGTTCCTCGCAAGCCCACCTTTAGAAAGATTCGGATTCCTGCCAATCCGGGTAATGGAGTGTTGTCCCCTGATGGCAAAAATCTCGTCTTTGCCTCTGAAGGTTGTATCTGGAGTGTTCCCATCCAGGGCAAGGTGGATCCTGATATTGCCGGCACACCCATCCAGTTGACTGAAGGGACTGAAATAATGCGAGCTTGGGATACGTGTGGAACGCTTGCCTTATCTGCTGACGGAAAGTGGATAGCTTTCAATGCACAAGAAAAGGAGAAAATGGAAATATATATAATCCCCTCATCAGGTGGTGAGCCAAAGAAAGTCCTTACTGACATTGATCGTAAGGGTTGGGGTTATGATTTTCGTCTCAGCTTATCACCCGATGGGAAAGTGCTGGCTTTTTCTTCGCGTGAGGAGGAAGAACAAAGCAAAGGCAAAAAAGATAATATTTTTGCTCAAAAAAGTTACATTTATACTATTCCTGTGGAGGGAGGTGTTGCCAAGAAATTGACTGATGCCATGTCCTTTCAGCCTGCTTTCTCTCCTGATGGAAAAAAGATTGCTTATGTAAAAAGATATCTTTCAGAATCTGGGAAAACTCAGACCGACGTATGGGTGATACCAGCTTCAGGAGGAACTCCTGTCCAAGTTAGCGATTGTCCCTCCGGCCGAGCAAGAGGTCCTGTCTGGTCGCCTGACGGCAAGATGATTGCCTTTAATTTTGAGCCTGGGCGCCATGCTACGAATAAAGAGTTATGGATTGTTCCTGTAGCAGAGAACGGCAAGCCCTTGGCACCTCCTTCAAAAATAGAACTTCCACTCGAGACACTTCATATGGTTGCCGGCTGGACACCAGATAACAAGATTGGACTCCAGTTAATGAACCCTGAGCATAATGCACTTTACACAGTACCTGCATCCGGTGGCAAGGCAGTTCAGGTCTCCCCAGCAGGCTGGCCGGAAAACCCGAGGTGGTCGCCTGACGGGAAAAGAATATACTTTAGAGACGCTACTGGGGACGGACCCAATATCTCCTCAGTTCCTGCTGGTGGAGGTGAAGTTACCATAGTCCTCCCTTTCCGCTCAGGTAAAGAGGCCTATGAATCTGCACCGGGAGGCGGAAACGATATTTCCCCCGATGGAAAAAAGCTTGTTTTTTCTGGAGGTGTAAGAGTCCATAAGGATAATATAACAAGCTACGAAGTGGATATTTATACTGTGCCAGCAGAAGGGGGAGAGCCGATTAAAATTACAAAAAGCCCTGGTCAGGATCGCTTCCCTTGTTGGTCCCCTGATGGGAAGCGGGTAGCTTTTATACGCTATTCTGATCCTCCAAAAGATAAAACCTACATAATGAACATTTGTCTAGTCTCTGCAGAAGGTGGAGAAGTGAGGCAAATCACATCTGAATCAGATAAGGTTTTTTGGTCATGCATAGACTGGTCTCCTGACGGAAAATCGATTGCCTATTTTTCTAAGGACAAAACTATTAAGGTTATACCTGTCGAAGGCGGCAGGCCTCGAGTCATTGTCCACGTGGATAAATTATCGAACCATGCTGAAATGGCCTGGTCGCCTGACGGCAAGAAGCTTGCTTATACTTGCCAAGGAAAAATTTGGGTTGTCCCCCCTGATGGAGGAGAGCCTGTAGAGGTTAAAACAGGTATGAGTCCAGAGGCATCTAAAATCGGCTGGTCTCCTGATGGTAAAAAGATAGCTTTCTCGCATTGGACGGGAGGAGACCACGAGCTTTGGCTCATGGAAGACTTCCTGCCTTTAGTAAAAAAAGGCACTCAGTGAGATAGCAGAAAAGCGGAAGCAAAGAATTCCCCAACTTATAAAAATATTTTCCTATCAAAGCCTCTAGCTTTTTCAACCTCTGGATTATTTTCTTTTTTATATTACTTCGATGGTCAAAAACAAATATTTCTATTGATTTTAATTCGGGAAATATTCTGAAACAATATCCATTATCTCCTTCATCTCTTCTTTACACGTCTCGCCATTGCGAGTATGCAAGGAGGATGTTATAATTCGATTTCCCATAGGCAACAAAAAATATGATGCTTATAAGGTGGTGCTAAGATGTCATATAAAGTAAGTGTGATTATTGAGAAGGATGAACATGGCTATTATGCTTACTGTCCAGAGCTTGAGGGTTGTCAAACTCAAGGAGATTCTTTGGAGGAAGTATTGGGCAATATAAAAGAAGCGGCTGAGTTGTATTTAGAAACAATGACCGAAGATGAAATAAAGGCCTGCCTGAGCAGAGAAATATTAAGCACTTCTTTAGAGATAACGGTTGGCTAAATTACCGAGATTAACGCCACAACAGGCCGAGAAGATGCTACTGAAGGTTGGCTTTGAAATGATTAGGTCGAAAGGAAGCCACAGAATATATATGAAGGGAAACAAAAGAATGATTCTCCCTTTTCATCCTGGAAGAATATTGCACCCAAAAATAATTAAGCAGGTGATGAAATGTGTAGAGGATGTAGAATGAAGATTAAAAGCCTGCATGGTAAGATAAAAAAATATAAAAGAGAAATCAAAGAATTCCCCAAGTTATAAAAATATTTCCTTTTCAAAGCCCAGAGCTATTTCAACCTCTGGATGGTTTTCTTTTTTTAACATTTCCCTACTCATTTTAATTTCAACTTTTTCCTCCCGGTATTGAATTTAGGTGGACCCCATTGGTTGGACAGAATCTATAGCATTCTAAGGTGATATTTT
>CAYTBG010000133.1:0-6887 GCA_964435925.1 uncultured Eubacteriales bacterium | reverse complement strand
TTCCCCAAAGTACCATCCTTTTCATATTAGAAATTAGCTGCCTTTATCAATATTTTTTTTATTAAATCAATGAATTAAAGGGTGGTACTTTGGGGAACGTCCCCATACTATTTTTGTTACAAAAGTTTTCGGTATAGAGGGTCCCATGGTCTTTTAAAAGATGAAGCATTCAGGAATTTAAATCTCTCGTTTTTTTTCATAAAAATACTTGGTTGTCACTTTTCCAACTAATCCGGCTAAAAGAAGAAGGGACAACAAGTTAGGAAAAGCCATGAAAGCATTGGCTACATCTCCTACGTACCAGACTATGTAGCGGTGAGGACCCTGGATGATAGAGCCGATGAAAAGCAGGATGATGAAAGCAAACCTGAAAGGATAGATTACTCTGACGCCAAATATGTATTCCAGGCATTTTTCTCCATAATAGCACCATCCAAGAAGTGTTGAATAGCCAAAAAGAAAAGAACACAAAGCAATTATGTATCCTCCATAAGGAATGACAGAGCCAAAGGCATCTGCCGTTAGGGCCGTAGATGTTAGAGCTCTTGGATCGCCGTAGGCAGCGGTTTTGAGGTAGCTTCCGGTGATGACAATGGCCAGAGTGGTCAGGGTATTAACGACCATGGTATCAATAAAAGTCCCGGTCATAGCGATGAGCCCGTTTCGAGAGGGATCTTTGGATTTTGAGGCAGACTGGGCAATGCCCGCCGATCCCAACCCAGACTCGTTGGAAAGCAGACCTCTTCTGATGCCTTGGCTAATAGCCAGCTTGATAGTGACTCCTACCATACCTCCTCCGATAGCTTTTACAGAAAAGGCAGATGTAAAGATTGTAGTCAGAGCTGCTGGCAGGTTAGTGATATTAGCCAGAATGACAACGATGGCTCCTCCGAAATAAAGAATAATCATGGTCGGAACTAGTCGTTCGGATACCCTTCCGATTCTCTTAATGCCGCCCAGAATAACCGCTCCCACAATGCCTGTGATAATCAGTCCGCTTATCCAGAAAGGAATTTGGAATTCTCTGTTAAAGACCAAGGCCATGGAATTGGATTGCATCATGTTCCCTGTGCCCAAGAGGCAGGCTACGGCACCACAGACAGCAAAAAGCATGCCCATGAATTTGGCTAGGTGCTCGTTTTTAATGCCATTACGGGCATAGTACATAGGCCCACCGGACATTTCTCCCCGTATATTTTTAACCCTGAATCTGACTCCTAAGAATCCTTCAGCATACTTTGTTGCCATGCCGAAGAAGCCGGCCATCCACATCCAAACAGGAGCTCCTGGTCCACCGACCGCGATGGCCGTAGCCACCCCGGCGATATTGCCATTGCCCACAGTGGCAGCCAGGGCAGTCATCAAAGCTGCATAAGGAGAGATGTCTCCTTCTTCTTTTTCTGACTTATCCTTTCCTAAGGCTCCCCGCAGTACCATCTTCAGGGAAAGTATTAGCCTTCTAACCTGGATGAGGCGGGTGAGATACGTCAGCAGGATTCCTGTCCCTAAAAGAAGGGCGATCATCCAGTAACTCCACATGAAGTCGCTTGCCTTCGTGATGAAAATGAGTGCTTTGTCTAAAAGAGAGACGGAAATGGTGAAGTTAAGCTCCAGTGTTTCTTCTTTATCTTTTATCTCTATCTCTTCTTCGAAGGGAGTCAATTCATAAAGATCCATTTTGATGATGTATTTCCCTGGCTTGAGATTGCTGTATGTAAAATTTCCCTCAACATCAAGAGCAGTCTCGGAAAAATATTCCTCTTCCAGGGGTTTGAGAAGAACAATCCCTTCAGTGTACGGCTCTCCTTTAGGAGAAAGGATAACCTTGCCCTTGATATCGGCTGCCTTTAGGGTTGAAAGACTCATCAGACACAGAAAAAAGAATAGAATGGCTAAAGTTTTTTTCTTCATTGACTTCCCTTATCCAGAAACAAATTTCTTTATGAAGATAAGAATAAAAATTATAGCTAGAGGAGAGAGAAACTTAAGAGAAAAAACCCAGAGAGGTTTTATCTTGAATTTAGAATTCCCAGAAAAAATTTCTTTGATCGCCTTTTTAACACCCCAGACATAACCAACGAACACGCATATCAAGAGGGCGCCAGCAGCTAAGGAGATGTTGCCGAAGATAAAATCAAACTTGCCAAAGAAATCTATCTTTGTGAAAATATTCATTCCCCCAAAGGAGAGAGCAGCAGGGACTCCAATGACAAACGAGAGAAATCCTACTATCAGAGCTGCTTTTTTTCTCGACCATTCCCGCTCATCAACTAGATAAGCCACCGGAACTTCAAGGAGAGATATGGTCGAAGTTAAAGCAGCCACGCATAAAAGTGAGAAAAACAGAAGCGCAAAAATGTAACCGCCCGGTATTTGGGAAAAGATAATGGGAAAGATCTTGAAAACAAGGCCAAAACCTCCAACATCGCCAGGTTGGCCTGAGAAAGCAAGGGTGGGAAAGATTATCAACCCTGCCAGGAGGGCGATAAAAGTATCAGAGAAGGTGACCCATCCTGCCGAAGAGACGAGATTATCGGATTTAGAGATATAGCTGCCGTAGGTAATCATTGTTCCCATACCCAGGCTTAAAGAAAAGAAAGCTTGACCCAAGGCAAATAGAATGACTGTGCCGCTGAGCTTTGAGAAGTCTGGTTTGAGATAATAGGTCAGGCCTGCGGAGGCGCCGGGAAGCGTTAAAGCCCTCACAGCAAGAAAAATTATAAGCAGAAAAAGGACGGGCATCAGAACCTTAGTCCATCTTTCTATTCCTTTCTTAACTCCTTTTGAGATTATATAAGTAGTCATTCCGATAAACAGAAAAAGTAAAAAGATAACTTGAAGAGGATTAGAGGTGAATTCTGTGTATATTTTTTCAGTTAATTGACTTGTCACATTTCCACTGAAAGTCCCTGTTGCAGTCTTGACAATGTAGCCTATTGTCCATCCTGCTACAACAGAATAGTAAGAGAGAATACAAACACCTGTAATCACTCCCAGATAGCCGATAAATTTCCAGGGTGAGCGGGGTTTTATATGTCCGATGGCTCCGACAGGGTTTTTCTGAGCGTGGCGTCCGATGGTCAATTCTGCCAGCATCACTGTGAATCCGATTAGAGCAACAGCCAGGATATAGACCAGGACAAAAACTGCTCCCCCGTTCTGACTTACCATTGTCGGGAATCGCCAGATGTTGCCCAAACCTATAGCTGAACCTGTTGCTGCGAGAATGAAAGCGATTTTGGATCCCCATGCTCCTCTCTTGATCGTTTCCTGGCCATCCATTTCAGTTTCCTCTATGAAGACAAAGAAAAGAAATATTAATTTTTCCCATATCTTTTACCACAATGGGTGGATATTGTAAAAGATATTATGTGGAACATCCCCTAAATAAATTATTGCCTATTTAATCCTCTCTCGTTAAAATTATAAGCAACCTGGAGAAAGGAGGTAGGTTAAATGCCTGCAATAGAGATAAAGCCCGATGTTTACTGGATAGGTGTAAACGACCGAACCACTGACCTTTTCGAAGGTTTATGGCCTATCACAAAGGAAGGTGTTTCATACAATTCATATCTTATAGACGATGAAAAGAAGGCGATCATCGATTTGACAAAATCATTCAAGGGAGATGAATACCTTGATCAAATCGATGAAGTCACAGATATTTCGCAAGTTGATTTTGTAGTCATCAACCATATGGAACCCGATCACTCCGGTCTTATCAGGACGTTGAGAAGGATTGCTCCTCGAGTCACTTTCCTGGGCTCAGCGAAAACGAAGGATATGCTGGAGAGTTTCTTTTCCATAAAAGAGAACGTTCGGGTGGTCAACGATGGAGACACTCTTTCTCTGGGCAAAAGAACTTTGAAGTTTTTTTCAACACCCTTTCTTCATTGGCCTGAGACTATGATGACCTACGAGGTCTCTCACAGGATTCTTTTTCCTTGTGATGCTTTTGGCGGATATGGCGCTATCCGAGGTGCGATCTTTGATGATGAATGCAAAGACTTTGATTTTTATCAGAAGGAAGCCCTCCGCTATTACGTTAATATCGTGGCCAGTTTCAGTGCAAGGGTTTTGGGAGCAATAGAAAAATTAGCTGATCTTCCCATTGACATTATTGCTCCATCTCACGGTCTAATCTGGCGCAAGAATCCTTCTCTTATAGTTAATCTATACAAGAATTGGGCAGAGTACGCTGTTGGAAAAACTGAGCCCGGCATAACCCTAATTTATGGCTCTATGTACGGCTATACAGAATCCATGATGAATGCGGTGGCTCAGGGAATATCCCGGGCAGATGTTCCTCTTGAAATCTTTGATGCCTCCCGAACTCATGCGAGCTACATCCTCCCTTCCCTTTGGACAAAAGGAGGGGTTATGATAGGAGCTCCCACCTATGAAGTGTCCATGTTTCCTCCAGTTGAAGCAGTGTTAAACATGGCTGCTCATAAGCACATCAAGAACAAGAAAGTGGCTTATTTTGGAAGCTACGGATGGAGCGGCGGGGCGAGAAAAAATTTGGAAAAAATTATAGAGCCACTTAAGTGGGAACTTGCCGATACCCTGGAATTTAAGGGATGCCCTACAGAAGAAGAGTTGAAAAAGGGAGAAGAATTTGGAAGACGTTTCGCGGAATTGATAAAAAAAGGGACATAAAAAGCACCCAGTTTCTTTTTTTCACTTCATCTTTTAAAGTTGAAGAGGAATATGTTAAGATACGGATGGCGTATTTTTCCGGGGGTACAAAATGGCCAAAACTGACTGGAAAGACGAGCTAGCAAATTTTATGGATGACCTAAGAGTTGTCGATGAATGTAAGGCTGAAGCTCCTGAGAAATTTAATCAATTTTGCGAGTTCATTGCCGAATCATCCTTTGATGGTTTGTCTGAAGAGTTGAGAAACTACGGGATAAAATCCAAAGTTCGAAAAGATAAAGGGAAATCGATCGGTTTTGAGGTGAGTTTTCCTAAATCGAGGGTAGATAATTTCCACTACATTATACGCCTTCCCAATAACGCTCTGGATCTCAAGTTAAGATTGCTGATTAGAGTAAGGAAGAATAAGAAGAGTCGAATTGAAGAAAAAGAAGTGCCTTTCATGAAACATATCAGGCCTTCAGAAGTCTTGAAATTAGCCAAAGAAGAGCTTATACAAGATGTGATTAAACACTATAAAAAATTCATTTATGAGGCTTTAATCCATCCTGAATAACGCAGGGGTCAGATTTATTGTAGGGGTTTGATTCATCAAACCTACCTTAAATAATCTTAGAAGCATCTCCAAAACCTTTGTCCTGAATGTAGCAACCAGTTATCACGGAAATTGAGGTGCTTACAATAATCTTTAGGGGCTTGATTTATTGTAGGGATTTGATTCATCAAACCCACATTATTATGGGCAAAATCAAATTGGAAATTTTTTTATTGTAGGTGTTTGATTCATCAAACCCACCTTTTATATTATAGAGGATTGATTCATATGATATAAGGATTTGATTCATCAAATCCATAGATTTTATTAAATGAAAAAAAGGCGCGTTTGAAAAATCAAACCACTACATCATATAAGGATTGAAATAGAAGGATAGATTTGTTAATTTTTGTATCATTTAAATGAGAAAGAAAAAATTAGCTCCGGGAATTCTCTCCATCCAATTACTGGTTTTAATGTCTTATTCTTCCGTTGCCATGCTGATTCTTCTTTCTGTATATTTTAAACATTTAGGAGGGAGCCCGCGGCAAATCGGCTTTCTGCTGGGTATTTTTTCCCTGGCTGCCTTTTTATCTCGCCCATTTGTTGGATGGCTCTTGAGCAGGTACAATCCCAGGAAAGTAGTTGTGGCAGGGCTCATTCTTAACCTGATCATGACAACCATGTACCTCTTCATCCAGGAATTAAATTGGTTTGTCGTATTCATAAGGGTTTTTCATGGTATTGGCTTTTCTGTCTTTATTCTGGCAGCTTTATTGATTGCTGTTTTGATAACCCGCGAGGATGAGAGGGCTTATGCCATCGCGGTTGTGTCCACAGGTTTTATGCTTCCTCTCCTGGTTGTTCCTTTTATGGGAGAGGGAATTATTGAAAGATTTGGCTTCTTTTTCTTTTTTCTCTGTGCTATTTTTTTGGCTGCGATTCCTCTTTTGTACGGTTTCTTCTGGAAAGTCAAACTTCCTCGATTTTCTGAAGACTCAGGAGTCAAAAGTGTTAGCTTTCTTCGTCTTCTAAGACAGAGAAAAATTTGCTTAATTTTTTTTCTAACTTTTGTTTTTGAGATTGGCCTTAGCTCCAGCTTGAGTTTTGTTCCTCTTCTTGCCCACGGAGAATCTCCGATGTGGGCTGGCTATTTTTATACTTTTCTGAGCTTGACCGCTGTGTTTATGCGGCTTTATGGTGGAAAACGATTTATTTATTGGGGTAGTCCGAAATTGCTTCTTCCTGCTTTTTATTTTATTTCCGGAGGAGGGATTTTAATCTATTTTGCTTCCAATAATTTTCTCCTCGGATTATCTGGTGTTATCTGGGGGATTGGAGTTGGCATTCTTTACCCTCATCTAACTGCACTCGTTGTCGAGGGAGTTGCTTTTCGAGAACAAGGGAAAGTTTTGAGTCTTTTTGCATCTTCTGTAGATTTAGGTTTTGCCTTTGGCCCTTTATCCTTCGGTTGGGTCTCCCAGTACTTTGGGCTAAAAGAGGCCTTTATTATTTTTGCTCTTTTTATTTTTCTTTCCTCGTCTATCCTGATTTTATGGGGGAAATCCTCCCTGTATAAAAAAAGCTAAAAGAAAGGCTCAGGCTACATGGTTAAAAAACATGTTGCTTTTGCCCCAGGGAATAAATGGGGCCAGGCCCCATTTTGTAAGAAAGAGGACATTCTCAACTTGAG
>CAYTBG010000132.1:0-6899 GCA_964435925.1 uncultured Eubacteriales bacterium | reverse complement strand
CAACCTTTTCGTAAGGGATTGCTTCGTCCCCAAGGGGCTCGCAATGACAAGCCAGAGAATCTTCTTCGCTCCTCGCGATGACACTGGAATAATTGCGTTTGTATTAGCCAAAGAAAAGTAGACTGTCCCCTTTTTCATTCTTTTTAATTTCCCAGATACTTGGAGATGACACTGGCCATTTGGCTAGCGTAGTCTTCTATCTCGCCTTTATCCTGGCCTTCGATCATTACTCGGGCAACTGGTTCAGTTCCTGAGTAGCGAATATTCAGTCGTCCAGAATCTCCCAATCGCTTTTCGATCTCTTCCTTAGCATTTATTATTTCTGGAAATTGATCGAAATCGGTCTTTTTTCGAACCGGGACATTCAGGAGAATTTGAGGATATTCTTCCAAATCCTTCACTAACTTAGATAAAGGAAGATTGTACGCAGCCATAACTTCAAGCATTTTTAAACTGGTCAGGATTCCATCTCCTGTTGGGCAATCATCCAGGAAAATCGTGTGACCCGATTGCTCACCACCCAGGTTGGCTTTCAATTTCATCATTTCTTCAAGGACATATTTGTCGCCAACCTGCGTTCGCAAAAGCCTTAAATCCAATTTTTCTATGGCTTTCTCTAAACCCATATTGCTCATGGTTGTAGCTATGACATAATCCGATTTCAAACGTCCTTTTTCTTTCATGAATCGGGATAGGACAAAAAGAGTGTGATCACCATTCAAGATTTTGCCCTTCTCATCTACCCAGATAGCTCTGTCTGCATCCCCGTCATACGCGACTCCAATATCTGCCTTACTCTCGACTACCTTCCGGGCTAGATTCTGGGGATAGAGAGAGCCGCAGTTGGCATTGATGTTTTTCCCGTCAGGGGTGTTACCCATAGCGATGACCTCAAAGCCCAAACCTAAAAAAATTTGAGAAGCAAAAAACGAGCTTGCTCCATTCGAGCAGTCAAGTACTACCGTGATTCTTCTTTTGAGGTTGACATGAGAAAAACGGCTCTTCAGAAAATCTATGTAGTCCTGCCCTAAAGAAGACTGGGGAGTTATCCTGATGTTTTCTTTTTTGACGTTTGAAGGGGCTTCTTTGATGGCCTTTTCAAGTTTCCTTTCCCACGCATCAGAAATTTTTACCCCCTGAGACGAAAAGATTTTAATGCCGTTATCTTGATAAGAATTGTGAGAGGCGGAAATAACAATTCCCGCAGAAAAGGAATATTTTTTTGTTAAGAAAGAAACCGCAGATGTGGGGATAATACCGGCTGTAACAGCTTCTCCCTGTTCTTCATTTATTCCCTGGAATAAAGCCTGCTCAAGCCATTCTCCTGACTCTCTGGTATCCCGGCCGATGATAACCCGGGGTTCAAATTTTTCTTCTTTAAGAAGGGAGATCAGCGCTTTCCCCAAGGCATATACCGAGGAATAATCGAGAGGCGACTGGCCAGCCACTGCTCTTATTCCATCTGTCCCGAAAAGTTTTTCCATTTTAAGGTTGATTCCGTGATTCAAAAATTGATTATAGCTAAAAAACGAGTGGATTCAAGGATAAAGATTATTTCTTCTGTGTTTTCTTCTTGCCTCTCTTAGCTTCAGGATTTTCTTCCTGAATCAAGATCCTGACTCTTACTTTTGTCTGAGCGGAGGCCAATCTCAGGTCAGGATTAGGAAGGATGAGATCTGCCTCAAGTTCTGTTGTCTCAGTGAACGAGGAAATATCTATGGGACTTGTTCTCACTTTGTAATTATCCTTGACCTTACTTTCTGGTCCCTTGATGAGAACTTGAGGAGGAAAGACCCCGACGTTTTCTACTTTAAGTCCTTTTGTTAATTCGCCGATGATGTTTGCTTCCACGTCCAATAGGATTTCTCTTGTCCCTTCTAACTTGAGACTCACTTGACTTTGACGGATCTCTCTGACTTCTGCGCCAGAAGGAATACTTATCATACTCTTGTTGAGGGGATAATCTTCCTGGTCGAGACTGGCTTTTTCGAGGTTGAGCACGGCATGGACATTAGCTGATGTTATATCATTGATCAGGCTCTTGGATGCCCTGATTTTTACATCAACACTCGCTGGAGGCTTTTCCATAAGCTCCATTTCAGGAGGAATGTTGTGGAGTTCCAAGGGGATGGTCAACCATTTATCTGAAAATACCTTCTCTGGAGTGATCAACGTCAGCCAAAGAATCAGGGCAAGGAGAAAAGAGAAGAGTTTGAGTCCCCAATTTTTTAAAAACAGACGTTTGAAAAATCTTTTCATCTTATTTGTAAATAGTTAAGCAGGCTATCTTTAAGATGCTCTTTATCCAGATCTCTTTCCAACTGCCCTTTGGTAGCCAAAGAGACGGTTCCGGTTTCCTCAGAGACGACGATCACAGCAGCATCTGTTTCTTGAGACAGGCCTATAGCAGCTAAATGCCTTGTTCGAGGCAGGTACTTCTTTCCTAAATTATGGGAAGCGGGCAAGGGGAGGAGACAGCCAGCAGCAGAAATCTTGCTCCCCTGGACTATGACAGCTCCGTCATGAAGAGGGGAATGAGGGAAAAAGATACTGACCAGAAGGTCCTTGGTGAGATCGCCATCTATTTTTGTGCCTCGGTCAGTATAGCTCTTGAGGGAGATTTCTTTTTCAATCGCAATCAGAGCCCCAATTTTCTTGGAAGCAAGATAATCGACAGCTAAAAAGATATTTTCCAATTTTTCTGTGAAGGATTTGAGAAAAAGGGGTTTCCGGAAAGAACGAGAGCCTAGAGTTGTTAAGAACCTTCTTATCTCTCCCTGGAAGAGAACAATGATAGCGATAATCAGAAAGGGAGAGAAAATCTTAATTAGCCAGTTTAAAACAACTAAATTTCCCCACTCAGAGATCAAAAAGAGAACGCCGATTATCCCTAATCCGATGGCCATTTGATAGGCTTTTGTATCCTTTACTAAAGAAAAAATGTAATACAGGATAAAGGTCACAATGATGATATCTATAAGGTCCCCGATATTAAAACGAGCCAAGGCGGTAATGATATCAGCAAACATAGCTACTTTTTTTCTCTTTACTTTCTTCAAAAGTTGCGGAGGGCTGGCCTTCTTTTATGATGGCTTCAGCCACAAGTACTGCTTTTTTAACCGATGCGACATCATGGACTCTTAGGATATGAGCTCCATTTATGATGCATAGTACAGCAGAAGCAATTGTACCTTCGAGCCTCTGCTGGGGAGGAGAGCCTAAAATTTTCCCGATAAATGATTTTCGGGAAATCCCGATGAGGATGGGACGATCGAGGTCCTCAAAAAAATGAAGGTTTTTGATCAAAACAAGATTGTCCTTATGCCCTTTGCCAAAACCGATTCCTGGATCTATGATGATTTTCTCTTTTTCGATCCCCGCAGCTTGAGCTACTTCGATTTTCTCTTTTAGGAAAGATTTGACCTCGAGCAGCACATTTTCATAAAAAGGATTGACCTGCATATTTCTGGGTATCCCTTTCATGTGCATCAGAATAACGGGCGCATCGTATTGAGCTGCCAGAGAAAACATTTTGGGATCAAAGCTAGAAGAGCTTATGTCGTTAATAATATCAGCACCTGCATCCAGGGCAGCTCGACCCACTTCTGGTTTTGTTGTATCTATGGAGATCAGGCTGTCCGTTTTTTCTCTTAAGGCGGAAATTACGGGGATAACGCGCCTCAGTTCTTCTTTGGCGGTGATGGGTTCTGAACCAGGCCTGGTGCTTTCTCCTCCTATGTCGATTATATCAGAGCCTTCTTCTCGAAGCTGTAATCCCCTTTCCACAGCTTTATCTTTATCGAAGTGAAGGCCCCCATCAGAGAAGGAATCAGGAGTGATATTGATGACACCCATTATCCAGGTTCTTTGGCCTAATGCGTATTTTTTGCCGTTAATCCGGAGGGTGTACTCTTTTCTCACCTTTTATGCTTTAGCCAATCCGGGCTTTTTTATAGGCTGAATTTTTTTTTGTTCTTTTCTTGGCTTTTCTTCCTTGACTTTTGAAGCTACAGATGACTTTTTACCCTTGGCTATTTTTTTCCCTTTTATAATTTCATCTAATTCTTCAGATGTTAAGACTTCTTTTTCAAGAAGAGCTTTTGCAATATTGATCAATTTGTCCCTGTTTTTTTCTAAAAGTTCCTTTGTTCTGTTGAAGTTTCTGTTGATAATTTTTTTGACTTCCGCATCTATCATTTCAGATGTCTTTTCACTGAAGTTTTTATGCATGGCTAAATCCCTGCCGAGGAAGATTAAATCATCCCGTTCGCCGAAAGTGACAGGACCTAAATCGGACATTCCCCATTGACAGACCATCTTGCGGGCAATATCGGTCGCCTTCTCAAAGTCGTTAGCCGCCCCTGTAGTTGTTTTTCCGAGGAACATTTTTTCGGAGGCTCGCCCGGCCATAAGCACAGAAAGTTGTGCTTCCAGATAGTCTTTGGAGTATGTGTAGCGGTCGTCCAAGGGCAACTGCTGGGTTGTCCCCAAAGCAAGTCCTCTGGGGATGATGGTCACTTTGTGGATGGGATCTGCTTCTGGCAAGAGAAAAGCTATGAGGGCATGACCTGCTTCGTGATAAGATGTGCTTTTTTTCTCCTCCTCGCTGATGATCATGCTCTTTCTCTCCACTCCCATGAGTACTTTATCTTTGGCGCTTTCCATATCCTTCATGGTGACTTTCTCTTGGCTAAGACGAGCGGCAAGGAGAGCAGCCTCGTTGACAAGGTTGGCCAGATCAGCTCCAGAGAATCCGGGAGTAGAGCGAGCAAGCACTGATAAATCAATTTCCTTGTCTAGTGGAATGCTTTTTATGTGAACTTTTAGGATATCCTCTCTCCCTTTTACATCTGGCATATTGACGACAATTGTCCGGTCAAACCTGCCCGGTCTGAGGAGAGCAGTGTCCAGAATGTCGGGCCTGTTAGTGGCGGCAATAAGAATGACTCCTTCGTTGGAGTCAAAACCGTCCATCTCCACCAGGAGCTGATTCAGGGTTTGTTCGCGCTCGTCATGGCCGCCACCCAGTCCTGCTCCTCTCTGTCTTCCCACAGCATCAATCTCATCTATGAAGATAAGACAGGGAGCATGTTTTTTCCCCTGATCAAAAAGATCTCTCACTCGAGAAGCCCCCACTCCGACAAACATCTCCACAAAGTCAGAGCCGCTGATCGAAAAGAAAGGGACATCCGCTTCCCCGGCAACCGCTCGGGCAAGGAGGGTTTTGCCTGTACCGGGCGCTCCTACTAAGATCACTCCTTTGGGAATTCGGCCTCCCAATTTTTGAAATTTTTTAGGCTCTTTCAGGAATTCGATGATCTCTTGAAGTTCCTCTTTAGCTTCTTCCACACCCGCCACATCTTTGAAGGTGAATTTTTTCTGGAGTGCAGAAAAAAGCTTTGCCCGACTCTTGCCAAAGGAGAGAGCCTTATTACCACCTGCCTGCATCTGCCGCATGAAGAATACCCAGAAGAGGATGAGAATAATGATAGGAAACCAGGTGAAAAGATAAGAAAACCACGGGCTTCGAGCGGATTTCACAGTGATACTTACTTTGTGTTCCCGGAGAATATTGACCAGATCATCATAATTAGCAGGAGCTGTAGTTTTAAATGTGGTTCCGTCGACATACTTTCCGTTGATTTGATCTCCGGCAATAGTAACTTCTTCAACCTGGTCGTTTTCAACCTCTATCAAGAAATCACTGAAGGGTGGTTCTTTTTTCACTGTGCCCGCAGTTTGAAGGAGGCTCCAGAGGATGATAAGGACAACTCCGAGAGCCAACCAGAAGAGGATGCTTCTATGAGGTTTGGCTTGTTTCTTTGGTGGTGGCATGACTTATTCCTTTTTCAACGCTATTTTAACATGTTTTTTATCAATTGTTAACAATAAATTGGGGTCAAACCTTAACTTAAGAAGGGTCACTTAAGAAGAGTCAGGTCTTGCTTTTTGCTTGCCTCAAAAATCTAAAAAGGCAAAAAGCAAGACCTGACCCCAAGCCTCAGACCCCAAGCCTCCGAAACAGACCTTACAGGCTTTTATAATTTAGATTTTTGTTTTCTTATTCCATGGGGGCGTAGATATTATGATTAATAAGGTTGAAATATTCAAATGACAGAACTATATGAATCTCACTCCTTAGTAATCTTGACTGGAAACCGATTTTTTTATAATATGGAAATCCCTGGGTGGGGCTGTAGCTCAGCTGGGAGAGTGCTTGACTGGCAGTCAAGAGGTCGTGGGTTCGATCCCCATCAGCTCCACCATTTTATTTCACCCTTTTCCCCTAGAAATTATGTTCTTTCCTCGTTTTAAATTTTTAGCCTGAGTCACTTAAACTGAGCCATTTTGGGTCAATTTGTCCACACCGTGTCCACATGGAATTATGGGTGGAATTTATTTAAGAAGACGCAAGGGACTTAAAATCCCTCGTTGGTTATCCAACATGCCGGTTTTAGTCCGGCCCTCGGCACTCTATAAATCCAGTTTTCTCCCGGTATTCTTCCGAGTTTCCATTATTTTCCTTTTAAGCAACCATACGCAAAAGCAGACAAAAATAGGCATATTTTGTGGCATTTCCTGGCATTTTTATGCCACGGTGGGGCACTTCTTGAGTCAAGCAATTTGTTCTGCAATTAAGGTAATATCTGCCAGCTTTGATCGGCTTTTTGTGGGGATTTGTTTTTTATTTTATCGTATTCAACTATACTTCTTTGAGTTTCAGGGCATGATAGACGGCCTTGGCGATCTGAATGTCTTGAACCGCCACCCCGGTCAGGTCTGCGATGGTAATCTGTTCCTCGGAGATTCTGCGAAGTTCAGGTTTGGCGATCACGTTCCCCAGTTCCACGATCCGCTCTTTCTCCAGCACACCGGCCTTCAGGGCTTGATGGATCTCG
>CAYTBG010000131.1:0-6928 GCA_964435925.1 uncultured Eubacteriales bacterium | reverse complement strand
TTATCAAACTTTTTCATATTTTTAAATTGCGACACAGTCTGAATGACAATTTATTGTATGAGATTGCCACGCTTAGCTCACAACGGGGGATTGCTTCGCTTTTGCTGAGCTCGCCATGACATATAATCAAGCAACTTTGGGATGAAACTTAAAATTAGATAAGCCATGTATGATCTGATCTTAAAAGGAGGGAACATCATTGATGTTCGGTCTCGGAAGATTCGTAAAGGCGATATCTCAATTAAGAACGGAATCATTGCTGGGATAGGGTCTTCTCAAAATGAAGAGGCAAAAAGGATAATTGATATTCAGGGGACATATGTAGCCCCTGGATTTATTGATAGCCATCTTCATGTAGAGAGCAGCATGCTCAGCCCGCTTGAGTTTTCCAAAGAGGCTGTAAAACATGGAACAACAGCAATATTTGTTGATCCTCATGAGATAGCCAACGTTCTGGGCAGGAAAGGCATAGAATTATTCCTGGAACAATCTGGTGTAATTCCATTGGATATGTTTGTCGGAATCCCTTCCTGTGTTCCCGCAACTCAATTAGAGGATTCAGGTGCATGTATAACAGTTGAAGATGTAAAGGCGTTGATTCCTGATAAAAGAATCTTTGGCCTGGGCGAAATGATGAATTTCCCCGGAATAATCTATGGTTTAGGAGACGCAAGAGAGAAAGTTGACCTTGTTTTCAATGCTGGAAAAATTGTTGATGGACATTGTCCAGGATTAACTGGTGAAGATTTAAAGACCTACATTTCAAATGGTAAAAATGATAACCAAGTCAGGATAATGTCCGACCATGAATCAATTAATTTAGATGAAGCCCTAGAAAAGAACAATTTGGGCATGCACATTGCTTTGAGATACGGAAGCGCTGCAAAAGACTTAGAAAGAATATTGCCCGGGCTTATTAAAGCAAATATTAACTTAGAAAGATTTATGCTATGTTCTGATGATTTGGATCCTATTGAACTATACGAAGAAGGTCATGTGGACAGGATCATTAGAAAAGCAAGAAATATTATGCAAGAGAATTCAAGATTAGGCCTTGAGGCGGCCACTATTTTGGCAATTTCATTAGCCACAATCAATTCTTCAAGATATTTTTCAAGATTTTTTAGATTACATAAACACCCTGAAACTGGAGAGGTTGCTGAAGGCAAAAAGGCAAATTTGGTTGTTTTCGATTCTTTAGAAGAATTAGAAATAGTTAAAGTAGTACACAGCGGAGCATTAGTAGTCGATAACGGAGAATGTGTCGGCAAGCATTTGGATTATGATTATTCAGAGTTCACAGGAAAAGTGAATACAGGAAAGAAATTCCAGCCTGATGATTTCAAGATAATAGCCGCTGGATACAAGAAAAGTCTAGATGTTAAAGTAATAGAGATAGTCAGAGATAGCCTGGAGACAAAGCAAAAAATAATGCCTTTTGCGGTTTATGACAACGAACTAAGAGCCGACCCAAAAAATGATATTGCCAAGATCGCTGTTATTGAAAGACATAAAGCAACAGGTTCTTATTCTCTTGGATTTGTTGAGGGTTTGGGTATAAAAAAAGGCGCTATAGCTTCTACTGTTGCTCATGACAGCCATAATTTAATTGTTGCTGGCGTGGATGATGAGTCTATGGCAAAATCTTCGAATTTTTTGAGTGAAAAAGGCGGAGGAATGGCAGTCATAGCAGATAAAATTGATTATTTTCCCCTAAAGATTGGCGGTTTAATGTCAGCTTCAAAGATAGAAAAGGTTGTTGACGAATATAGAAACATAAAAGAAGCTGCGAAAAGAGTTGGCTCCAGCTTGGAAAATACATTTATGACGATGGCTTTCTTAGCCCTGCCAGTCATACCAAAGTTAAAAATTACCAACAGGGGATTAGTTGACGTAGACAAATTTGAATTTGTGAGTTTATATTAAATAAAAAAGGTGGGCTTGATAAATCAAACCCCTACAAAAAAACCAATCCTCTCCAGATGAATCAAACGCCTACAAGATAAATCAATGGAAAATGGGGCCTGTCCCCATTTTCAAGCTTTTTTATGCCTTAGATATTCCCAAAGCCAGAGGAACGAGCCCACAACCAAGCTCACTAACAAAATAACCAACGAAATGACAAAGGCTCTTCGCTCTAACTCTTTCCAAGAACCCACGCTAACTTCAGCCCAGAATAAAAGCCAGAGAACCCAAAAAGCCCTCAGCCCCCAAATAAACCAGGGGCTCTTCTTTATTTTCACTACAAGGAATTTCCCTTTTTCAGCCATTGCTCACCCCTTTCCTTGAGTTGTATCAATGCCGTACTCAGGCAGGTTGAGAGACCACCATTTATCAGCATCCCTCTGTCTTCCGTAGCCAAAAGCTTCATCCATGGTGTTGAAAAACATATCCAGCGCTGGAATTTTGGCGCTTGTAGCCTTTACTATTTCGTGAATCATTGTCTTATCCTTTTTTGCCCAGGGACAAACTGCAATACAGATGCTGCAACCAGAGGTTGACTCCTGCCAGTATGCCAGGCACTTGGGGGAATCCTCAAACCAGGCTTGATGACCTGGGTTATTCCATTCTCCTTTCACTTGAAAGCTCGGATCATCATCAAACGATAGACAATCAGAAGGACAAGCTTCGGCGCAACGCTTACATACCTTACAAAATTCCAGAATCCCAAAATCAATAGGCTTATCAGTAGCCAAAGGCATGTCGGTTAAGACCTTACAAAGACGGACGCATGGACCGAATTCGGGTGTAATCAGTCGGTTTGTGCGTCCCAGTTCTCCCAAACCAGCATCCACTCCAATGGCAACACTCGAACCTAGATCATTCACACTGGGGATAGCAACATAACCCAACCCTCTGATAAATTGAGCCAGCCCTGCCACGAGAAACTCACATCGACTATAGCCCATGGAAGAACCAGCGCTGCTGATAGCGGTAGGTGAACACTGGAGATTGTCAAGTGACATCTGGACACTCAAGGCTACGGCATATTTGCATTTATCGGGTATCACAAGTTTTTCCTTATCTTCGTAAGGTTCGTCTGCTGACTCAAAAACAATTGCCTTCCCTCTTTCTTGTGAATGAATATGTCTTCGATCAAGTATTGTTATTCCGACTGTAGCTGCACCAAAATAGCGGGCTGCAGCTTTAATTAATCGGGCTGCTTCTTCGGGGTTCCCTTTATAATTCTCCACTCCTCGTTGTTCAGGAGTGCGCACAGATTTACTTGTCCAGGCACGGGTACCTCTATTCAAACCTCCTAATCGAGAGATGACCCAGGCCGCATCAGCCAGGGCCCGGTCTTCAAGTCTGTAGCCAGGACGCTTTTCCAGATAATACTTTATGGTTTTGTCCCTGCTTTCTTGCATCAGTTTTTTTCTATTTTCCTCCCCGTAATATCTGGTAAAGGAGCCGAATACATTATTACTCGCTTTAAATCTTGAATAAGCATTGTCATCAACGGCCAATTTAGCTCTCGGAATCATCTTAACCCACCAGGGGTGGCCGTAAACACTTTTGCCAGGGGAAGAGGGGGAATTATCCGCGCTTGATGCCAAGCCGCTCCCCACAGCCAGGCCTGCTCCTCCAAAGCCACACTTTATAAAATCTCTTCGATTCATCATAACGCTCCTTAAAAATAAGATAAAAGAATTTGTCCCTTTTAGGCAACAGGCCCGCTATTTCCTTCTTCTGTGTACGCCAGCATCGGGAAAACCTGCTAAAGTCCTGATCTGGAATTTGATCTTTCTATTTCCTTTTCACATCTGGTCTTCATTAAAAAATTAAGGTGCCTTCCCTCTCTTAGATAAGGCCAAACCATGGCCTGCAGGATAAAGGCCAGGCAGGGAAACGGGCAGTCTTCCCTTTATATCTATTTCTCCAAAGAGAGCTTTAGCAGCAGCTCTTTGAGCTTGCTCAGCCCATCTGTATGCACAGAGGTAGGAATCGACAAAAGAAAAATGCCTCAAAAAATAGGGGCTCCCAAAAGAGACCACAACAACTGGCGTGGAATTCGCTGCTGCCTCCTGGACAAGCTGGATATGTCTAAAATCAAGGTCAACAGTCCCCTTCCATGCGCTAAGAGAGGAGAAAAGAGCAAAGACGATAACATCTGCTTTGCTTGATTTCTCTACTGCTTCTTGAATAAATTCTTCTCCTGTAAATGCATCAGCGTAAAAATTAATCAGACCTGGACATCTTTTTTTGGCTTCTCGAATAAAAATTCTTCCTGCAAAATAGCCTCCTGGGTCGCTACTCAACGAAAAAACAGCGATTTTCTGAGTTGAGCCCGAAAGAGGAAGAACTGAACCTTCATTTTTGACCAATGTGATCGAACTCTCAAACACCTGGTCTGCATTCTGCAGATGTTCCTTTGTAGCTACCATCTCATCCAGAATATCTAAATCCACCAGTCTTTTTTTATGGAGGCCAAGCCTTGCCTTTGCCTCCAGGATTCTTTTCACAGATATATTGATTCTTGGTTCTGAAATCTGATCGTTCCTTACAGCCTGGATAAGAGATTCGATGACATCATCTGGCTTTGGAGGAAGAAGTATTATGTCCACTCCAGCCTGAACAGCTTTCAGAGCCGCCTCTTCTGGGGAGTAAAGAGTCGTAACCCCTCCCATCTCCATAGCATCTGTGACGATAAGACCATCGAAGCCAATCTCTTCCCTTAGAAGACCAGTTATGATGAGGGGAGAAAGAGTGGCAGGAGTATTTGGAGTAGGATCAAGTGCAGGAAGCTGAAGATGAGCGGTCATGATGGCCTGTACCCCAGCCTCGATAGCCTGTTTAAAAGGATAGAGTTCAACCTTATCCAAGCGGCTTCGATCTCCTCCTATGGTGGGAAGAAGGCTGTGAGAATCCTGATCCGTATCCCCATGACCAGGAAAATGCTTGGCTGTAGCTATCAGGCCATTTTCCTGGCAGCCCTTTATGAAGGCAATTGCCAAACGGCTAACCTGTTCTGGATCTTCACCAAGAGAACGGACATTGATGATAGGATTCTCAGGGTTGATATTCACATCAACCACAGGAGAATAAGTCATATGAATCCCAAGAGCTCTTCCTTCAAGGGCGGTTACTTTGCCCATGAGATAGGCTTGCTCCTCAGACCAGGTTGCCCCTACCGCCATAAGAGGGGGAAATAAGGTAGCGCCTGAAATCTGATTCCCGACGCCTCTTTCAAAATCAGAAGCAATCAAAAGGGGTATTTTTGCCAGCTCCTGTACGGCATTTGTTAAATGAGCCGTTTCGTAAACCTCTCCCCCGAAGAGAATCAAGCCTCCAATTTTTCGCTCCACTATCAATGACTTAAGGCCCTTGATGTAATCACTATCCAGGTTTACAAACTTACCATTATAGCGCCAGGACACCATCTGACCAATCTTCTCTTCTAAGGTCATCCTGGCCATGGTCTTTTCAACCCATCTGGCTTCTGAAGGGCCAAAAGCCATCTCGGGTTCGTACACAACACGAGCACAGCTAGCAACGAGGATAAGCAGAAAAATGAGAAGAGTAAGAGAAGAGGCTTTTGAAAGATTCATCATTTTCTCCTTTTCAAGTTGTTCTTACTTCTCACTTTTTACTAAATGTCGTTTTTCTTTTTGCGCTTTTAATCTTCTCTTGCCTGCTCTGTGAGATAGGCAATTATCTCAGGGGTTCGTTTCTCTCATTTTATCAAATAGCGAAAGATAAAAAGCACGGAAAAAAGGTAGATAATCCAGTGCACCTCCCTTCCTCTTCCAGATACAAGTTTCAAAAGAGAATAAGAAATAAAACCGAAGGCAATTCCTTCTGTAATGCTTACAGTTAAGGGCATTATGATTATAGTCAAGAAGGCAGGGATGGCTTCGGTCAAATCTTTCCAGTTAATGCGAGTAACACACTTCATCATTAAATAGCCGACAATAATTAACGGAGGAGCAACAACAGGATGAAGAGTTAGCCCCTTATAAGCATACTCACCACCGATCATCCCAGCTAAAGGACCGAAGAAAAGTGCTATTAAGAAGAAGAAGGAAGTAAAGATATTGGCTAAACCTGTTTTTGCGCCCTGGGAAATGCCTGTAGTACTTTCAATATAACTTGTTACTGTGGAAGTTCCGAGAAGAGCGCCTCCTACTGTCCCGATAGCATCAGAGAGCATTGCCTGATTGGCTCTGGGAAGTTTTCCTTTTTTCATAAAGCCAGCAGGTTCACTAACACCAATCAAGGTGCCCATGGTGTCGAAGAGATCGAGAAAGAAAAAAATAAAAATAATTGTAACAAGACCTGTTTGTAAAGCTCCCAAAATATCCAACTTGAAGAGAGTCGGCAAAACGCTGGGAGGAGCAGCAACGATACCCTGGTATTCGACCACACCTAAAGGAATGCCCAGAAGTGCGGTGGCCAGAATACCTATAAGAATGGCTCCATGGACCCTTAGAGCCATCAAAGTAGAAGTTACCGCCACTCCGAATAAAACAAGGACCACTGGTTTGCTGGTTAGCTCTCCAAGACCTAGCAAGACCCCTGGTGTATCTACAACAAGGCCTCCGTATTCAAGACCGATAAGGGCAATTAAAAGGCCTATGCCTACTGCTATGGCATGCTTGAGTGAGTCAGGGACAGAAGCGATCAGGCCCCCCCAAACCTTAAGGACAGAGAGGATAATAAAAATCGAGCCTGATATGAAAACAGCTCCAAGGGCTACCTGCCACGAATACCCCATAGTCCCGCAGACGATAACAGCGAAAAAGATATTGTGGCCCATAGCTGGGGCAAGCGCTATAGGATATTTAGCCAAGAGCCCCATTAAAAGAGTAGCCAGTGCACTGGAGACACAGGTGGCAAACATGACTGCCCCTTTATCCATCCCGGCAGCGGAGAGGATAGCAGGCTGAACGAAAATGATATATGACATGGTCATGAAGGTTGTTAAACC
>CAYTBG010000130.1:0-6940 GCA_964435925.1 uncultured Eubacteriales bacterium | reverse complement strand
TTCTTTTATTTTCTAAAAGAGTTCTTCTTCCCCTTTTATTATATCAAGGAGGAGCTGGTTCGTTTCAGAGCGGCTTTCTCCCACACTTGTTACATAAATCGCAGGTTTATCAACGACGGGACATTTGGTTTCGCAAATTCCGCAGCCAATGCAGAGATCTGTATTAATGACCGGAGCTACTGGAGTTCTTATGGTTCCATCAGGAAGCTTAACCTCTGTTTTCACAAGCTTTATCGCTTTTGGAGAGGTAGGGCAGTGCTCCTCGCAGACGATACAGGGAGTGCCCAAGTTATAGGGAATGCAGGTATTTTTGTTGACCCAAGCTAACCCAATCTTGATTTTCGTTTTTTCTTCTACGGTGAGTTCTTGTATAGCTCCTGTGGGGCAAACCTGAGAGCAGAGAGAGCAGTAATATTCACAATAGCCAATCCTAGGGACAAGAACAGGAGTCCAGATTCCTTCTGGCCCGGCTTCGGCAAGTGCCGGCTGGAGGCCATTGGTAGGACAGGCCTTCATGCATTCGCTGCATTTGACGCATTTTTGAAGAAACTTCTTCTCGGGAAGAGCTCCTGGAGGTCTGATCAGCTTGGGAGAAGCTCGCCTCGTAGAAGGAGAGAGACGGAAAAAAGGAATAGCTGCCATCCCTAAGAGGGATGTAAAAATAAGCTTCCTCCTTGAGAGATCGACCCGTACGATTTCTTCAGGCGTGGATTTCACGGGAAAGCCAATGGCGCCGGTGGGGCATATGGCACTGCACGTATAACAATATATACATTCGGAACTTTTCCAATCTTCTTCGGGATAGGGCCTTGCTTGAGTCTGGCAGTGAATGGTGCAGAGCCAGCAATCGATACATTTTTGAGGATCTATTTTAAGCTTTATGACATTCCATCGTGAGATGAGTCCGAGCAAAGCTCCCAATGGGCAGAGGTAGCGGCACCAGTATCTTTCTCTGGATAGGTTAAGCAGCAAGATGCCGATGAAAAGCACTCCCAGGAAAAAGCCCTGGCGAAATACGGAATTGACTGCTAAGTTCTCGAAGAATTGAACAAGGCTATCAGCCAAGGAAGAGATGTTTATATGATAAAGAACGCCAATAAAAGCAGAAAATCCATGGTTTATGGCAGGGAGGATGCTTACTGCAAAGGAACGATAGAGTAAAGAAAGGGGATCGAATATTCCCACCAGGTCCAAGGAGAAAAGGGTTCCCACAAGAATAAATAGCAGTAGGTAATATTTCCAGGCTGTCCGGTTGTCGCCGTTTTTCTTGGGCTTTAGGAGCTTAGATTTTTTGAAGATAAAAGAGAAGAATTGATGGATGGAACCCAGAGGGCACACCCAGCCACAGGCAACTCGTCCCAGGACAAACGTGAGCACGATGGTCAAAGCCGCAAGAGCAAAGGAAACAAAAAAGGCTCGTGAAGCGATTAAAGTTGCTATGGCCAGAAGAGGATCAAAATGGAAAAAAATTTCCACATGCCCGATATAATCTTCTCCAGGAAAATGAGTTACCAACAATAGATAGAAAAAGAGGATAAAGAAGATCGATTGACTGAGGATTCGGGCAGCTTGAATAACTCTGTATTTTTTAGAGCGTTCTTTTTTCAATTATTAACTTCTCCAAGTCGATTTCTCCATATCCTTTTTGGTGGGCCACTCGAAGATAGGGCAACTCTTGAGGTCTTAGATCAAAAAAGGTGGCGCCTGCTGCGTCAACAGCCACATAATCCACTCCTGCTACAACGGTTTTGAAGAGCTTCGTATCTGAGACTCGGCCTCCTTGAGGGCCGTTCCTGATGAGTATTCGGTAGCCGTCTAAGACTGTCAGGCAAGGCTTAAAGAAGGCAGCCAAATCTATCATAGCCTGGTCAATCTTTTGGTGGAGCTGGTTGCGGTTTCCTCCGAGTGCTCCTAGCCAGTTTTTCATGCCCATGGTCAGCCTTGACAGGCTGTGGGTTTTGGCAATCGGCGCGTTTATGATTTTGTCTGCTTCGACAAAATCCGTATAGACTTCCCATTCTTTTAGCCATTCTCCTTTTAGCGCCATTTTTTTCAAATGATGCGGATTGGGGAAGAGAACCTTCGCTCCTGCTTCTTTTGCAGCTGCCGAAATACCAGAGCGAACATAGGTTCTTCTGGCCGGGTTGCAGGGATTATCCATAACTTTAACTTCTTTTGCCCCTGCATCGAGACAGAGTTCGACCAGAGTCTTGACGACTTCAGGATTGGTGCAGGCTGCAAGTTTAGGAGTCCTGTCCCAGCCAATATTGGGCTTAACGACCACAATATCCCCTCTGGAAACAAAGCGCTTTACTCCTCCTAACGAAGAGAGAGCTTCTCTTGTTATCAAAGCTGGAGAATCGCCCTGAATCCAGGCTAAATCAGGAGAAATTTTCTTTTGAGCCAAAAGAGAAGGATGGAACTTAATCAGAAGGCTGCCTACGGCCATATCTTTAATAAAATCTCTTCTCTTCATTGTTCTTTTCCTTTCCCTAATGAGTTCAAGTATTCTTTTATTCCTTCATAAATTCCCTGGGCAACACGCTGGCGGTATTGAGGACTCTCAAGCCTTTTTTCTTCAGTTGGATTGCTCAAGTGAGAGATTTCAACGAGAACAGAAGGCATCTCTCCCCCAATAAGAACCCAAAAAGGACCTCCTTTGACACCCAGACTTTTGACGTTGCTGTATTTTTGAGAGAGGCTTTTCACCAGGCTGTTTTGGATACTTTCAGCGAGCTCTTTTGATTCAACAATCTTGCTGTTTTGGACGATTTTCTCGATGATGTCTTTCATTTCGCTTATGTTCTTTGTAGAAGTTGCGTTTTCTCGGGCGGCTGTTTCGATGACAGAGGGATCGTGGCTGAAATTAAGATAGAACGTCTCTATGCCCGAAAGCTTCCGGCTGCGGTTGGCGTTAGCGTGGATGGAGATGAACAGATCTGCCTGTTTTTGGTTGGCTATCAACGTCCTGCTTTCCGGATCAAGATAGATGTCTGATTCCCTGGTCATTATCACTTCGAGGCCCTCTTTTGACTCCAGTATTTTCATTAGACGCGTGGCAACATCGAGAACTATCCTTTTTTCCCTGAGTCCGCTTTTCCCGACGCAACCAGGATCTTTTCCTCCGTGGCCAGGATCGATGACAACTCTCTGGATTCCCAAGCCTAACTGGCGGATTATGCTTGATCCTGATTTGGCAGGCTGCGCAGGCTGGGGAAGAAGAGGGCGTTTGGAGGGAAAGATGTCAATGATGATCCTGAACGGGTCGGGGAGATGCCAGACCCGATAATATGCTTTCTTGAAATCAAGGTCAGCCACAACTCTGACTGTAGAAGATGTCTTTTGAGCAATACGTATTTGTTTGAGGTAGTCATTCTCCACAAGGAATATTTTGCTATGTAAAATGGGATTCAGTTTGGCCTGGTAGATATCAATATAAACTCGATCTGGAGAGAGAAGTTCGCTGAATACGTACTCCCTCAATTTCCCGATATCAACAACGATTCTGGTGTAAGAGGGGTGTGTGTGGTAACGAAGGCTATGGATTTCCATTCTTGAGTCAGGATGAGAGGGAAAAGGCAGGAAAATAAGGGGAAAAAAGAGGATTATCCGCAACCAGCAGCTTTTGTGCTTTGACATCATTAATCTCTATTAATTCTATAGCGTAACTCGATTGTTGTCAATGGAAAGGGACCTCAAGCTCCAAATTTTTTTAATTTTCCCGCATGGGCTAACATCAATGACATGGCATAAATTGCTTGGAATCGTCCCAAATAGCCCTGGCTGCACTCTTTTTCGGTAAATCGGCTCACCTTATCAACCAGGGAAGTTTTGGAGAAAAGGAGGAATGGATTGGGGTGCCAGGAATGAGATTTTAAAAGAGAAGGAGTAGAATGATCAGAAGTAACGACCAGGACTTCAGGCTTAAGGGCAAGAAGGCGGGGAATGTAGGTGTCTGATTCTTCAATGGCCTCCTTTTTAGCCTTAAAATTTCCATCTTCTCCCGCAGAATCCGTTTTTTTCACATGGACATAAATAAAGTCATAGTCTTTGTAGTTTTTTTCTAAAGCAGCGAATAGTTCGGGTAAGTTTTGGCCTGCAGTCAGGACGTCCATCCCTACAAGCCTGGCCAAACCCTTGTACATGGGATAGTTAGCTATGGCGGCGGGTTTTAATTTATAAAGCTCACCCATGCTCGGGAGAGAGGGATGTTTGGAGAATCCCCTTAAAAGGACAGCATTGGCTCTGGGAGAATCTTTCAAGAGATCTATCACCTCATCAATAAAATCATTTACAATTTGGGCAGTTTTTGCGGCTTCTTTGGACAATGCTTGAGCAGGGATTCTGGGTTTGTTGTCCTTTTGAGAGTCTGCATCCGAGAGAGCATCTGAGAGCCCTTCTCCGCTGAATTTGACCACAAAGCGGTGCTCTTTCCCAGGGAAAAGGGTGATTTCCATACCCTCGACACTCTTTAAAGAGCTATTGAGTCTCTGGCACAGCTTTTCATTTTCGCTAGTGGGGATCCTGCCCGCTCTTCTGTCAATAATAAGATTGTCTCTCAAAGTCGCAAAATTTCCCCTGGCCACCAGATCATTTTTCGTTACCTCTACGCCAGATCCGAGAGCTTCCAGGATTCCGCGGCCCAGGAGATATTTCAAGGGATTGTAACCAAAGAGAGAGAGGTGGGCCGGTCCGCTCCCAGGGGTGATACCCATGAAAACCGGGTCAGTTAAACCACAAACACTTTTTGCGGCAAGACGGTCTAGATTCGGTGTGTGAGCAGCTTCAAGTTCTGTTTTCCCCTGAATAGGTAGTCCACCCAAACCATCCAGAACCAAAAGAATGATTTTTGAAGCTGTTTCTGTGCTTATTTCTCGAACAATTTTTTCCCAGTCCATAATCAAAACAACTATAAAATAATAGAGAATTGAAGTCAATTTTCTTTCTATTATCAAAAGCATTTCCAATTCTGTTATTAGAAAAGGTTTTGGGAAATAGTCTAGCTCCCTTCAGATTTTTAACGCCATTCTCCATTCGCTCTTCTCCGCGGCTGCGTAACTCGCTTCGCTCAGACATACTCGCCGCCCGACTGCGTCGGATTCCCTGCTTGGCGAAGGCTGTATGGTGAAAAACCGTGAGAAAGGCTGAGCGGGCACGGTTGCTCTCCGAAGGAGAGGAGAGCGAAGTCTTGATCCGAGTTGCTTTTGACTCGCTGGGGCAAAAGCAACGTGTTTTTGAACTATACAGCCCGAGCCTTTCTTCAATGGTCGCTGCATCTATTTCCCAAAACCTTTGCCTCGAACATAGCAATCAGCTGTTGCAGAATTGGAAATGCTACCTCTGTTATCCTGTTTTTGATAATTGCGTTTACAATCCTTTATTCCTCTGCTAAAATCGGAACATGAAGAAGGTCATTGTCCTTGATTTTGGTTCCCAGTACACACAGCTAATCGCCAGGAAAGTAAGGGAATTAGGAGTTTTTTCTGAGATTTTCCCCTTCAGCATTCCTCTTTCCAGGATCAAAGGAGAAAATCCCGCTGCTTTAATCCTCTCTGGAGGTCCTCAGAGTGTTTATGGTGAAGAGGCTCCTCTTGCTTCTAGGGAGATTTTCGAGATGGGGATTCCTGTTCTGGGCATTTGCTACGGATTGCAGCTTATGACTTATCTTTTGGGAGGAAAAGTCGCCTCTTCCAAGAAAAGAGAATACGGATTTGCTTCTTTGAGGGTAACAGACAGCGGGGGATTGCTCTCCAGGATCAAAGACAACGGGCAGGTATGGATGAGTCATGGAGATAGAGTGGAGGCAGTTCCAGCCGGCTTTATCGTGTCTGGGAAGACCTCTCATTGTGATGTGGCTGTTATGGAAGAGAGAGAAAGAAAGTTTTTTGGCGTCCAGTTCCATCCAGAGGTCGTTCATACTGAACAGGGAAAAAAGATCTTGTCTAACTTTCTTTTTTCTCTTTCGGAGTTGAAGCCTGAATGGAGAATGGGTTCTTTCATTGCCCAAAAAGTGGAGGAAATCCGGAAGTCTGTAAAAGAAAAGAAAGTTATCTGTGGGCTCAGCGGTGGAGTCGATTCTCTGGCCACGGCGCTGATCGTCCATAAGGCTATAAAGGATAATCTTTTCTGCATATTTGTTGATAACGGGCTTTTGAGAAAAGGGCAATATGAGGAATTGATGAAAAAATTCAGGAGTAAATTGGCCCTTAGCGTTATCGGCGTTGACGCTTCCCAACTTTTTATTGAAGGGCTGAAGAAAGTAACATCCCCGGAGAGGAAGAGAAAAGTCATCGGGGAGAGGTTTATCCGCATTTTTGAAGAAGAAGCGGATAAAATAGGAGAAGCGGAGTTCCTGGCCCAGGGCACTATTTATCCTGATGTGATTGAAAGCAATCCTGTCAAAGGCCCTTCCTCTTCCATTAAATCTCACCATAACGTGGGGGGATTGCCCAGCAAGTTGAAGTTTAAGCTTATTGAGCCTCTCCGAGAACTTTTTAAAGATGAGGTGAGGGCTGTGGCTTCGGAGTTGGGGGTGGACGGGGAATTTATTCACCAACACCCTTTTCCAGGCCCAGGCCTAGCAGTAAGGATCGTAGGGGAAGTTACTCGAGAGAGGATTAAGCTTTTAAGGGAAGCTGACGAAATTCTCCTCCAGGAAGTAAAAAAGGCAAATATTTACCATGAGTTATGGCAGGCGTTTGTTGTTTTGCTCCCTGTTAAATCAGTCGGAGTCATGGGAGACCGGCGGACTTACCAGAGCGTTGTTGTCATCCGCCTCGTCCGGAGTGTGGACGGGATGACGGCTGATTGGTATCCTGCTCGTCCGGAACTCCTGTCGCGCATATCGAATCGCATTGTTAACGAGGTTGAGGGTGTCAACCGTGTGGTTTATGATATTACAAGCAAGCCGCCAGGAACAATAGAATGGGAATGATAGAAA
>CAYTBG010000129.1:0-7018 GCA_964435925.1 uncultured Eubacteriales bacterium | reverse complement strand
CCCAAAATCACTTTTTTATCCTGGAGGATCAGTATGCCCTGAGCACCTCCAAAGTATTTATCAAAAGCTTCTCTGATTCTGATACTATGTCCCATGTTTTTTAGAGTTTCATAGGTTTTTTCAGGGAAGCGCGATTCAAGAGAGATGCTTCGCGGCTTTCCTTGGGAGGAATAGGTGAAAAAGCGAGGGGCTTCAATAGCTTCATCCAGAGACATGTCGAAATCAATGATATTGATAATTATCTGAATAAGGGAGGAAAAAATTCTCGTTCCTCCTGGTGAACCCAGGATCAGAAACGGCTTTCCTTTTTTAAACATTATAAGAGGGCTCATAGAGCTTAAAGGTCGCCTGTAAGGACCCAGCGCATTAGGTGAGCTGAGATCACGGGAGAAATCATACATAATGTTATTCAGTAGAAAGCCTGTGTTTTCAGGGACAATTCCTGTACCAAAAAAATGATTAATGCTTTGAGTTAAGGAGACAATGTTTCCCTTTTTGTCAATAACGCAGACATGAGTCGTATTTCCCTGATCGTTCTTTTTCTCGTCAAATCTTCCGAAAGGATAAGAATCAAGAAGACTATCTGGCTTGATTTGAAAAACAATCTGTTTAGCATACTTTTTGGAAATAAGTTCCTCAACAGGCACCTTTATAAAATCAGGATCACCAAGATATCTTGACCTATCGGCAAAAACAAAACGAAGAGCTTCGCAGAGATGATGGATATAAGGCGGAGAGTTACTACCCCATTTTTTTACAGGCCAATTCTCAAGGATATTGAGAAGTTGGATCATGTGCACTCCTCCAGAGCTTGGGGGTGGTATAGTAAAAAGTGTGTAATCTTTGTATGTTCCCTGCACTGAGGGGTGTTCAACCGGCTGATAAAGAGCTAAGTCTTTGAGGTCCATTACTCCGCCCTTTTCATTTACTGCTTTTACAACCTTCTGGGCTATCCCCCCCTTATAAAATTCATCTATACCCTTAGAGACAATAAGCTTTAATGTTCCAGCCAGTTCAGGGTTTCGGAACAGGTCTCCTGGCTCGTAGGGAAAGCCCTTGTTTAGATAGCAAGTTCCTTCTCCTGCATTCATGATGAGTTTTTCGTATTGATCTTTATTGATGCGGCTGAAAGTCTGACTCAGCGCGAATCCATTTTCTGCAATTTTAATGGCTTCTTGCGTAACATCGGCAAGGCTTTTTGTCCCGTATTTTTTGAGAGAATAATCCCATCCTGCCAGGGTGCCAGGGACAGCAACGGCCAGCCCGTCGGGTTTTATTTTGCCTTCATCGTTGAATATTTCCCGAGGGATCCCGGAAGGAGCTTTTTCCCTGAAATCTACGACAGTGACTCTTTTCTCTGAAGCAAGGTAGATAACCATAAATCCTCCGCCTCCGATTCCGGAAGCAAAAGGTTCGCTAGCGTTCAGGGCAAACGCTGTTGCCACCGCTGCATCGATGGCGTTTCCTCCTTTTTTTAACATCTCCAAGCCCGCCTTTGCAGCTAGGTGATGGGCAGCCACGACCATCCCATTTTGCCCGACAAAATTGTAAGGCTGATGGCGGTCTGAAGGAGGCTCAGGGATTTTTATTTCCCTAGGTCGACAAGAAAAGGAAAACACCAGTAATAAAGAAGTAATAAAAGAAAGGATTGTTTTTTTAGTGAACAGAGCTTTCATCTTCCTCAATATCTTTTTCCTCCTCTAGGATTTTTGAAATCTCCTCCGGAGAGGGAAGGTCCTTTATGTCCGTAAGACCAAAATATGCTAAAAATTTATTGGACGTCCTGTAGATCAACGGACTCCCAGGACTCTTTTTTCTTCCTACGATTTTGATCAATTTTTTCTGGAGAAGAGTTTTTAGGGTGTGGCTGGAGTCCACTCCTCTCATGGCCGAGATTTCCGCCAGGGTTGCAGGCTGGTGGTAAGCGATGGCTGACAAAGCCTCCAAAGCTGCAGGTGAAAGTTTGGCTTTTCTTTCCAACTTGAAAAGACGCCTTATCCATAAGTCATGCTCAGGGCTTGTTGAGAAAAGATACCCACCTGCAGATTGGAGGATTTGGATTCCCCTTTCATTCGTAATGTAGCTTTCAAGAAGCTCTTTAATGGCCTGCTCAACCTCCTCTTCTGGATATTCTTGGAGAACATTTTTGATTTTTTCTAACGTCAGCGGCTCCAGGGAAATAAAGATTAAAGATTCGATGACTTCCTTCAGGCGGTTTTTCATCATTTTCTCTTCAAATAAGCCTCTTGACGAAGCCTAACCTTAATCGGTTGGAAGGGGCCTTTTTGGATGGCAATGACTATTCTGGACTTGATAAGTTCCAGAAGGCTGAAAAAAGAGATTAAAGCTTCTTCAAAAGATTCCTGCTGGCTAAAATAATCCAAAAAATCAAGAAATGAATTCTCCTTTAAAACTGCCATAATTTCCTTCATTTTTTCTTCTAAAGAAAATTCTTTCCTCCTGATGGTTCTTGTCTTTTTTTTCTCTTTTTTCCTCATCAGAGAAAAAAAGGATTCTGCCAGGTCAAAGAGAGAGACTTCCATGAAATCAGTCTCTTCTTCTGGAAACAGAGAGGGGAGAGCTGTTCTTTTCCACTTCTGCAGTTCATCTCCTTCCTTTTTTCTTAAAAGGAGGCTGGCTGCTTTTATTTTTTGATAATCAAGAAGCTGATCCACGAGAATTTGACGGGGATCTTTTTCTTCGTCTAAGGCCTTTTCTCGAGGGAGAAGCATCTGAGATTTGATATAGATGAGGAGCGAAGCTATAAGCAGAAATTCAGCTTCCCGATCGAGATTTATCCTTTCCTTATGGTTGAGGTATTCCAAATATTCTCTGGCGATTGTGGCCATGGGAATATCATTGATATCAATTTTTCTCTTCCTAATCAGAAACAGGAGGAGGTCCAGAGGGCCTTCGAAAACTTCTAACCTTACCTGATATATTGCTGAGGCGTCCATTGAAATCGATTATTTTTTAAAGACCTATGGCAGATCTAACTTCTTCCATGGTCTTTTGGGCTACTAGTCTTGCTTTATCATTACCTTCTTCCAGAATTTCCCAAACAAGCTGAGGTTTTTTTTCGAACTTCTCCCTTTTTTCCCTGTAAGGGGTGAGAAGGTTGAGGAGGCTCTCGATGACCACATTTTTGCATTCCAAACAACCTATTCCGGCTGTTCGACATCCCTGGGCCAATTCCTCTCTTTGTTTTGTCGCCACAAAGGCTTTGTGTAGAGTAAACACAGGGCAGTCTTCCGGGACTCCTGGGTCTGTCCTGCGCTTGCGCCTGACATCGGTCATCATGGTTGATATTTTTTGTCGAATTACTTCCGGTGAGTCTTTGAGCAAAATCGCATTCCCGTAGGATTTGCTCATTTTGCGCCCGTCTGTACCAGCCAGCTTGGGGACTTCTGTAAGAAAGGTTTGAGGCTCGGGAAAAATGTTGCCGAAAAGACGGTTGAATCGCCTTGTCACTTCTCTTGTAAATTCAAGGTGAAAAGCCTGGTCTTCGCCTACAGGCACGGCACCTGCTTTATAGATAAGGATATCAGCTGCTTGGAGCACAGGATATCCGAGGAATCCGTATGTGTTCAGGTCTTTATCAGGAAGTTCCCTTTGCATTTCTTTGAATGTGGGAATCCTTTGCAGCCAGGGAAGGGGGATAACCATCGACAGGAGCAGATGGAGCTCAGCATGCTCTTTGATATCTGACTGGACGAAAAGAACGCTTTTTTTCGGGTCTAATCCTGTGCTCAACCAATCCACAGCCACTTCAAACGTATAGTCTTTAATGACCTTTGAATCCTGGTATTCAGAGCTTAAAGCGTGCCAGGTGACAATAGTGTAGTAGCATTTGTATTGCTCCTGGAATTTGATCCAGTTGCGCAGAGCCCCAGCCAGATGCCCAAGATGGAGAGGACCTGTGGGTCTCATTCCGCTGAGAACAATTATTTTCTTTTTTTCTCCCATTTTATGACACGGCAATGGTCGCTATTAAAATATAGACGGGTCTAAAAATGAGATTAAGAAACCCGATAAAAAGCAATCCAAGAATAATAAGAAATCCATAGGGGCGGATTCTATCGTATTTTTCTGCGGCTTCATCAGAGAGAAGACCCATCAGGACTCCGCTTCCATCCAGGGGTGGAATAGGTATCATATTGAAAATAGCCAAGAGAGTATTGATAAGAGCACCATAAAATAAGATCAAAGCCAATCCCCCAAGAGGATGAAATCCACCAGCAAAACCAGTGTGCGCGAAAATGAAAGACCTGAGAAAATAAACTATATTGGGATTAAGGAATTTCAGGATCACGATGCCTATTAAAAAGACAACTGAAGCTGTCAGATTAGAGATAGGTCCGGCGGCTGATATCCAGAGGTTATCACGGCGGGGATTCCTCAAATTGAGAGGATTGACCGGGACTGGCTTGGCCCAACCGATAAAAGGGATGCCTGTTATCATCATAATAAGAGGGAGAATAACCGTGCCGAGAGGATCGATGTGTGGTATGGGATTGAGAGTGATTCTCCCCAGATGATAGGCTGTGGGATCTCCAAATTTAAGGGCGGCCCAGCCGTGGGCAGATTCATGAATTGTAATTGCAAAAAGCAGGATGAAATAAGCGATTATTCTTATTATTATTTCCATTTTAAGCTAGAGCTATTTATAGCATAACATACTAAAAGCGTAAAGCATTTCCGTTTTTGAATTCGGATTCTTCATCCATGCCGCAGCGACCGCCATCATACATCCACCATGCAAGTATTTTCATCCATTACAATCATGCCACCTGATCCCGTCATAGACCCCACTTCTGTCAATCTCTCATAGTCCACTGGGAAGTCTATTAAACTCTCTGGGAGACAACCTCCCGATGGCCCGCCTGTTTGAACAGCTGTAAAAATTCCAGTAGTAAGTCCTTTTCCTGTTTGAGCTTTGAAATATTTCAGAAGAGTTCTGGCATCAAGTCGGCAGAGGTCACATTGAAATCTCCTTTTGTACTCTAAAATATGAGAAGCACCTTTTGTATGACAGATACCACCTAACGATGGTATAATCCTGGAGAAGTTTATATCTCCTCCATTATAAAGACCCAATTCTACATGATTCAGTGACTCCGTAATTTGGGAAACAAGCTCAGGGCTGATAGCTTATAGTAAAAAAGAATTCCGCTTATTCATCATCCAAGAACCTCAGCTCCAAATCCTTTGTCTCATAATCCCTAACCCATCTCATATAAACGACGAACTATAAACTACGAAATAATAATGGCATCGGTAAATTTTATATCAAACCTCTAAGTCTACATGCGAGAGCTACTCTTTGTATGGCAATATTATAAGCGGCATCACGGGTGAAAACTGCTTTTTCTTTGGCAAGGTCAGCGACTCTCCGATAAGCAACCGTCATCTTGCTGTCCAATCTTTCCAAAACTTTTTCTTTTGACCAATAATAATTCATGTTATTCTGAACCTGTTCAAAGTATGAGCAGGTTACGCCACCGGCATTACAGAGAATGTCGGGTATAAGCAAGATATCTTTTTGTTTGATAACCTCATCAGCTTCAGGGGTTGTGGGGCCATTCGCACCTTCAGCTATGATTTTTACTATATCGGAAATCATATCCACATTGTCTGCACAAATCGTATTTTCAGTCGCAGCAGGAATGATAACGGCTACATCCTTGGAAAGCCAAGCATCTCCATCTTCTTGTTTCCAGCCAAGGTCCTTTGCTTTTTCAGCATTAATTGTTCCAAATGTGTCGGTAATTCTTTCCGGTGAGGTGCTTACGATATATTTGGGGTCAATTCCGTTTTCGCTAGTATATGTGTATGCTTTTTTATCTTTGTTATCCCAGCATGCCATTGCAATGACTTTCCCACCGTATTCTGTGAAAAGATCACAAGCAAACTGAGCGACATTCCCAGAGCCTTGAATAGAAGCGGTTGCATCTCTTATATCGATTCCAAGGTCCTTAAGTGCTTCACGGACAGTGTAAATAGCACCGTATCCAGTTGCTTCTGTTCTGCCAAGGGAACCACCTACGCCTAGCATTTTGCCTGTAATGACTCCGGGTTGTTTAGATCTAGCAATCGTTTCATATTCATCCATCATCCAAATCATATGCTGTCCTGTTGTCATCACATCTGGTGCTGGGACATCCAAATTTGGGCCAATGAATTCCCAAACCTTCCTGATGTAGCCCCGGCAGAGCCTTTCTTGTTCCCCTTCACTCATTTCACGAGGATCGCAAGCGATCCCCCCTTTTGATCCGCCTAATGGAATATCGACCGCTGCGCATTTCCAGGTCATCCAGGTCGCAAGAGCACGGACTGTATCAATAGTTTCGGCAGGATGGAATCGAATTCCGCCTTTTCCAGGTCCACGGCTTGTATTATGCTGCACGCGGAATCCTTTGAATACTTTTACTTCACGATTATCCATCTTCACAGGTATAGTAAATTGGATTTCTCTTTCAGGCTCACGTAAAAGAGATCGTGTGCCTGGATCAAGATTAATTTTTTCTGCAACAGCATCAAATTGCTGTTGCGCCATTTTGAATGCATTAAATTCTTTTGGCATTATTCCTCCGGGTTTTAATTGATGTTTTAATTAATTGATATTTTATCCGGATAAAATCTCAAGTGATTCTTTTAATAAATCCTCTGGGTCAACCAATATGATATCATTTATGACGTCTTCTAAAATTTTTTCCGCTTTGCTATGCTCATTTTTTGGAACAACTACAATAACTGGAATCCCCAATGACTTACAGGAGTATAATATATCTCTATGAGAGATTGGGTAACTAGGAAAAGTCATGATTTTATGAAGATAGGCAACAATAAGTGAAATACGATCGCTTCTAGTGAGGAGTTTTATGAACTTTCCATAATTATCAATACCATTTCCAAGTGGCAGGGTCCCATAGCCATTTGCAACTAGATATGTCAGAAATAAGGAATCTGTTCCTTCTAAGTAACCTACTATTTTCATTTTATCCTCCTTTAATTGATT
>CAYTBG010000128.1:0-7029 GCA_964435925.1 uncultured Eubacteriales bacterium | reverse complement strand
CCGCTGATTACAAATCAGCTGCTCTACCAACTGAGCTACGCTGGCGCAATCTTCCCTCTGCAGGCTCTTAAATTGTTGCTTTATATGGAGTAATGGAATAATAGAAAGGATTCGTCCTTTGAAACTTATGCTTCCTCTCTTTGACCTGCTCGGACCTCTCCTTGAAACTCTCTTAGAAAATGTAAAAATCTACTTACAAAATGCTATACCAATTTATGCTTCTTGTCAAGAGAGGAATGCATCTTTTTTTTCCATGATTGGAGACTAAAAAGGGGACAGGCTACTTTTTCTAGAAAGAAGAGGACTGTTACTCCTTCTGGACAGTTCATACAGAAAAAGCAGCCTGTCCCCTTTTTTTATTTTTTAATTTTCTGTCGTTGTCGCTCCCTCTGAATTCTTGCCCTATCCAGGTTATCCCTCAGATCTCTGTAAAAATTGGCGGCAAACATCAGATATTTTGCCCGCTGGATCAAAGTCAGGTTCTCCTCCATACGAGTTTCCAGCTCTTCATCCTTTTCCTTGATTAGATTTCTCAACTCTTTTATTTTATTAATTTTGTTTTTGAGATCGTTTTGGTCCGGCTTTTCTTCTCTCAAGATCAATCTAAGCTCTCTTACCTGTTTTCCGATCTGTTGGTATATCTCGCTTTTTTCCTTTTCGATGCGGGATACAATTGGAAAAACCTTTGCAGTCTGCTCCTCGGTAAGCTCAAGGACACGGGTCATTCTCAATAACCACAGTGTTCTCATATTCTCTCTTGCTCTCCTTCTATTCTGGGGCTGATCATCTTGTACAGCAGCTGATAAGATTGAACTCTGAAGAAGCAAACAGAGTAAAATTGAAAGAATATATCTTGTTTTCATAGAAGTCCTCCTATAATTTATTGTCTTTCTTTATTTCAGATTCAAGATATCTCATCTCCTCTTCTGTTAGATTTTCCCAGAGAATAAGATTCTCATAAAAATCAGGGCGCTCGTCCCAACCTGAATCTTCAAGGGTCTCACCTATAGAAGCCAAGATGACTGAATTGAATAACTGCTCCAATTCTTGGTCACTTCCGATCTCTTGATATATTTTCACCAGAGAACTCTCGAAGGAAAAGACATATGCTTCCTGGGGCGTTTTGTTTTGAGTAAGGTAGAAGAATAATCCGACAACAATCACAAATAACAATGCAGCACCAGCCCAGGCCCATTTCCATCTCAAGAGTAGAGGCGAGCCTCTCATTTTCTCTTGTTGAGCATAAGAAATTTCTGTTTTGATTCTGGATGTAAATTCCTCCCAATAAACGGGAGAAACCTCAAGCCTTTCCAGGTTTTTGGCTTGTTTATGGAGCCTTTCTATATTTTCTGCGTATAAACTGCACAATGAACACTTTCTGATATGCGTTTTGAGGATCTTGTTCTTTTTCTCTGATAGTTCACCATCAATATTATCAGAAAGCAATTTTTCGATTTTTCTGCATCTCATCCTATTCTCCTTCCAGATATGGCCTTAATTTTTGCTGGAGCATTTTTCTCGCCTTATGCATCCTCCAAGATACTGTATTCTCAGAACAACGAAGGGCCTTTGCAGCCTGGGTATGGGTTAATCCTTGAGAAACAACCAAAACAAAAGAAACTTTATAGGTTAATGGCAAGGAATCTATGGCTTCTTTCAATTTTTCTGAGAGTTCTTTCTTCGTAGAACATCTCTCCGTAGATAGGGTTGAAGCTGCTGACTTCACGTCCAGAGAATAATCTTCAACATGGACTTCTCTTTTTTCATCCCTTTTCCTTCTTTTCAGAAAATTCAAAGTCAAATTCACAGCAATCCTGTAAATCCATGTGTAGAATGTAGAACGCTGCTTAAAATTCCTCAAGGATTTATAGGCCTGCATGAAAGTCTCCTGAGCTAAATCATAAGCATCCTGCTGATTCCTCGTCAAAGAAAGTATTGTATGATAAATCTTTTCCTGGAAGCGACGTGCCAACTCTGCAAAAGCCTCAACATCACCTTGTTTCGCCTGTTTAACCAGATGGTCATCGGCAAAATCTGCCATATTTCCATTCATTTATTTAGACACCTATTATACATAATCCTTTGTGCTTTGGGATTAGACGTTGTAAAATTAATGGGGACGTCCCCGTATTCACCATACAGCCTTCGCCAGGCAAGGAAGCCCGGCAAAGTCGAGAGTGAGTGGGGAATGGCGTTAAAAATCTGAAGGGAGCCAGGCTATTTCCCAAAACCTTCTCCAATCACGGATTTGGAGATGTCTCCCTCCTGAATCCAAAACGTTGACAAGAAAGAGGCTTACTGTTATTCTTTTACCTCATTTTCGAGGTTTTTCTCCATGATTAAACGATACACACGTCCCGAAATGGGCACCATCTGGACTGAAGAAAACAAATACCAGAAATGGCTCGATGTTGAACTGGCTGTCTGTGAAGCCTGGACAAAAGCAGGTGAAATCCCTTCTCAGGCTCTTAAAAGGATTAAAGACAAAGCAGGCTTTTCCATAAAGAGGATCGAAGAGATTGAAAATGTCGTGAAACATGATGTAATTGCTTTCCTCACTTCTGTGGCTGAAAAAGTGGGCGAAGACTCCCGTTTTATTCATCTTGGCCTGACATCCTACGATGTTGTCGACACAGCTCTCTCTCTTCTTATCAGAGAAGCCCTGGGAAAAATACAGAAAGACATCACTTCCCTTAAAGATACTCTTAAAGATGAAGCTTTGCGCTATAAAAAAACAGTGATGATGGGAAGGACTCATGGAGTTCATGCTGAGCCTATCACCTTTGGAGTTAAACTCCTTGTCTGGTATGAGGAAATAAAGCGCCAACTTCTTCGTCTGGAAAATGCTCTTGAGGTTATAAGCTACGGTAGAATTTCTGGCTCTGTCGGGACCTACATTCATCTCGACCCGAAAATTGAGCTTTATGCCTTAAAAAAATTAGGTCTTAAGCCGTCAGCGGTTTCCACCCAGGTCCTACAGCGCGACAGGCATGCCGAAGTCCTCTCTGTGTTAGCGCTTCTCACTTCCTCCCTGGACAAATTTGCAGTCGAAATTCGCCATCTCCAGAGAACAGAAGTCCTCGAAGTAGAGGAATCTTTCACTAAAGGTCAAAAAGGTTCATCTTCGATGCCGCACAAAATGAATCCTGTTCGTGCCGAAAGAATCTCAGGTCTCGCTCGCATCGTCAGGTCTAATCTCCAGGCCGCCTTGGAAAACATCTCTCTCTGGCATGAGAGAGATATTTCTCACTCCTCAGCTGAAAGAATCATTATTCCTGACTCTTTTATTCTCACAGATTTTATCTTGGCTGAGACAGCCGACATCATAAAAAATTGGAAAGTCAATGCTGACAGGATGAAGGAAAATATCGACCTTACTCGAGGTCTTATTTTTTCCCAGAGTGTTCTCCTTGCTCTTACAAAAAAAGGGATATCTAGGGAGCAAGCCTTTCTGCTTGTCCAGAGGAACAGCTTTAAAGCCTGGAAAAAACGCCTTGATTTTAAAGACCTTATGCAATCTGATAAGGAAATCAGAGAAATCTTAACCAAGGAAGAAGTAAATTCTTGTTTTTCTCTCCAGCCTTATTTAGAAAAAATAGATTATATCTTCGACAGGGTTCTTCGTGATGAAAGTTAGAATACTCGTCTCTCTTAAAGACAGTGTTCTTGATCCTCAAGGCCAGGCTGTTAAAAATACTCTTCATACTCTTGGCTATAGTTCCATAAAAGAGGTAAGACAGGGCAAAGTCTTTGAGCTTGAACTGGAAGGGATTTCTAAAAAAGAAGCTGAAAAGATCATTCCTGAAATTTCTGACAAAGTTTTAGCAAATCCCGTCATCGAAAAATTCTCCTGGCAAATTATAGAAAAAGGCTGAAATCTCAAGAAAAACTGGGGAAGTCAATTCCCGGTCACAAAAGGCTAAATTGAAATTTGGAATCGTAATTTTCCCGGGATCCAATTGTGATCATGATACATACTATGCCCTTAAAAACATCTGTAAACAAAAAACGACATTTCTATGGCACAAAGAACATGATCTAAAAAACGTCGATTGCGTCATTCTTCCGGGAGGATTTTCTTACGGAGACTATTTAAGGTCAGGCTCTATCGCTGCCTTTTCTCCTTTAATGCAGGAAGTGAAAGAATTTGCGCTAAGGGGGGGGCTCGTGCTCGGAATATGCAACGGATTCCAGGTTCTTTTGGAATTGGGGCTTCTTCCAGGAGCTATGCTCAGGAATAAAAAATTGAAATTTCTCTGCCAGTTCGTCCACATTAGAGTAGAAAACAATAAAACTCTTTTTTCGCACCAAGCAAAAAAGGGACAAATACTGAAGATTCCGATAGCTCATTTTGACGGAAATTATTTCGCTTCTCCTGAAACAATACTGGAAATAAAAAAAAACAGCCAGATTGTTTTCCGCTATTCAGACGCTAAAGGGCAGCTCAATGAAGAGGCTAACGTCAACGGATCTGCGGAGAGTATTGCAGGTCTTATCAACAAAGCAGGCAATGTCCTGGGAATGATGCCGCATCCTGAAAGGGCTTCTGAAGTACTCCTTGGCAGCGAAGATGGCCGGATTATTTTTGAATCAATAATTGCAAAACTGAGCTAACCTTTCCAGAAAAAGCGGAGCTATTGACATGATTGATAAGAAGATTATCGAAGAACACAACCTCACGCTGGAGGAATATGAAAAAATTGTCCAGCTAATCGGGAAAGAGCCCAACATCACAGAGCTGGGGATCTTCTCTCTCATGTGGTCAGAACACTGCAGCTATAAAAGCTCAAAAATCCATCTCAACAAATTGCCGGTGACAGGAAAAAATGTCATCCAGGGACCGGGTGAAAATGCGGGAATTATCGACATCGGAGACGGTTTAGCAGCAGTTTTTAAGATCGAGTCCCACAACCATCCCTCTTATATTGAACCCTACCAGGGCGCTGCGACAGGAATCGGGGGAATTCTCAGAGATATATTCACCATGGGAGCCAGGCCCATCGCTCTCCTGGATTCTCTCCGCTTTGGGCCTCTTTCCAAACCCAAAAACAAATCCATCATGGAAGGAGTAGTCTCAGGGATAGCAGGTTACGGAAACTCTATTGGAGTTCCGACGGTGGGAGGCGATATTTATTTCAACAACTGCTATTCCCTCAACCCGTTGGTCAATGTGTTTGCCCTTGGAATAGCGGAAAAGAACAAGATCTTTTACGCAAAAGCCGAGGGAATAGGGAATCCGGTGTTGTATGCCGGGTCAAAAACCGGACGAGACGGCATTCATGGCGCCACCATGGCTTCAGCTGAATTCGACCAGGATTCAGAAAAGAAGAGACCAAATGTCCAGGTCGGAGATCCCTTCAAAGAAAAGCTCTTAGTCGAGGCCTGCCTAGAGGTCATGGCCAAAGACATTATTGTGGGAATTCAAGATATGGGGGCCGCAGGTCTGACCTGCTCCACCACCGAGATGGCCGCTAATTCTGGTGCAGGCATCGAAATCAACCTCAACCTCATTCCCCAAAGAGAAGAAGGCATGACTCCCTATGAGATGATGCTCTCTGAGTCTCAGGAAAGAATGCTCATCGTGGCCAAAAAAGATAAAGTCGAAGAAGTGCAGCAAATTTTTTCAAAATGGGATTTAGACGCCGTTATCATCGGTCATGTTACAGAGGGAGGCAGGCTCAAGGTCAGATTTGACGGAGAGATTGTCGTCGACCTTCCGGTTGATGCTATTATCAATCTCTGTCCTGTCTATAAAAGAGAGAGCAAAACTCCCTCATACCTCAAATCAGAAACTATCATCAAGCCCCTTCCCTCACCAGAAAATTACAGCAAAACTCTTCTCAAACTTCTCTCCTCAGCCACTGTTGCTGAAAAAGAATGGGTCTACCGTCAATATGATCATACGGTTCAGGTTAACACTACTTTTCTTCCCGGAGCTGATGCTTCTCTTTTAAGGATCAAAAATTCGAAGAAAGCTTTAGCCCTTACTCTTGATGGAAACTCCCTCTATTCTTACCTGGATCCACGGACTGGAGGGAAGATAGCAGTAGCAGAGGCCTGCCGGAATTTAGCCTGTGTAGGAGCAAGGCCTGTTGGGGTCACCAACTGTTTGAACTTTGGCAATCCGGAAAAACCAGAAATAATGTGGCAATTTAAGGAAGTTGTCGAAGGAATAGCCCAAGCCTGCAGTGCTTTTAATATTCCTGTTACCGGAGGAAACGTAAGTTTTTACAACAACACAGAAGGAATCTCGATCTATCCCTCTCCTGTACTTGGCGTGGTCGGAATTGTGGATGATGTAAACAGAGCGGTCAGTCCTGGATTCAAGAAGGAAGGAGATTCAGTGATCCTTCTGGGAGAAAACAAAGAAGAACTAGGTTGCTCTGAATACATCAAGTGCGTTTTTAATATGGAAAAGGGTATTCCTCCGCAAATCGACTTAAAAGAAGAAAAGCGAATTCAGGAATTCTGCTTGGAGGCAATTTCTATGAGCCTCATAGAATCTGCTCATGATATCTCGGAAGGAGGCCTTAGTATTTCCCTTGCAGAATGTTCATTGCTAAGTCCTAAAAAAATCGGTTTTAGCCTTGATCTTCAAGATGATATGCGTCGAGATGCGCTCCTGTTTGGAGAAACTCAATCCAGAATAGTAGTTTCATCCAGCAACCAAAAACTTCAAAAATTACTTAATCTAGCAAAAAAAAGAAAGGTGAAAGCAACTGTTCTAGGAAAGACCGGTGGGGATAGGATTATTATTTATCATTCCAATAAGAAAATTATCGACATTCCTGTTAATGAAGCCTATAGGGCTTGGAAAGAGGCTATTCCTGATATTTTTCAGGTAAAATAAAGAGTTCTGCAAAACGTTTTGTCTGATAATCTATTAATCGAAAAAAAAGGGAAAAGGAAAAAATTGAAAGTTTTTTTGATAAAAGATAAACTGAGTAACTGTGTAATGGACCGAAGGAAAAAATTTAACCTGGATTATTCACGGATCGAGTTTGCCGCAGATGCGAGGCACAGGGTATG
>CAYTBG010000127.1:0-7078 GCA_964435925.1 uncultured Eubacteriales bacterium | reverse complement strand
TCCCATTTTAAATCTGGCAATTAATTGCGACACAGCCTGAATGACAATTTATTGTATGATATTGCCGCGCTTCGCTCGCAACGACGGATTGCCACGCCCTTTCAGGGCTCGCAATGACATTGCAAAAATATATATTCCGTTTATACTAAATGTAACGGGAGGAGAAAATGAAACTCGCCGTCAATGTGGATCATTTTGCGACAATAAGAGAGGCTCGGCGCAGTCATGAGCCAGAACCCATTCTGGCAGCTCTCATAGCAGAGCAGGCAGGAGCAGATGGCGTTGTTTGTCACTTAAGAGGAGATAGACGCCACATCAAAGAAAGAGACCTAAAGGTGTTAAGAGAGGTTGTTAAAACCAAGCTCATCTTAGAGATGGCCGCAACAGAAGAAATGAAGAAAATTACTTTTTCGATAAAACCGGATATCGTCTCTTTGGTACCCGAGCATGAGCAGGAATTGACTACAGAAGGGGGGCTGGATGTTGTGTCGAACGAGAAGCATCTGACTCCTTTCATCTGGGACTTAAAAAATGCAGGGATAAAAGTCAGTATTTTTGTCGACCCTGATCTAAAACAAATCGAAGTATGTCACAAGGCCGGCGTATCTCTCATTGAACTTAATACTGGAAAGTACGCAGATCTAAAACCAGGAAAAAAACGAGAGGAAGCTCTTGCTGAGATTAAAAAGGCAGCTGAACGCGGCCATGAATTGGGCCTTGAAGTTAACGCTGGCCATGGACTGGATTATAAAAATGTCCTTCCTGTTGCTGCTATCCCTGAAATTAAAGAATTCAGCATCGGCTTCTCCATCGTGGCTCGATCCGCTATGGTAGGGATAGAGAAGGCTGTTAAAGAAATGATAGCCCTCATCGAAAAATATTGAGATAGGTCAACATGGACATCAGAATAAATCTTAATCGATTGAAAGACGATATTGAATCTCTTTCCAAAATCGGCCGCGACCCGAATGGCGGAATAACCCGGCCCTCTTTCAGCAAGGCTGATCTTGAAGCACGGGCTTGGCTCAAAGAGAAGATAAAAATCGCTGGTTTTGCCCTTCGCCAGGACGGAGCAGGCAACATATTTGGCCGCCTGGAAGGAAAAGGAAAAACAATAATGGCCGGCTCCCATATCGATTCTGTCATTAACGGCGGAAAATTTGACGGCCCGGTCGGAGTTCTGTCGGCTCTTGAATGCTTGAGAAGGATTAAAGAGGAGAGCCTGAGCCTTTCCAAACCTCTGGAGGTTGCTTCTTTTACCGATGAAGAAGGAAACCTTGTGGGTGATTTCATGGGAAGCCGCGCTTTCACAGGACAGCTAAATAGAGAAATTTTAGAAAAAGATCTCACCCAATTCGGGACTACTCTTCCAGAAATCTTAAAAGGCACTGAATTTTCCATCGAAAGCATCATGGAGGCTCACGAGCAGAGGCCGGATATAGAAGCTTTTCTTGAAATCCATATAGAACAGGGAATTGTGCTCGAGACAGAAAACAAGCCCATAGGAATTGTGGACCACATTGCAGGGAAGCGTCACAAATTGTGCTCCTTTTTAGGAGAAGCGAGCCATTCAGGGACCACGCCTCTTGAGCTTCGTCATGATGCCTTCCTGGGCTTAGCAGACTTTGCCCTCAAGAGTACCCAGCATGTGGCAACAAAACACTACGGAAGCATGGTGACAATAGGCAGAGTCAATGTGAGACCCGGAGCTTTCAGTGTTGTCCCTGGCCAAGTTGATTTTTCGCTTGATTTCAGGAGCACATCAAAGGACACCCTCGAGGAACTTGAAAAATCGTTCTTGGCTATTGCTGAGGATGTTGCTTCGACGCGAGGACTCAACTTCACCTCAAAAATTGTGGATAAGACAAATCCTGTAAGCATTCCTTCTCGAATAATAGATATTATGAAGGAAGAATCCGAGAAGCTGGGGTACCCGTTCATGACACTTCCCAGCGGCGCAGGACACGACACTCAGATTTTAGCAAGTGTTGCCGAACCTGGAATGATATTCATCCCCTGTCTGGATGGAATCAGCCACTCGCCTCAAGAGATGATAAAATGGGAAGATTTAGAAAAAGGGGCAAACCTGCTCCTCCAGGTCATCCTGAGACTGGCAAGTTAATCTTTATCAAAGATTACTCAGCAAGAAATAGAATCATCAATCATCTCAAGCTTATTTTTGCCTTGCAACATTCATAGAAATGGTAAATTTAAGAAAGGAGAACTAAATGCCTTATAATTTATGTATCATCCAAAAAAAGAAATTAAATTCGAAAGGGATAAAATATACGTGTTTTACAAGAAATTCAAGAAAAGGAGATATTAAATATGAAGATTGAAACATGTTTCGGAATTTTTGCTGAATCTTGCAAGAAAGGCAACCAAGTCAAAGCTAAGCGTCGGAGCAGTCGATTACAGGCAGGTATTGTCACCTTCATAACACTGCAATTTTTTCTGATAATGAATGTCAGCGCACAGGTAAAGCGCCCTCTCTCACCTGACCAGGCCATCAAAATTGTGAGGATTAGAGATGTGCTGATGACGCCCGATGGGAGAAAAGTCTTCTATTCCGGAACTCGCCTGGAATGGGATAAAAACAAATACAAAAAAACCTATTACATGATCCCATCAACAGGGGGGACTCCACAGCAGTTTATTGGAAAAGAAGGCGGGGAGGACTTCCAATTCTCTCCCAATGGGAAATACCTTTCTCTTTTAAGGGAAGTCGATAAAGACGTGCAGCTTTTCCTTATACCTGTAACAGGCGGTGAAGCGCTCCAATACACCAAACATAAGGGGGGAATTGAGGAATACAAATGGAGCAGAGACAGTAAACAGATATTTTTCGCCGCTAAGGACACGATGAGCGAGAAAAAGCAAAAAGAATGGGAAAAAGGCGCGGATGCATATTATGTTGATGAGGGTCCGAACGGAAAACTTGCCGGACGATGGAGTAATCTTTGGGTGTTTGACATCGAATCTAAGAAAGAAACAAGTCTGACAAAGGAGAAATTTCTTCTACAAGATTTTGATGTCTCACCAGACGGTAAGTATGTTGCTCTCGCAGCGCGACCAAATAACCGGCAAAATTATCCACACCTTTCAGAGCTGTATTTGTATGATCTTGATAAGAATAGTTTGAAACGTTTGACTGACAACAGGACGCCGGAACGAAACTTGAAGTGGTCTCCTGACGGCAAGGTTTTCCTCTATCGTTCTCCAGATGACAAAGAATTCGACCTGCGCAATGGATTCTTCTGGATCATGAATCCGAAAACTGGGGAAACCCGGAAGCTAACCGCGCAAAATCGGGGAGAAGTCGACCATGTGGTTTGGATGCCAGACGGCAGAAGTTTGCTTTTTAATGAAGTACACGGCACGAATGTAAATCTCTACCGTCTAGACATAGAGAAAGATACGATGACGCCGCTTACAAACAAAACCGGTACTTTACGCGCCCTGGCTTTCTCGGAAGACCGCAAAAAGATGGTCTATTCATTTTCAGACTTCAACACCCCTGCGGATATTTATGTTTCTGATGTAGCGGCCAAAAACGAGATTCAGCTTACCTATGCCAATCCGTGGATCGAGAAAGAGATTCTACTTGGCAAGGGTGAGGTGCTGCGCTGGAAGAGCTCTGATGGAACGGAAATAGAAGGCATATTCATCTTTCCCGTCCACTTCAAAAAGGGAGAAAAGGCTCCGTTGATGCTAGACATCCATGGAGGTCCCAGCGGCTATTTCGGAAACGATTTTGATACATTTTTCCAACTTTATTCAGGGCTTGGCTATGCCGTACTCGGAGCGAATGTGCGCGGCAGTAGTGGCTACGGTGATGAAATCCTGCAAGGGCTCATAGGCGATGTCGGAGGCGGTGAGTTTGAAGACTTGATGTCCGGGGTCGATCATGTCATCGAGCTTGGCCATGTCAATCCTGAACTCATGGGAATCCGCGGTTGGAGTTGGGGCGGCGTCAGTTGTGGATGGGTAGTAACCCATACGGACCGTTTCAAGGCCGCCTCCTGTGGCGCGGGGGTGTTTAGCTGGCAGGCCGAATCCGGCCCTGGATTTAATTTCGATGTCTCGCTCTGGTATATCGGCGGTAATGCGTGGGAAAAACCGGAGGAGTGGCGTAACCATTCCGCTCTGACATATGTAAAAAACGTGAAAACGCCAACGCTTCTGCTTCACGGATCACGCGATATCACCAGCAGCACGAACCAGAGCATGGTCTTTTTTACGGCATTGCGTGATTTAAACGTTCCCACCCGGTTTATGAAGTTTCCACGCCAGGGTCATGGAGTGCGTGAACCCCGCTTGAGACGTATCTTGATGATAGAAGAAATAAAATGGATGCAAAAACATATTTTTGGAAAGGAATGGGAACCGCAGGAAATGAAACATGATTTTACTCAGGAATAATGGCGGCAAAGGGATCTATTCACAGGCGGTCTCTTTTTATCCAAGATTGCCAGCAGTGACAATGCTCATTAAATGATTGCGCTTTATAAGATGGAAGCGATTATGTCGAAGGCATCAGAGAAAATTCTAGAAAAAGGAGCAAACCTAATCCTCCATGCCCTCCTTAGGCTGGCAGGTTCATTGTAAGCATGCTTGTTATTCCTCTAAATCATCCAACTTAGGGCGGAATCTCCGTGCTTCTTTCTTCTGGGCCTGTTTCCTCTTTTCCTCTAGCATCTTGAGTTTTGCTCTTTTTGAACGCTTTCTTTTCTGTCGGCGGATTTTTTCAATCCTTTGCTGCTCTTCACTTTCCTTCCCTCGAATCATTCTTTCAATCTTATCTGTGAGAATCCTTCTTGCTATAAATCGGTTTATGGCTTGAGAGCGCTCCCTCTGACATTTCACCTCTATTTTGGTCGGGAGGTGCTTCAAATAGACACATGTTGAAGTTTTATTGACCTTCTGCCCCCCTTTTCCGCTGGAGCGGATAAACTTTTCCACAATATCTTTTTCGAAGATGCCCAAATTCTCCATCCTCTGGCGAAGAGCATCTTCTTTTTCTTTGCTTACGCTAAATGTAACCATTTTAGAAAGACAGCCTTTTCTTTAACTTTGAGTATAATACTTTTCCTTTATGAAAAAAAGGCGACCAATCTTTTTTCTGTCCTCGTTGACCTATAAATTAAATTCTTATAAACTCTTACTCTCGCTGCATGCGGGCTTGATAAATCAAGCCCCTGCAATAATCGGGCTATGTTCTTTAATCGGACTAAGTTTTTTAATCGGACTAAGTTCCTTAATCGGACTAAGTTCCTTAATTCCACGTAAGGGAAAATGCCATGAGATATAAAAATGTTATGAAATATGAAAGAAAAATCTTTTTCATACACTTCTCTCTTATTCTGCTTCTTATTTTTTCTATCTCTCCCCTTTCGGCCCTTTCTTCAACAAAGCAAAAGCCTTTAACCGTGGCAGAGACCAGCAATTTCACTGCAACCTCAAGATATGCTGATGTAACAAATTTCATAAAAGAGCTCCAGCGCAAAAGTTCTCTCATAAGACTGGAAACTATCTGTGTCAGCCCAGAAGGAAGAACAGTTCCCCTCCTTGTCATCGGAGAGCCTGTTCCTTCTTCCCCCCTGGCTCTTTCTCATGATGGAAGAGCAGTGGTTTACATCCAGGCCAATATCCATGCGGGCGAGGTCGAAGGAAAAGAAGCCTCACTAATGCTTGCCAGAGACATCGTCCTAAAAGAGAAACCTCCATTTTTGGATAAACTGGTGATTCTCATCGCTCCTATCTTTAACGCTGATGGCAATGAAAAGATAAGCCCGGCAAACAGACGCAACCAAGTGGGACCGGAAAAGGGAGTTGGTGTTCGCTACAACGGTCAAAACCTCGATTTAAACCGGGACGGGATAAAACTGGAGAGTCCCGAGGTTCAAGGCCTGGTTCGCAATGTTTTGATGCGCTGGGATCCAGCCCTCCTTGTCGACTGTCATACTACCAACGGCTCCTACCATGAGGAGCCTGTCACCTATGTCTGGGGGCTCAACCCTAACGGCGACACTTCTCTTATCAAATACATGAGGGAAAAAATGATGCCCTCCATAAACAAGAACTTGAGGGAAAAATACAAGGTGCTCTCCATTCCCTACGGAAACTTTATGGACTTCAGCAATCCAGAGAAAGGATGGCGTCCTTCTGGTCCTCAGCCGCGTTACCTCACCAATTACATCAGCTTGAGGAACCGTTTAGCCATTCTTAACGAAAATTATGCCTATGCTGATTATAAAACAAGGGTGACGAGTTGTTATTATTTTCTCCTTTCGATCCTGGAATACTGCTATGACCATAAGGATGGGATCGTTCAGCTCGTCCGCAGCGCAGACCGAAAAACAATCCAGAGAGGAATGAGGCCTTCTGAAGACGATACTTTCGCTGTTGAATACGATCTGAAGTCTCTTAAAGACAAAGTCACTATTCTCGGCTGGGAAATGGAAGTCATACCAAGGGAAAGCGGCTGGCCGCGGGTAAAGAAAAAAGACAAGAAAAAAACCTACAGCGTACCCTATTTCTCTAACTTTGTTCCGAAAAGATCTGTCCCCTTCCCCTATGCCTATCTTATCCCAGAAGCCAGTCCAGAAATCACAGAAAAGCTTCTCCAGCACGGCCTTTTAGTGGAGAAAACGAGAGAACCTGTTAGCTTAGAGGTGGAATCGTTCCGAATAAAAGAGATCAAGGGAGCCTCAAGGCTCTTTCAAGGACACTACTTGAATTCAGTAAAAGGCGAATACATCCTGGAGGAAAAAGAGTTTCCTGAGGGGACTCTTTTTATAGCGACAGCCCAGCCACTTGCCAATGTTGCGGCCTACCTTCTTGAACCAGAAAGCGATGATGGACTTCTGGTCTGGAATTTCTTCGACCGCTATCTTGTCTCGCAGTGGCGTCGAGAGCTACAGACCTATCCTGTTTACAGACTTCTAAAACCGGCCAACTTAGTTAAGGAAAGTTTAGAATAATTAATCTTAAGAGATTGCCACGTCGCTACGCTGCTCGCAATCAGGCTGTGTCGCAATTAATTGCCAGATTTAAAATGGGAAACGAACAGAACATT
>CAYTBG010000126.1:0-7102 GCA_964435925.1 uncultured Eubacteriales bacterium | reverse complement strand
GCAGGCGTAAATCTTTTTTTTCAGACTATAAAAGAAGCGATCTTAAGGGGAGAAGAAATAGAATTAAGGGGTTTCGGAAGTTTCCGCTTCAGACAAAGAAATTCACGCTCAGGAAGAAATCCTCGAACCGGTGAACCAGTTCATGTTCCTCCTAAGAAGGTTTTGTACTTTAAGCCGAGTAAAATCCTAAAAAATCTGATAAATAGTAAATAATGGAATATATCTCTGCTCCTTGGAGAAAAGAATACGTCAGACGATTATCCAAAATGAGCGGATGCATTTTTTGTCAAGCTCTTAAATCAAAAGACGACAGAGGAGCGTTCATCCTCTTTAGAGGCGCTCACAACTTCATTGTGTTGAATAAATATCCTTATACGTCTGGCCACCTGATGATTGCCCCTTACAAACATCTTTCTTCGTTTGAACGCGCAAAAAAAGAGTCGACTGATGAACTGACAGATCTCCTCAAATTGAGCCTGAAGGTTCTGAGAAAGAAATACTTTCCTCAAGGCTTCAATACTGGTATGAATTTAGGCAAATGTGCCGGGGCAGGAGTTGCCGATCATTATCATCTCCATGTGATACCACGCTGGATCGGAGATTCGCATTTCATGCCTATCGTTGGCAAAACAAAGGTGATGATAGAAAATCTCGAAACGACATACGACCGGCTCCTTCCCCTTTTTCAGAAAGCAAGATCAGGCTCATAAAAAATTGAAGTTCAAAATAGCTTTCCCTTTATGACGGAAGAGGCAAGTATACTTTAAAAAAGAAAAAAGAAGAAAAATGAATTTTGCGCTCACAGAGGATCAAAAACTACTTAAAGCTATGGTCAGAGATTTTGCCCAAAAGGAGATTGAACCTAAAATAAAAATCTTAGAAGATATCCACGAATTTCCTCATGAATTTTTAGATAAGCTGGGAAAACTAGGAATCCTGGGTATGACTATTCCCTCAGAATATGGAGGTACAAAAACAGACCACCTATCCCTGATTATTGCCCTCGAGGAAATCGCTCGGGCATCTCCTTCACTGGCTGTTATTGTCAGTGTTCATTGTATGCTCTTTTGCTACTCCATCATGAAGTTTGGAAATAAGACCCAGAAGGAAAAATATCTTCCAAAAGCGGCCACTGGGGAGATGCTGGGAGCTTTTTCTTTGACTGAGCCAGGAGCAGGTTCAGATGCGAAAAACCTTAAAACGAAATCGATAAGGGAAGGTGACTTTTATATTTTAAACGGGACAAAATCATGGGTTACTCTTGGAAGCGAAGCAGATGCCTCTATTATTTTTGCCTCGACAGAGATTAAACCAGGCGTGAAGAAACTGAATGCGTTTATCGTAGAGAAAAATCTTCCAGGATTTTCAGCCTCTAAGATTGAAGAAAAGATGGGGCTGCATTCTTCTTTAACTGCAGAATATGTCTTGGAAGATTGTCAAGTTCCTGCGGAAAATCTTTTGGGAGAAGAAGGAAAAGGAGTAGCTGTTGCCTTCCATTGCCTTGACGGCTCAAGAATCGGCATTGCTGCTCAAGCTGTTGGCCTCGCTGATAAGGCTATAGAAGAGGGAGTTAAGTATGCCCAACAGAGAGAAGCCTTCGGTAGAAAAATTTCCGAATTTCAGGCTATTCAATTCATGATTGCTGATATGAGTACACTAAGAGATGCGGCTCGATTGCTAACTTATAAGGCTGCTGACTTAATGGATAAAGAGAAACCCTATACCAAAGAATCCTCCATGGCCAAACTCTTCGCCTCAGAAGCCGCCAATAAAATTGCCTATCAAGCTTTACAAATTCACGGAGGCTATGGATACTCAAAAGAATTTTTTATTGAGCAACTTTATAGAGATGCCAGAGCTTTCTCTATCTATGAAGGTACTTCTGAGATTCAGCGTCTGGTCATCTCTCGATATTTATTAGAAGAATGTTGATTTGTTTAGATGCGAAAAAAAAGGAAAAAAAAGAACAGGCTACTTTTTTCTACATGAACTGTCCCCGGAAAAAAAAGGGGCAGGCTACTTTTTCTGTAAGAAAAAAGACAGTGATTAATCGTGGACAAAACATTATAAAAAGGGACCAAGAAAATGGGGCCAGGCCCCATTTTTCCGGAATATCCCCATTTTCTTCATGTCAGGGGAAAAATAGGACTTGGCCCCATTTTCTTCAAAATTAAGGTGAGATCATGTTAGGAGCAATGCGAAAAAACGTAAAGAAATTGGCTCCCACGCTATGGCTTGTTATTGCTGCCTTTATTGTTACTATTTTTGCAGTATGGGGAGGAGCTGGCCGTTTGGGAGAAACAAGAAAAGCAGGGCCTATTGTCACAATAGGAAAAGATAGAATTTCCGCGGATTTATACTTCCAGAATCTCAGGCAAAGGCTTGAGGGATTAAAAAAAGAGTTTAAAGACCTCGATAGTAAACTCATCCAGCAACTCAATATTCCGAGACAAGTCCTCGAGCAGATCATCCAACAAACCCTTCTCTCTCAAAAGGCTCAAGAATTAGGAATAGATGCTTCTTCGGAAGAAATTCGAGAACAAATTATTGGTTACCCTGTCTTTCAAAGGGAGGGAAAATTCGTCGGGTTTGAAGAATACAAGAGAATTCTGGAATGGAACCGAATCTCCATCTCAGAATTTGAAGAAAGCCTAAAAAAAGAGATCATCCTCAACAAAGTTATGAAAGTCCTCACAGCTGGAATCACCTTTACCCCCGAAGAACTATGGGAAAGCTATAAAAACAAGAATGAATCCACCAAGATGGAATTTGTTATCCTTGAAACTGAAAAGATAGAACTGAAAGAGGAACCTCTTTCAAGCGAAATTAAGGAATACTTTGAAGAGAACAAAGAAAAATACAAAATCCCCGAAAGAAGAGAAGGTGCATTTGTCTTTCTCAAAACCGAAGACTTAAAAGCGGGGATCGAACTGACTGATTCTGACATATCAAAATACTATAAAGAGAATGAATCACAGTTCAAAGATCCTGAAAGATTGAAGGTCAGTAGAATCTTTCTCCCTTATGATGAGAAAGAAAAAGAGCTTGTTTTGGCAGAAGCCCAAGGAATTTTAGAAAAAATTAAAGGTGGCGAAGATTTCGGTGATTTAGCAAAAAAGCATTCCAAGGATAATAAAGCAAATAACGCCGGGGACTGGGGTCTTTATGAGTGGCAAGCATTATCCTCTGGGGAGAAGACAGAGATTGAGAATCTTTCTGAGGGGGAAACTTCTGGCGCTGTAGAATTCGAAGAAGGAATTTCTATCCTTAAAGTCACAGAAAAAAAGCCTTCTGAGATAAAGCCTCTTGAAGAAGTCCAAGAAAGAATAAAAAGTACCGTCAAGGACCAGAAAGCCAGAGAGATGGCTGAAGAGAGAATTAACAGATTAGAAAAAAGAGCAAAAAAAGAAAAAAACCTTAGCTCAGCCGCTCAAATAATTGGCTTTGAATTAAAAAATACGGGCCTTCTCAAAAAGGGAGAAGCCATAGAAGACATTGATTCTGCCGGCACTATAAGCACAACTCTTTTCGAACTCAAAGAAAAGGAAATGTCTTCTCCTATCTATACGTACAAAGGTGTGGGAATTGCCCGACTCGAAAAAATTGAACTTCCTCGCCAAGCAAACTTTGAAGAAGTGGAAAAAGAAGTCAAAGAAGAATTCATGGCTTTAAGAAAGAAAAAGAAGGCCTTGGAAAAAATGAAAAAAGTCAAGGCAGAGCTCAAAAAAGCAAGCCTTGAGGGCCTGGCCAAAAAACATGGCCTTGAGTACAACACTGCCGATGAACACAAACGGGGACAGTATCTAAGCGTTATCGGAGAAAATTCGAAAATAGATGAGCTCGCTTTTTCTCTTCCTTTGAAGGAAGGAAGCGAACCCGTCGAGTTTAAAGAAGGTTATGCCCTGATTAAAATACTGGACAGGAAGGAAGTGACCCGAGAAGACCTTGAGAAAAATAAGGAAACAGAAAAAGAAAATTTGTTGGGGGCAAAAAAGAACAAATTCTTCCAATCTTATATGTCCAAATTAAGAGAAGAAAAGAAAGTTAAGATAAAATACGACCTTTTCCTTAAGATCAACTCTGATGTCCTCTCCAGGTACGGAGGAGAAGAATAGCAGGGTCAGACCTTTTAAAGGTTTGATCCCAAGAATATAATATCTAAGATAAGAGCTTTTACTCTTTTCTCCAGAGCTTCTCTGAATTTATCCACAGTTTCTGCAAATTCCCCCGCTAAATAATCAGTGATGTACATAGGCTCCCCTATTTTGACTCTAATCTTAGTCGGAACTAGAAAAGGAACCTGAGTTCCGAACATGGCTATGGGGGTTACAGGAACAGAGATTCCCTCCTCTTTATACATGTTATAGGAAAGAACGGAGGCTCCTCTCTTGAAATAACTCACGTAAGGGTTGGGATTTTTTATCATCACCCGGCCCAGGCCTTGAAGCGTGATGATCGCTTTTCCTTTTTTTAGATATTCTTGACATTTCTCCATAGCCATTCTTTTTCCCTGGCTTAAATCCACAGGAATAGTCCCCACCTTAGCTACGTTGGTTGAAACATAGTTGACAATAAGGGACTTAAGGGGGCTGAAAACTAAATCCAACAAGAGGCCAAAGTTTTTCAGATGTATCTTAAGATGACGTCTTATAAGATAGTTAAATTCATCTTTATTGAATATCATCCTGTTGGCTGTAAAAAAAGTCGGCCGGGGAATGATTTTTAATAAAGTGGCGATATCTTTAAACGTCCCGATATGATTGCCAACTATAATATTGGGCCCTCCTTTGACAAAATTCTCTTTTCCCATTATCTCAATTTTTTTGCCAAGGAGGACAAAACTACTTGCTCCTTTAATAAGAGGTTCTCGTTTTTTTAATTCTTCTTCGATAGTTGCCATTTCACCAGTTCTTGGTTCTTATTTTATACGAATTAAAATCTCACTGCAAGGATGAAAGCGTCATGGATATCTCCTATCATCAGGATAAGATCTTGCCATGTTCCTCCTCCCACTTATAAAAAGAGCGGGGTCGCCCTCGATCTAATGCATTAGAATAAATAGCGTTTGTATGAGTAAAGACAAAAAGCAAAGCCTGACCCCAACTATATGACTCTTTAAAAGTTTGAAAGGTCTGACCCCGACTTGGACTCAACTTGAAAATAGGAAAAAATCGTGATAATTTAACCCTAAAAAAAATTACTCAAAAGCTTCTCTTAGAAATTTTATTAAGAAGGAGGAAAAGATGATGATCCTAATTCACCAAGGGCAGGTTTTTGCACCTGAGCCTTTGGGCAAAAAAGATATTTTGATCATGGGAAGCAAAATTGGTGCCATAGAAGAACCAGGGCAGATTAGGATTGAAGGATTGGATGTCCAAGTAGTCAACGCCTCGGAAAAGATTGTTATACCTGGATTTGTGGACAGCCATGTCCACATATTGGGTGGAGGCGGGGAAGGAGGACCAGCTACAAGAGCACCCGAAATAACCATAGAAGATATCGTCTCGAGCGGAGTCACGACTGTCATCGGCTGCTTGGGAACTGATGGGACAACGCGCCATATGCAATCTCTTCTGGCTAAGGCAAGAGGCCTTGATGCGGAGGGAATCACAACTCATATCTATTCTGGATCCTATCAAATTCCAGTAGTAACACTCACAGGAAGTATTCGTTCTGATCTCATCCTCATCGATAAAGTAATCGGAGCAGGAGAAATAGCTATTTCTGATCACCGCTCTTCCCAGCCCATCTTTGCCGAAATCGCCCGCCTTGCAGCTGAATGCAGGGTGGGGGGAATGCTCGGTGGAAAAGCAGGGATTCTCCACCTCCATTTGGGCGACGGACCTCGCAAATTAGAGATGCTCTTTAAATTGATAAAGGAAACAGAAATTCCTCCCACTCAAGTCATACCAACGCACGTCAACCGCAACCGTGAACTACTAGAGGAAGCAATCGAGCTTATCCTTCAAGGAGGTTATATCGATCTAACAGCAGGCGTCGAGCCTGCGGCAAAGGATAATGGTGAAATTAGTATAGGAGAAGCAATCAAGCAGTGCCTTAAAAAGCAGGCTCCACTCACTCATATCACAGTAAGTTCAGACAGCAACGGAAGTATGCCTGTTTTCGACAAAAAGGGAAACCTTGTCGGTCTGACTATTGCAACCGAGAAAAGCCTCCTAGAAAATTTCCGTTTTTTAGTGCGAAAAAAAATTCTGAGCCTCCAGGATGCTCTGAAGCTTTTTTCTACTAATCCTGCCACATTTTACAAACTCAACCAAAAAGGAGAAATCAAAGTCGGAAGAGATGCTGATATAATTTTATTCGATAAAGACTTTAATCTAACAGATTCTTTTGCTATGGGACGGATGATGATCTCCGATAGAAAGCTAGTCGCAAAAGGAACATTTTCTTAAGATTGTAAAGCACAAGAACAAAACGCAAATTTAATTTCGAATAAAAGGAAAGAAAAATGGAAAACGAAACAAAAAATGAAACACTACAGCACAAAGAGCCTGGCATTATCATTGCCTTGATTCCTCTGATTTTTATGCTCCTTCTTTTTGGCGTAGGCTATGGTGTATACAAAATCATGGCTCCGGCTCTCCTTGTCACCGCTGCCTTTCTCACAGGGTGCATAGGGCTCTTTCTGCGTTTCAAATGGAAAGAGATGGAGGAGGGAATCGTAGACAGTATTCACAAAGCCATGCCAGCTATCCTCATTATGCTTTGTGTCGGGATCCTGATCGGCTCCTGGATTGCCTCAGGCACCATTCCTATGATTATTTACTACGGGCTGAAATTCATATCCCCGAAGTATTTCTTGGTGACAGCCTGTTTTGTCTGCTCGATCACTTCTATAGCCACAGGAACGTCCTGGGGAACTATCGGCACTTTGGGAGTGGCGTTTATTGGAATTGCTATGGGCTTAGGAATCCCCTTAGGCCCAGCAGCAGGAGCGATCGTTGCCGGAGCTTACTTTGGCGACAAAATGTCTCCTTTTTCAGATGTTGCTAATCTGGCACCTGTAACTGCGGGTTCGAACCTTTTTGACCACATCAAACACATGTTCTGGTCAGCCACTCCCGCCTGGCTCATAGGTCTG
>CAYTBG010000125.1:0-7168 GCA_964435925.1 uncultured Eubacteriales bacterium | reverse complement strand
AGATTTGCTATTAACAAATTATTCTCCTATGCCTACATAAACATTCCGCCGTTTACGTTTATGACTTGGCCTGTGATATAAGCAGCCTCGTCAGAGAGAAGAAATTTTACAGCATGAGTTATCTCCTCGGGCGTTCCAAACCTTTTCACAGGAATCCAATCTCGAAACTTTTGTTGCACAGACTCAGGAAGACTCTCAGTCATCGGCGTGGCAATATAGCCAGGGGCTACCGCATTCACGGTTATGCCCCGTGAGGCAACCTCCCTGGCTAAAGATTTAGTGAACCCGATAACGCCTGCCTTTGAAGCGGAATAGTTACACTGGCCCACATTTCCTATCAAGCCTACAATCGAAGAGATGTTAACAATTCGGCCATATCGATTGTTAATCATATTCCTTATCACAGCCTTGGAAAAATTGAAAACTCCTTTTAAGTTTACCTTCAAAACCGAATCCCATTCTTCCTCTCTCATCCGCATCAACAGATTATCCCTTGTTATACCTGCATTATTGACTAAATGATCGATTTTTTTGTTACTCTTTACTACAGCCTCTACAACCTCCATAGCCTCGTCCATCAGAGAAACATCTGCGGCAAAGACAGCAGCCTTGCCTTTATTTCCCCTAATTTTATCGGCCACCTCTTCAAGTTTCTCCTTTTGAATATCAACCAGAATAACTTCAACTCCTTTCCTGGAAAGCTCGAGCGCTATAGCCTTCCCAATTCCTTGAGAAGCGCCGGTAACAATCGAAGTCCTCCCCTGAAAATCCATCTTAAACCTCAGCTTTCCCAATGGTGTGGGAGATATTGGCTATCCCGTTTTGAATTTTCTCTTGAACTTTGTTCTGGACAAAATTCTTGGCTAATCCCACAGCATTCTTCACGGCAGTGGGAGTTGAGCGCCCATGGCCGATTATACAGACTCCGTTTATTCCTAGAAGTTGGGCTCCTCCATATTCTGCATAATCTATTTTTTTAAAAATCTTCTTTAAATGTCTCTTCATTAAGAAAAGTCCAATTTTAGAGAAGATGTTTTTCATGAGTTCAGTGCGAGCCATGTAAAAAAAGGTTTCCACGGCTCCTTCGCTTACCTTTAAGGCCACATTTCCTGTAAAGCCGTCGCTAACGATGACATCGGCTTTTCCTGAATACATGTCTTTACCCTCTATATTTCCGATAAAATTCAAAGAGGAAGTTTGAAGCTTTTCATATGCTTCCTTAGTTAATTCATTCCCCTTTGAGTTTTCTTCTCCTATACTCATTAAGCCTACTCTGGGGTTCTTTATGTTTAATACACTCTCCATAAAAATATGACCCATCACACCGAACTGCTCCAGGTTATGCGGGCGGCAGTTGGCATTTGCTCCCACGTCTATGAGGAGCGTAAGACCTTTTAGATTAGGAACAAGGAGGGACAAGGCTGGCTTCTCTACTCCCTTTAAAGCTCCCAGTATTTTTTTGGATATATAGACGACGGCACCCGTATTTCCGGTGCTGACAAAAGCCTCTGCTTCCCCTTTCTTGACCAGCTCAGCCCCTATGCGGATAGAAGACCTCTTCTTCCTTCTGAAAGAAAGCATCCCCTCGCCCATGCCGATGGCTTCTGTAGCATTAATAATTGTTACTTTTGCCTTTGAATGGTCGAGCCTTTCGTACTCTTTTTTTATAAGGTCCTCAAGCCCCACGAGAAGGGTTTCAATCTTATACTCTCGGGATGCTTTCAAAGCTCCGTCTACCGTGACTCTGGGACCAAAGTCTCCGCCCATGGCATCAATAGCAACCTTCATCTGTCATCCTTCATCACTCTTCCGATCCATCAATAACCTGCCTCTCTCTGTAAAATCCACACTCAGGGCATGCCCGGTGGGGCAATTTAGGATTTCCGCAGTTGGAACAAAGGGCCAAAGAAGGAACGGAAAGAGCGTCGTGTGCTCTTTTCTTTTTTTTTCGTGAATGGGAATGTTTTCTTTTCGGATGAGCCATTTAACTCTTCTCTTTTATGAATATCTTTAATTTCTTGAGGCGAGGATCAGAGCTCTTTGTAACACAGACACACTCGCTGTCTCTTATGACTTCCCCGCAAACAGGGCAAATTCCCTGGCAATCATCAGAACATAAAGGCTTGGCAGGAAAAACTAAATTCAACTGTTCCAAAATCACCTCTTCGATATCTATCTTGCCATTATAATAAAACAGTTTATTTATATCATCGCTTTCCAATTTATCCTGGATCATATCAAGTTCTTCAGGAAGATAAACAAGATCAAACTTTGAATCAATCAAGGATTCAAAGGGAACGAGGCAGCGGCTGCATATTAAGCTGAGGCAAGTGATGATCTTCCCTTTTATTAAAATCTCTTCTCCTGCTTTTTTTAAAGTGAGCTCAGCGTGAACAGGTTTAAGGAAAACGGCACTTTCCTCAACAAGGGCCACACTGAGGAATTCAAAGTCCCCGGAAATTTTTCGCCCTTCCTTGGGCAGTTTTTCAACATCTATAATCATATTCTCTTCCAAATAATTTACTTATTATAACATCTTAGTTACCTTTGTCAACTGAGGTAAAAAATGGAAGAATATGCCGATTCCCAATTTTACACAATATTCTTGACACTACCGAACCGGGGGTGGAAGCATCCCCAAATCTTTTGTCCTGAACATAGCAACCAGCTAGCACGGAAATGAAGATGCTTACATCGGGGGCTCCCAACTTGATATCTCTATATTTAAGAGTATAATAATACATGATAAAGTAATATCATCAATAAGGAAAACCTTTTAATTTAAAATATACAAAGGGAATAAATGGGGCCAGGCCCCATTTTCTGTATGAGAATGTCATCTTTCTTACAAAATGGGGCCTGGCCCCATTTATTCCCAGAAAAAAATCATTGTTTTTGAACTCTGACCTGGATGCCTAAAAAAAAACTATATTTAATCGACGGCAATTCTTTCCTTTATCGCTCATATTATGCTATCCAACGCCTTTCTACTTCTAAAGGCTTTCCCACCAATGCTGTTTTTGGGTTTATCAGCATGCTCAAAAAACTAATGGAGAGAGAGCAGCCTCACTATCTTGGAATAGTCTTTGATGCTAAAGGCCCCACAATACGCCATAAAGCCTTCAAAGACTATAAGGCCCACCGCAAACCCATGCCAGAGAACTTAGTTGTCCAGATTCCAGTTATTAAAAAAATTTTAAAAGCATTCAACATCCCTTTTTTCGAGCACGAAAATTATGAGGCAGATGATGTATTAGGCAGCCTGGCTCAACGGGCCTCCTCCCAAAACATTCTATCTGTCATCGTCACTAATGACAAAGATATCTTTCAACTCGTTGATAAGTTAACAATTGTCTACAATCCTGTAAAAGAAATCTCCCTGGATGAAAAAAAGGTGAAGGAACACTTTGGCGTTTCACCCTCCCAGGTCACTGATGTTCTCGCTCTATGGGGAGATGCTTCAGACAATATTCCTGGAGTTCCCGGGATCGGAGAAAAAACTTCCAAAGCTCTCATAAATCAATTTGGCTCTTTGGAGAAACTCCTTAATAATCTAGACAATATAGAGAAAACTCAACTTCAGGAGAAAATCAAACAGAACTTGGAGCAGTTGAAATTGAGCCTGCAATTGGTAACTATCGAAAAAGGGTTGGATGTGAAATTCAACCTGGAGGATTTTTCTGTATCAGAACCGAACTACAAAGAACTGATTCCGATCTTCCAGGAGTTAGAATTTTCTGCCCTCTTAGCTGAATACATGAAAAAGCCCAAGAGCACTAAAAAACACTACAGGGTTATTTTTGAAGAAAAAGCGTTGCGAGAGCTGATCGCAAAGATAAAAAGGGCAAAATTTGTATCCCTTGACACGGAAACAGACAGTGCTTTTCCCACTCAGGCCCGTCTGGTCGGACTGTCCTTCTCCACAAAGCCAAACCATGCTTTCTACCTCCCTCTCCGTCATGATTATCCAAATGCTCCATCACAGCTATCGAAAGAGCGGGCCTTAAACCTTCTCAAAAAAGTTCTCGCAGATCCAAAAATTAAAAAAATTGGCCAGAACATCAAATATGATTATATAGTTCTTAAAAAAGAGGGAATCCATGTTCAAGGCATAGATTTAGACTCGATGATCCTCTCCTATCTTCTAGAGCCCAATTGGGGCAAACACAATCTAAACAGGCTGGCTCTAACCTATCTCCAGGTCAAAACCATCTCTTACAATGATATTGTCGGCAAAGGAAAAAATGAGGTCACGATCGACGCCGTGGATATAGATCGGGTTGCTCCCTATGCCTGCCAGGACGCTGATCTAACCCTTCAGCTCAGCTCCTTGCTCTGGCCTAAAGTTAAGGAGAAAAATTTAGATTCCCTTTACCGTAAATTTGAGCTTCCTCTGATCGAGGTTCTTGCTGACATGGAAATGTGGGGGGTGAAAATCAATACCCAGGCCCTGAAAAATTTATCCTCTGAACTCAAATATGAACTTGGCCACCTCAGAGAAAAAATCTACGATATCAGCGGTGAAGAATTCAACATAAACTCTCCTCAACAGCTTGCCGGCATTCTTTTCGATAAATTGAACCTGCCCGCATCAAGAAGAACAAAAATAACCAAGAGCTATTCGACTAACGTTAACATCCTTCAAGAATTAGCAGCGGACTATCCGATCGCACAATACACCCTGGAATACAGGAAGCTCGCCAAGCTAAAATCAGGCTATGCTGACTCTCTTCCTCTCCTTCTCAATCCAGCAACAGGGAGAATTCACACCTCATACAACCAAACCGTGGCGGCAACGGGCAGGCTTTCCAGCAGTGATCCAAATCTGCAAAACATACCCGTAAAAGGAGATTTGGGTCGCAGGTTTCGGGAGGCTTTCATCCCCGCCCAAGGGCACCTTTTCCTCTCCGCCGACTATTCCCAAGTAGAACTCAGGATCCTGGCCCATCTCTCAAAAGATCCAGCCCTGATTGAAACTTTCCTTCATGACCGGGATATTCATAAAGAAACAGCAGAGCGGGTTTTTGGCAACGCTTCCATTCTCTTCAAAGAGGAAAAACGAAGAAGAGCAAAAATTATTAATTTCAGTATGGTTTATGGCGCTTCAGCTTTCTCCCTGGCAAAAGAGCTCGAAACCTCAACTTCTGAAGCTCAGGATTTCATTGATCTCTACTATGAAAAATACCCAAAAGTGCACCAGTTTCTGGAAAAGAAGGTAAAGGATGCTCAGGAAAAAGGCTTCTCTGAAACCATCTTTGGGAGGAAGCGGCAGGTCCCAGAGCTCCAGCACAAAGATAAAATGACCCAGCAGGCAGGCCGCCGCATCGCTCTCAACACCCCTATCCAGGGCTCCGCTGCTGACTTAATGAAAAAAGCCATGATCGACATCTGGCGCGAAATGAAAAGGAAAGACCTGAAGTCAAAGATGATTCTTCAAGTTCACGATGAGCTGGTTTTTGAAGTTCCAGATAAAGAAAAAGATGAAGTGGAGATCTTGGTCAAGGAAAGAATGGAAAATGTTTTTCCCCTAAAAACTCCTTTGAAAGTTCATCTTAGTTGGGGAGTGAACTGGGCCGAAGCAAAGTAAAATATTGGGGCCTGGCCCCAAATTTTTAAAAAGCAAGACCTGACCCCTTTTATTATTAGAGTTTTTTTTGAAACACACGAAAGCGTTTGTAAATCTTTCCCCCCATTTTCTCCATCTCCGCTCTAACTTTTACATTCTCTTCCAACTCATGGTGGGTATCAATCATTTCCAAGCCAGCTTCATGAGCTGAGAGGATTGTCTTTACTCCCATAAGGACATCGAGCCCCCGGCCTCGATATTTCTCCTTGATGGCACCAAGGAGCAGGTCCAACTGTTTTGTCTTCTTCGCTGCTCGCAATATCTTCAGGAAGCCAAAAGGGAAAAGATGCCCCCTGGCTTTTTGAATGCCCTCAGTTATATCTGGCATGCCAATAATAAAGGCCACCACTTCATCATCCTTCTTAACTATCTTCACCATCCTGGGATCGAGAACGGGCATGTAACGCTTGGCCAAATCCTCCATCTCTTTTTCATCCAAAGGAGCATATCCATAAATGCTACTTCCAGTATAACACTCATTCATAAGATGAAGAATCGGTTTTACCCAAGGCTTCAGTTCTTTTCTCTTCCGGAATTCGACTATTTCAAAGTTTCCCTTTCTCTGGATTCTCTCATAAATTCTCCGGTAAAATTCAGGAAATTCTTTAGGCACATCCAGTTTGTAAACAAAATAATCCACATCTTTCGTATACCCCTGCTTTTCAACAAAGCGAGGCATCCATTCAAAATTATAATAGGTCGCAATGGTCGCTCGATTCTCGAATCCTTCTATCAAAAACCCTTCGGGATCTTGGTCTGAGAATCCATAGGGACCGATAATTCTTGTCATCCCTTTCTTCCTTGCCCAGTCTTCGACATAACTCAAAAGGGAGCGAACAACCTCCTCATCTTCCCCTGTCTCCAAATAGCCAAATCTTGCCGTCTTCTCGTCTCTGTACTCGTTGTAGCGAGAATTTATGATACCCATGATCCTTCCTGCAGCCTTTTCTCCGCAGAAAGCGAGCAATAAAACCGTATCACTGTAGGAGAAAGCCTTGTTCTTTTCGGGGTTGAAATACTTCCATTCATCCATATATACGGGATGCACCCAATTGGGATCACTGGCATGAATCTTTTCAGGAAGATAAATGAATGTTTTCAAATCCTTCCTTGTTCTTAGTTCTCTTATATTTATGTCCATTTTCTTATCCTTAAATTTTATCCTATATTATCAAGAAAAAATCAACCAAAAAAATATATAGTACAATTTCGCCTCGAAATATTCATAATAACATCCCCGGGCCCAGGTCTTGCTTTTTGCCTTTACTCATACAAACGCAATTTATACTAATGCATTACACTGCGGCCTATCCCGCATTTTTTATAAATGAGCAAGGGGCGTGGCAATCTCATCTTGAAGACAGGATGTATCTATGACACTTTCATGCTTGTAATTAGATATTAATGCATTTGTAAGAGCTTTTCGAGGCAGACAAAAAGAAAGACCCGCCCCCATTTATAATAAAACATATGTTGTGAAACACACCAAACCACGGTTGACAACTCCATGAGATAATGACTAAACTTTATACTTAATTTTTC
>CAYTBG010000124.1:0-7313 GCA_964435925.1 uncultured Eubacteriales bacterium | reverse complement strand
AAGAATAAAGCTCAAAGCCATAGAGCTCATTCGAGCGCTCGCCCGAGGTCCATCAGGAATATTCACACAATCTATTCCCTTCTGCTCCAGTCTGCGTGCTATCTCAACTATCCTGGATGGATTGTGGCCCCTTGGAGGCACTACTTCGATGCTTACGACAAATTCTTTATCCTCTACTTTTCGAGCCATTTTGGATTTATCCCTCAGCTTTACTATCTTCTCCACTTCTTCAACTTCGGTTGGCGGAAGCACCTGAATTCTTTTTCTTTCGGACGGTTGAAGAGCCTTTATAGCTCTTCTCATAGCCTTTATATGAGAGGGAGTAGTACCGCAACATCCTCCCACTACTTTTACTCCGTTTAGTATAAAACGCTTTGCATATTCAGCCATGTATTCGGGTGAGCATAAATAAATATTCCTTCCCTCAACTTCGCTTGGAATCCCAGCATTAGGCATGGCTGAGAGAGGAAGTTTAGTGATTTTAGACATCTTTTCGATGCATTGAAGCATATGGGCTGGTCCCACACTACAGTTCAGGCCTATGACCTGAGCTTTCCATTCTTCAAGCTTTTTCGTGAAGACTTCAGGGGTGGTTCCATACAGACTGTTTCCACTTTCCTCAATAGTCATTTCAGCAATAATTGTTAAATCTTGACCAAGCTTTCGGATAGCTTTTATCGCCTGGTGTATCTCATTGATATCAGAAAAAGTTTCAAGAATGAAAAGATCAATACCTGCTTCCAAGAGCGCCTGTGCCTGCTCGATAAATGCCTCTTGCGCCTGTTCGATAGTGGTTTGCCCCCAAGGTTCGATCTTCAATCCCAGAGGTCCGATAGATCCAGCCACAAAAATCTCCTTTCCTGCTACTTCCCTGGCAATAAGAGCGCCTGCGCGATTTATATCTTGGACTTTGCCCTCCAGACCGAATTTTTTCAATTTATACTTGTTGGCACCAAAAGTATTTGTCTCGATGATATCCACTCCACTCTGGATATACTCTTGCTGAACCTCTTTCACTGTATCGGGATTGGTAAGATTAAGCTCATCAAAGCAGGCATTGAGATAGACTCCTTTGTTATAAAGCATGGTTCCCATGCCTCCATCACAAAGGAGGACTTGTTTTTTGACTAACTCTAAAAATTTTTTACTGATGGCAAATCTCCATTAAATGCTAGAAGATGTTCGACAAAAATTATAATTTATTTATCAATGAATTAAAGGGTGGTACTTTGGGGAACGTCCCCATTAATAATAAATTCTAGCCTGTCATAGAGTTTCAGCTTCTTCTTATCAGCCATACCGGCTTTTATTTCCAAGACATACCTTGCTGGAATCGTGGAAGAATAGGAAGTACAAGGCGGCTTTTTACAGGGGGGGACATTGCGTTCGATATGGACAATCCTTTTCTCTTTATCCAGCCAGAGAATATCAATAGATATTTTCATGTTTTTCATCCAGATAAAGTGAAAATCTTCATCTTTAAAAACTAAGATCATTCCCTGATCAGCATTCAGTTTTTCCCGAAACATGAGCCCGAGTTGTCTTTCTTCATCCGAAATAGCTGCTTCGGCTGTAATAGAAAAACCATCAGGAAGAAATATTTTGATAAATTTTTTCTTTCCACATTCTAGTGAAGACAGAACAAGAAAGAATGCCAAACAAGAAAAAAGGACGTTCCTTATCTTTTTTGAATGTCTTAACTCAAAGCGTATGTTTTGTTTCATTTCTCTTTCCTCGCACATCCTTAGTGTGTCGAAATTAAGGGGACAAAACGGACAGGAAGGAGCTTCTTCTCATTGAATTTTTTCTTTTCTCTTATAACAAGTACCAACTCCTGAAACGCAGAGCCTACAGGAACAATCATCCTTCCTGTAACTTTCAATTGTTCTCGCAAAGCCTCTGGCACTGCGACCGGAGCCGCGGTAACCATAATAGCATCATAAGGAGCGTGCTCTTTCCAACCGTAAGTACCATCTCCGACTTTAAAATCTATATTTTCGTATTCCAATTTTCTCAAAACTTTCTCAGCTCTTAAGGAAAGACTCTTGACTATCTCCATGGTGAAAACTTCTTTTCCAGCCTCAGCCAGGATAGCTGCCTGATAGCCTGAGCCTGTTCCGATTTCCAAAATCTTCTCATTCCCCTTCAGACGAAGGACTTCTGACATATAAGCCACAATATAAGGTTGAGAAATAGTCTGTCCTTCTCCAATAGGAAGAGGTTCGTCATGATAGGCATTGGATTTCATATTCCAAGGAACAAACAGATGGCGGGGAACTTTTCTCATTGCTTCTAAAATTTTACTATCTCTAACTCCCCTGGCTTCTATCTGGTCTTTTACCATTTTTTCTCTTTTTTCTTTGTAATCTTTCTTCATTTTTAGTTATAAAAAACTGCGGACTTGATAAATCAAGCACCTACAATTTATCAAAATAAAAAAAGAGAAGATTCTTACTTAAATTTCTGGAATCCCATATCCTTTTATTTTAATCCTAAAGCGAGCCAAACGATAGCCTTTCCCCTCATTATGTACAACCTGGAATGAGGACTGCCCCCACTTTTTTCATCAATCTATAGTTTTTTAAAGTGTGGGCTTGATAAATCAAGCCGCTGCATTATTTTCCATTCGTATCCTAAATCCCTCTCAGCGTTATATATCTAATTAATATGCTCTGCCAAAATAGGCTACGGTCTCCGTCGGCTTCTGACAGAAAACACACTTTCCTCGGGTTGCTTTCTTATCTTGATCCAGAAGGATAACCCGAATAGTAGCCATAGTCTCCTCTTTGATCTTTTCTTCACAAACTTGGTCCTCACACCAAAAAGCCTTAATAAATCCCTTTTGGGATTCCATTATGGCTTTAAATTCTTCATAGTCCTTCACCTCATGCGTGTTCTCCTGCTGAAACTTTAAAGCCATCTCGAACATATTCTTCTGGATCTCTCTTAGAATTTCCGGCACTTTTCTATTCATAGAGGCCTGACTCACATTTTCTTTTTTCCCTGTATCTCGCCGTACGACAACTACCTGTTTCTTCTCTATATCTTTAGGACCAATCTCAACCCTTAGAGGCACTCCCCTCATCTCCCACTCAGAAAATTTCCAACCCGGAGTGAATTCTTCTCTCTCATCCAGTTTTACTCTTAATCCTTCCTCTCCTAATTTTTCCTCAATATTTCGAGCCAAAGGGAGAACATTTTCTTTCCAGTTACCCGCAGAAATAGGAACAATAACCACTTGAACAGGAGCGATGTTGGGCGGAAATTTAAGTCCAGAATCATCTCCATGAGCCATGACTAAAGCTCCAATAAGACGCGTAGACACTCCCCAGGAAGTCTGCCAAACATACTGAAGCTTCTGGTTGCGATCCTCAAACCTGATGTTAAAAACTTTGGAAAACTGTTGACCCAGGTTGTGAGATGTTCCCATCTGGAGTGCTTTTCCGTCTGACATCATTGCTTCAATAGCAAAAGTTTCTAAAGCCCCGGCAAACTTTTCCTTATCTGATTTCTTCCCTGAAATCACCGGAATGGCTAGTTCATTCTCCACAAATTCTTTATAAAGAGAAAGTATCATCAGTGTTTCATCCTGAGCTTCCTCAAAGCTCTCATGGGCTGTATGCCCCTCTTGCCACAAGAACTCCGTAGTCCTTAAAAAAGGCCTGGTGACCTTTTCCCAACGGACTATATTGGCCCACTGGTTAATCAGCACCGGTAAATCTCTCCATGACTTGATCCATTTAGCGTACATGTTGCCAATTATGGCTTCTGAAGTGGGACGTACGGCCAGTCTCTCCTCCAATTCTTCTTTTCCCCCATGTGTTACCCAAGCAACTTCAGGTGCAAATCCTTCTAAATGTTCGGCCTCTTTCTGAAGGAAACTTTCGGGGATGAGGAGAGGGAAATAAGCATTCGAGTGGCCAGATTTTTTTATCCTATCATCGACCAAGCGTTGTATTCTTTCCCAAACAGCACAGCCATATGGCCTGATGACCATCATTCCTTTAACTGGAGCATAATCGGCCAGCTCTGCCTTTTGAATAATCTCGACATACCATCTTGAAAAATCAACACTTTTAAGAGTTATTTTCTTTACAAATCGTTCGTTTTTGTTCACTTCTTTCTCTTTCGTTTCGATTATCGGTCATTCTATATACAGCTATTTTTTTTGTCAAGAAAGGCAAAAAAAGGGCCGATGAGAAAGCAGGAAAAAAATTCACCCTTTATTTCATCCCAAGGGATGATTGACTGCTCTATTAAAAGATGTAATTTTAACTTTTCAAGAAAAGGAAGCAACTATGTCAGGCAAATGCTCTTTCTGTAATATCTTTAAAACAGGAGTAAGAAGCAATGTTTTAAGCACCTTATCTCTATTTGAAAAGGGAGTAAAAAAGAGGGGATTAAGCGTAATTAGCCGCAGGTCTAACCTTTCCCGATGAGAAAAAATATGAAAAAATCACCCGACAAATCATCTTTAAGAGGGATTGATACATTCTCAGCCCTATGGCATAACTATAATCAACAATGAGTACATCAATATTATCCGATAAGTCTTCCATCCAAGGCGCAACCAGATTTGCGAATACAGAGCGAAGTTTCGAGCTTTCTATTCCAGCTTTGGTTTCGGGAATCGATGCTATGGGAAATGAATTTAAAGAATACACTGAGCTCGCTTCTATAAGCTCTCAGGAAGCTGTGTTTTGGCTTGATTCAGGGGTAACAATCGGCTCTGTATTAAAGCTATTTTTGGATATCCCCAAAACCGTTCTCTTGGAAAATGATCTTAAACTTGAAATCACGGGAAGGGTGACGTTTGTCAAAGCCGACCAGAGCAGCGAAAAAAAGCAACTTATATCTCTCCGCTTAGAAAAAAAATATAAAATAAATCCTCTCCATTCAAAAAAGATTTAAGTTTTTTCGCTTTTTAGGGGATCAGTCCCTGTCATTTGCCCAATTTTTGTCATAAAACCAACCAACCAATTCTTGACAATAGATTATTGTTTTTATAACATGTTAAAAAAAACGAGAAAATCATGAAAAATCCTAAATCCATAAAAAAGCCTGTCATAAAAACAACAAAGTCAGCAAAAAAAACCCCGCAGCCTATCAAAGAAGCCGCTCCCGCTCCTGCGGAGATAAAAACACCTCAAGCTGAAGAGGAGAAAAAAATCAATGTTCTTCTCTATTGCACGTCAGATTTAATCCTCTCAGGAATTTTAAAAGCTATTGATGTCGCTCCAGAAATGGAAATTATCAATATCGAGAAAAGCACAATTGAATCTTTTTTAGAATCTATAAAAGAACTCAGACCTCATGTTATCCTTTTTGCTAATTCTGAGCCTTTGCCTAATATTCGAGAAATTTGCAAAGCCATCATAGAAATTTCAGATGCCAAACCTAAATCCAAGTTATTGCTTCTAGGAAACATCCCCTCCCATGAAGAAGTAGTGGGGCTCATGAATGCAGGAGTGAGAGGGTATTTTGACTTGAATGATCCTTCAGATCAACTGGAAAATGCTATAAGAATAATTAATAAAGGAGAAATCTGGCTTCCTCGAGATAAGATGAGCAGCATCATGGACAGGATTATTTCTGTAGTTGGAAGAGATCTTAAAGAAAAGACACTTGACCAACTCACCCCTACTGAGTTTCAAGTTCTAAGACTCATCGGGAAAGGGAAAAGCAATGATGAGATTGCTGAGGCCCTTTTTATAAGCAAGAATACAGTCCGATCCCACATCAAAAGCATCTACGCCAAGCTTAACACTCATAGCAGACTTCAACTTGCATTGTATGCTATTAATTCTGCGCTTTTTTAACCTATTGAAGGTAATTAAGAGGGAAACATGACAAAAAAATTAACATCAAAAAAAGCGGCTCCCAAAAAAACCTCACCTAAAAAAGCGGCTCCAAAAAAAACCTCAAAAATAGTTAGAGACGCTGCAAGTGTTGAGGTCAACCGTCGCAGAGAGTGGCGATTTGATCTCCCGCTTCCAGTAAAAATTGAGGGGAAGCTTCCTCTGGGAAAAACATTCAAAGAGGAAACAAAAATTGAAAATATAAGTTCTAAGGGAGTCTACTTCAGTCTGGACTCAGGCGTGATTATTGGTTCAAAACTCAACCTGGTAATAGACATGCCCAAGGAGCTAGGGGGAGGCAAAAAACTAAAACTTTGTCTTGGAGGTCTAACCGTTCGCCTCGAAGAACTCGATAAAAAAACAAAAAAGCAAGGTGTAGCACTCCGCTTCCACAAAAAATATAAAATCATGCCGAAAGACTTAGAAAAAAATAAAAACAAGTCATAAAATTTAGAACCCTCAACTCAACCACCATAATCAAACAATGATAATCACCCTCCTTTTACACTCTTCTTTCCTCTTGCAGGTGGAATTATTTTCCAATCTTTGATAACTAACCTGGATTATTCACGAGTCGAGGTTACCGCAGATGCAAGGCGTCAGCCCATGAAGCTGTGGTCCTTCACTGCGAATGGGCTGCAACGAAGGAAATGCGGTGAGATCGACTCGCCACCAGGGAAAAAATGCTGATTAATATAGATAGCTTCTTTTCGAATAAGTGTTTATCAGGATCTACAGCAATATCAGGATATCTTTTTGATATTGCTGTAATTGCAGAAAGTATCGGCATTTTTTATGAATAATTCAGGCTGATTGCTATATTCGAGGCATGGGTTTTGATTCCAAAAGTTTTTTTCTATAAAATAGATATGGAGTTTTCACTATGTTGATTGTGGCCTTAACAGGAGGAATCGCTTCTGGAAAATCTGTAGTTGCTGAAGTCCTGGAAGAGCTGGGGTGTTACATTCATCATGCAGATAAAATTGCCCACGATCTCATGGAGCCTGAAAAACCTGCATGGAAAATGATTGTCGCTCACTTTGGTAAGAAAATCCTGGATGAAGATAAAACAATAAATCGATCCCGATTGGGAAAAATCATTTTCTCCGATGAGAAAGAACGACGCTTCCTCAATGAACTCATACATCCTCTTGTCTTAGAAAAGAAAAAAGAGGTTATCAGTCGTCTTGAAAAAGAAGGACATTATAATATCTTTATCTCCGAGGCTGCTTTAACAATTGAGGCTGGTTTTGCCGATTTCTTCGATAAGATTATCATGACTTATTGCAAGAAAGAAGTCCAAATAAAAAGATTAATGGAAAGGGACAGAATCAGTCGAAAGCAAACCATAAAGATAATAAAAAGCCAGATGCAGCCCCAAGAAAAATTGAAGTACGCAGACTACATCATTGATACTTCCAGTTCGCTTCAGAGTACAGTCGAACAAACAGAACG
>CAYTBG010000123.1:0-7354 GCA_964435925.1 uncultured Eubacteriales bacterium | reverse complement strand
ATTTTACCATATGGGTACAGCGAGGTTTTTCTTTTTTTTTGATGGCGGATTAGGGATGGATTATAAGCATTTTCAATTCCGTGATTAGAAAAGGTTTTGGCAAATAGCTTCGCTCCCCTTCAGATTTTTAACGCAATTCTCCGTTCGATCTTATCGGTGTCTGCGTAACTCGCTCAGCTCAGACATACTCGCCGCTCGACTGCGTCGGGGTCTACGGGGACGTTCCCCAAAGTACCATCCTTTTCCTATTAGAAATTGGTTGCCTTTATCAATATTTTTTTTGACTAAATAAATGAATTAAAGGGTGGTACTTTGGGGAACGTCCCCTTAATAGAACGTCCCCTTAATACGTTGACTTTACTGGGGTTAGGTCTTATTATGACAGAGCCTGGACAGTCAAATATTGAGGAATTTTTCTTCTCAATAGCAGGGCCTGAGTCCGGAGGAAGAAAATGCTTGATCAATTATCGAATCGCCTTCAAAAGGTTATGAAATTTCTCCGTGGTGAAGGAAAAATCACTGAAAAAAACATGGCTGAGGCCTTAAGGATGATTCGTCTAACCTTTCTTGAATCTGATGTTAACTACCGAGTTGTGAAAGATTTTGAAGATAGAATCAGAAATAAAGCACTGGACGAGAAAGTTCTCTCGAGTCTTACTCCTGCTCAGCAAGTCATCAAGATAGTAAGAGATGAAATGACTTCCATTTTAGGACAGGAAGCAAAAAAATTAGAATTTTCGAGCCATCCCCCCTCAATTTTCATGCTGGTCGGGCTTCAAGGTTCTGGAAAAACGACAACCTGCGGAAAGCTCGCAAAGTGGGTTTTGAATCTCAAAAAAAATCCTCTTCTTGTCTCATTTGATCTGAAGAGGCCAGCTGCTCAAGAGCAATTGAAAATGATTGCTAAAATGCTCAACCTTCCCTCTTACGAAATGACAAAAGAGCAAATGTCTTCTCCTCCCGAAGCTCTCAAAGAACTCCTCAAGTATGCCACAAACCGAGGTTTTGATCCCCTCATCGTCGATACAGCAGGGAGACTTCATGTAGATGATGACCTTATGATGGAACTTCGAATGGTGAGAGATATTCTCAAACCAGCAGAAGTAATCTATGTGGGGGATTCTATGACCGGTCAGGATGCAGTGAAAAGTTCCCAAATCTTTGAGGAAAAAATTGGGTTGACTTCTGTTATTTTAACCAAGCTCGATGGCGATGCAAGAGGAGGAGCAGCTTTGTCGATAGTTACAGTGACAGGTAAGCCTATAAAATTCATCGGTGTAGGAGAGAAATTCGATAAGCTCGAAGTTTTCCATCCTGACCGCATGGCTTCCCGGATTCTGGGGATGGGCGATATCTTGAGTTTAGTCGAGAAGGCAGAGAAGGAGGCTGATTTAGAAGAAACAAAAGCGCTAGCCCGAAAACTCCGAAAACAAGAGTTCAGCCTAGAAGATTTTAAAAAGCAGCTCGTTCAAATGAAGAAAATGGGATCGCTTTCCCAAGTTTTGAGTTTATTGCCTGAATCTGGTCCTTTCAAGAATGTCAGCAAGATGAATATTGATGGCAAGAAGATTCTTCATTATGAGGCTATTATCAACTCCATGACTCTTGAGGAAAAGGAAAATCCAAAAATGATAAGCGGGAGCCGCCGTATGAGAATTGCAAAGGGAAGCGGAAGGCCTGTTTCTGAAGTGAATCAGTTATTGAAGCAATTTATAGAAATGAAAAAAATGATGAAAAAATCTTCCTTCCAGAAAATTCTTTCTGGGGTTAGTTGACTAAAAGAGAAAATTTAGATATTATTTCTCATTATCTGAGATGGAGGAGTTTGATTTATCAAACGCAAATTATTTATTGTATTTAATAAGAATGAATGAACAATGATTTCAATACGACTCATGAGACTCGGAGCAAAGAAAAGGCCTTTTTATCGAATCATCGTTATCGATTCAGAAAAACCGAGGGAAAGCAAAGCGAAGGAGATTATAGGATATTACGATCCTTTAAAGGAACCCCCTGAAATCAAAGTTGATATTGAAAAAGCAAATTATTGGCTAGAGAGAGGAGCTCAAGCTTCTAAAACAGTCCAATCTCTTTTACATAAAGTTTCCAAATCTGAGAAGCTTTCCAATCAACATTCTTAAACTTAAAGGAGGTTATGGTGAAAGAACTCGTTGAATTGATTGCCAAAGCATTAGTTGACAGCCCGGACAAGGTACAGGTTTCCCAGTTAGAAGGGGAACAGACCACGATCCTGGAACTCAAGGTTGCTCCGGAAGATTTGGGCAAGGTTATCGGCAAACAGGGAAGAACAGCACGGGCCGTGAGAATTATTCTTGGCGCAGCTGGGATGAAACTGAAAAGGAGATTCAATCTCGAGATAATCGAAAAAGGGTAGTTTGGTCAGCATAGGAAAAATTATAAGGAGCCAGGGAAAGAGGGGCGAACTAAGGATTAAGCCTTATCCTGAGCATCCTCAAAAAGCTTTTTTTTTTAAGGATATTTCTGGAAAGAAAGGGAGCTCGAGAAGGATTTCAAGTTGAATCTTTCCGCCCCTATAAAGAGTTCTACATTCTCAAGCTGAAGGGAATTGACTCTCTTCCTCAGGCTCGTGAGTTAGCGGGACAGGAAATCCTGCTTCCAGAAGAAGACCTCCGAACTCTAGAAAAAGGCAAATACTATTTTTTCCAGATAATCGGGTGTTCTGTAGTCAAAAAAAATGGAGAAAAAATCGGAAGCGTTAAAGATCTGTTGTGCATAAAAGATAATGATCTTTTGGTTGTCGCGAAAGGAAAGAGAGAAATTCTCGTGCCCTTCACCAAGCCCATATGCCTTAAGGTCAACCTGAAGCGGAAGGAAATCCTTGTCGACCTGCCCGAGGGTCTTTCAGAGTTGGATGAGATTTGATATAATTACTATCTTTCCCGAGATGTTCGGGAGTGTGTTCTCGAAGGGAGTTATAAAGAAGGCCCTGGATAAGGGATTAATAGAAGTTCATGTTCATAATCTGAGAGATTTCACCTTCGATAAGCACAAGCAGATAGACGACCGCCCTTTCGGTGGTGGCCAGGGAATGGTCCTTAAGTCTGAGCCTATTTTTGCTGCTGTAGAGAAAATTAAACGGAATGAGAAAATACCTGTATACATTCTTTCTCCTCAAGGAAGAAAATTTGATTTTCGTTTGGCGGAGGAGTTAGCGCAATATCCTCAAGTCATTCTCATCTGTGGTCGTTATGAAGGAGTCGACGAAAGAGTGATTCAATATTTGGTGACAGGCGAGATTTCCATCGGAGACTATGTTCTCACAGGAGGTGAGCCAGCAGCTATTGTTGTCGTGGACGGGATTTCGAGGTTCATTCCCCAAGTTGTGGGAAACGTGGAATCAGTTAAAAATGATTCTTTTTATGAGGGCTTATTGGAATTTCCTCAGTACACGCGCCCTCGCAATTTTAGAGGCATGGAAGTTCCCGAAGTTCTATTCTCTGGAGACCACAGTAAGATTGAATCTTGGAGGCGAAAGAAATCTTTAGAAAAGACATGGCTTCAAAGGCCAGATCTCTTGGAGAGTCGAAAATTATCAGCGGAGGAGAAAAAGATCCTGGAACAGATACCAACAGAAAAGAGAGGAAAAAAAGATGAATCTGATTGATTCGGTCGAGGAAAAACTTCTAAAAAAAGATTCAGATTCTTTTAAGGTGGGAGATACGGTTATGGTCCACGTCATAATAAGAGAAGGAGATAAAGAGAGAATTCAGGTTTTTCGGGGGGATGTCATCGCCAAAAGAGGTTCTGGCTTGGGGGCAACTTTCACTGTTCGAAAAATTTCCTTCGGTATTGGAGTAGAAAGAATCTTTCCTCTCCATTCCAAGATGATCAAAAAGATTGAAGCTGTTAGGCATGGAAAGGTCAGAAGAGCCAAATTATACTATCTTCGTGAACTCAAAGGCAAAGCAGCCAGACTTAAAGAAAAGAAACAGAAAAGACATTCTGAATAGATTGATTTTGACTGTTTTATGGGGTAAATCACCGATAGTATTTGTTTTTATGAAGGAAGGGAAAGGCTGATTTGCGGTTGGAATTAGGAATAAGCATGATTTCATTTTTGGAAAGAAAGCATCCTTCCCTAGCACTTCCGTTCTAGACTTTAGAACTCTGCTCGGTGCAAGTTTGTTAAAATGGCAGATTTTCAGATTGAGAAGAGAATTATAGAAAAAGGTTTCAGCGCCATAGCAGGAGTCGACGAAGTCGGAAGAGGTGCTATTTTTGGTCCTGTAGTAGCCGCCGCCGTTATTCTTCCTCCGGTGCTGATGAGGCCTGGTTTATCAGGATGGGAAGAAGAAATCGATGATTCTAAAATAATATCCCCCCCAAAGAGAAAGAGACTGGCGGGAGCTATCTTAGCTAATGCAGTCTCTATAGGGATAGGCTCGGCCACAAATTATGAGATTGATCAAAAAAATATATACTGGGCTTCGTTAAGCGCAATGAGAAGGGCAGTTGAGAACATGCCTGTCGCTCCAGATTTTATTCTAGTTGACGGATTTAGGCTAAATGATGTAAATTATCCTCAGAGGAGTATCGTCCAAGGTGACAGGAAAAGCATTTCAATTGCAGCTGCTTCCATAGTAGCTAAGGTTCTTAGAGATGAAATGATAATCAATCTAGATAAAGTTTATGAAGGATACGCCCTCTCCAAAAATAAAGGTTATGGGACAAGGGAACACTACAGAGCATTAAAAGAGACGGGGCCAACATTATTTCATAGGCTTACTTTTAATCTTAGGAATAAGTGAGATGAGTCCTACTAAAAATAGAGGAAAAACCAGAGAGGGCACCAGAGGTAAAACCAGGGAGCTTGCCGAGAAATACGTCAAGAAGGGAAAGTTGACAGACGCAATATCTGAATACAAGAAATTGTTAACAGGAGACACTCAAGAGGTCAATGTCAGGAATATTATCAGCACCCTATATTTGAAAATGAATCAGAAAAGTAGGGCGCTGGATGAGCTTGCCAAGGTTGCTGGCCACTATGAAGAAAGGGGCCTATACTCCCTGGCAATGGCAGTTTATAAGAAGATAAGTAAATTAAATCCAAAAGATACTGAAGCAGCGATGAAATTGGGTGATCTTTATGCCAGACAAGGATTCCCATCTGAAGCAAAGTCAGAATATTTGAAGGTTGGAAAGGATTTGATGAGGGATAATCAAACAAAAAGAGCTGTCTTTTTGTACGAAAGACTCAAAAAAATAGATAAGAAAGATCCGGAGACAAGGCTAGCTCTGGCTGACCTATACACAAGGGAAGGATCAACTGATCAGGCGGTTTATGAGTTGAACGAGGCGGCTGAATTAAAGATTGGTAATAACAACCTGAAACATGCGCGGGAATTACTTAACCGTGCAAAAAAGCTAAAAGCAGATCATCCAAGGACATTGTCCAATTTAGTCGAACTCTTCAAGAGAGAGGATGAAAAGAAAGAAGCTCTATCTCTTATCGATGATATTCTGAAAAAAGATAAGGACAATGTTAAAGCTCTCAATCAAATGGGCAATCTTTATTTTGATGACCAAAAATTAGAAAAGGCCGAGGAGATATTTTCTAAGATTATCTCCCTTCGACCCAAGGACGTTACTGCAACAGTCAAATTAGGGCATATCAATATTCTCCGGGATAATCTTGATCAAGCTTTTGAGCTTTACGAACCTATGATTGAAAATTTTATACAACAACAAAAATTCGATAAAGCTATCGGCCTTCTCGGCCTTATCATCTCATCCAAAAAAGCCCACCTTCCCACTCTAGAAGGATTGGCTTCTATTTATAAATCAAATAATCAAGCAAAGAATCTTGAGATTGTTTACAGGGTTATTCTGGAAGAATACCATAAAAAAGATGTGAGAAAGGAATCATTACCTGTATTAAGCGAGCTTGTCAGGCTCTGTCCTAAGGATGATGAGATAAGCGACGAATACAATCGTTTGGTAAGAAAATTTGGAGCTCCAGAGATAGAGAAAGTAGCAGAGGTGCCATTGGAAGAAGCGAAAGAGGTGGAGGCGCCTTTAAGCGAGATGAGAGAAGTGGAAGAGCCTCTTGTGGAGCCGAAAGAGGCTGAAGAACGATTGGAAAAAACGCTGGAAGCAGAGTCACCAGTGGGTGATGAGAAAGAGCCGGTGGTACCTTTAGAAGAGGCAAAGAGAAGAGCGGATGAGACTCTTGCAGAGCCGAAAGAAACTGAGTCAAGTTTAGGGAAAACGGTAGAGGTAGAGCCGCCTACGGCTGAAGAGATAGAGATGGAAGTACCTTTAGAAGAGGCGAAAGAGGTAGAGGCACCATTGAGCAGAGAGGGAGAAGCTGAAGAGCCTCTTCCGGAGCCAAAAGAGGCTGAGATATCTCCTGGGGAGGAAAAGGAACAAGAATTACAATTAGAAAAACTAAGAGAAGTAGAAGGACTTCCTAAAGCAGAAGAACTTCCCCAGGTGGAAAAAGAAGCTGAGGAGATGAAGATCCCTGTGAGTGAAGAGAAAGAGCCGGAAGTACCTTTAGAAGTAACGAAGGAAGCAGAAGCACCTCCGGTAGAGGAGGAAGAGACGGTAGAACCTTTCATGGGGCCAAAGACAATGGAGCTAATTCTCGATAGAGAAAAAGAGAAGGAGTTATCTCTCAAAGAGAAGAAAGAAGCGGACGGAAGGCTAGATCTTTTAGAAGGAACAGAACAGAAGCTAGAAATGAGTTTAGCTCAGGCTAATTTATACGTAGAACAAGGTTTGTTGAGAAATGCGAGAAGGATTCTTGAGAATTTAAGGATAAGCTATCCTGATGATCCCAGGATAAGTCAGAAACTTGATACTATTAGCAAAGCCTCTCCTCAGGCTAAAGTGGATGAAATTCTGCAGCGGGTAGAGAAAGTCTCTGCGGAAGAAACCAAGTTATTTGGGAAAAAGGCCTATTTCAGGTTTAACTTAGGTATTGCTTTTCTGGAACAAGGTTTGTTAGATGAAGCCATAGAGGAATTTAAACTGGCCTCCAAGGACAAGAGCAGAACTGTGGAATGTTATACTGTGATAAGCAATTGCTACAGGCAGAAAAAGGATTCTAAGGAAGCTGCGAAGTGGTTAGAGAAAGCTTTGAAAATTACTAAAGAGGGATCTGATTGGTTCTATGCTTTAAAATATGAATTGGCCTCAATCTATGAAGAATTGAAAGAGATCGAAAAAGCGTTCACTCTCTATGCTGAAATCAAAAAATGGAATTCTGAATACAAGGATGTCGGTAGAAAGATAAAAATCATAGAAAAGAAACTTCAAAAATAGCACAAACAGACTATCTGCTTCCCTTCATAAACCATAATTCATTCCC
>CAYTBG010000122.1:3179-7359 GCA_964435925.1 uncultured Eubacteriales bacterium | reverse complement strand
ACTTTTTCATATTTTTAAATTGCGACACAGTCTGATTGCGAGGAGCGTAGCGACGTGGCAATCTCACCCTTTTATGAGATTACTTCGTTTCACTCGCAACGGAGGATTGCTTCACCCGTTTGGGGCCTGCAATGAAATATAATCATATGACTTTGTGACAAAGCCAACTTTTGAGATAAAATGAAAAATATTTCAGTTCTTGGTTCAACCGGTTCTATCGGTTGCAGCAGCCTCGAAGTCATCGATAAGCTCAGTCATAAGTTCAAGGTTGTGGGGCTTGCAGCCGGCCGCAATACCCAGCTTCTTGAGAAACAAGTCGAAAAATTCAGGCCAAAAATTGTCTCTTTAGAGAGAAAGGAAGAAGCCGAAGATCTCAGGCGGAAATTCAGAGGAAAATCCATTAAAGTCACTTTTGCTCAGGAGGGAGCAGAGGAAGTGGCCAGTTTTTCGGAAAATGACGTCGTTATCTCTGCTATAACAGGTATAGATGGTTTGAGACCAACTCTGGCTGCATTGCAAGAAGGGAAAAAAGTTGCTCTGGCCAACAAAGAGTCTATGGTGGTAGCTGGCCCTTTGATCCAGGATATGATCCGGAAGTTCGGAGCTCAACTCATTCCTGTTGACAGTGAACATAGTGGCGTTTTCCAGTGCCTGGCCAAGGAGGAGATGGAAAACGTAAAGAAAGTAATCCTGACGGCTTCTGGTGGTCCTTTTTTCTCGAAGTCTTCCTCTGAAATGAATGATATCACTCTTGAGGAAGCCTTGAATCATCCCCGGTGGAAAATGGGCAAAAAGGTCACTATTGATTCAGCGACTTTAATGAACAAGGGATTAGAGTTGATTGAGGCTCGCTGGCTTTTTGGTCTCGAGCCTAGGCAACTGGGGATTTTGATTCATCCTCAAAGCATCGTTCATTCCCTTGTTGAGATGAGTGATGGATCTGTTTTAGCCCAACTCAGTCCAACCAATATGAAGGTTCCTATCCAGTATGCTTTGACTTATCCCGAAAGGGAAGATTCCTTATTGCCTTCACTGGATTTATCCGAGATAAAAGCTTTAGAATTTTTTGAAGTTGATATAGGAAAATTTCCGATTATCAAACTTGCTCGCCTGGTATTGGAAGAAGGAGAAAGTTTCCCGATTGCCCTTAACGCCGCCAACGAGGTGGTAGTTTCTGCTTTTCTTGAACAGAGAATAAAATTTATGGATATTTCAGATGTTGTAACCGAGATTGTCGGAAATCATCAAAAAAGAAAAGCTCAAAGTTTAGAGGATATATTCGATGTAGACAGGGAAACGAGGCGAGTATCCTTGGATTTACTGAAAAAAAGGTCTTAAAATGGCAAAAATTCTTTCAATCTTAGAAACATTATTATCTTTTATTATTGTCTTTGGCATTCTTGTCTTCGTTCATGAATTAGGACACTTTTTCATGGCTAAGCTGATGAAGATTAGAGTAGAAGTCTTCTCCTGGGGTATTGGCAAAAGGCTCTTTGGTATCAAAAAAGGTGATACGGATTACCGGATCAGCCTTGTGCCTATAGGCGGCTTCGTTAAGTTTTCTGGAGAGGAGGCCTTTGAGGAAAAAAGGGAGCTTGCTCCCCATGATTTTATGGCCAAGAAAAGGTGGGAGAGATTCTTGGTTTTGCTTAACGGCTCAATGATGAATATTTTTCTTGCTTTGGTGCTCGTCTCGATTATCAGCATGGTTGGAGTTACGGTTCCTGAGTATTCGGAACAGAAGCCTGTAATTGGCTGGATTGCCCCTGATTCTCCCGCAGAAGGCGCAGACTTAAAGGTTAATGATGAAATCCTGAGCGTCAATGACAGGAAGACAAAAACCTGGAGTGATGTGGAAATAGCCGTGGGAACTAAGCCCAAAAGATTGATAACCATAGAGTACAAGAGAGGAGAAGAAATACTCAAAGTCCAGTTAGTGACCGAGAGCAGGACAAGATTAGCGATGGGTTATGCTGGTTTCTACCCCAAGATTTTAGTCCAGGTGGCTTATATCTTCCCTGGAACTCCTGCTGAGGAAGCTGGATTAAAAGTAGGAGATATCTTCCTGGCTATTAACGGAGAATATGTCAATGATTATCGATTTCTGGAAATAGTCGCGGAAAATCCTGGAAAGGAGCTTGAGTTCCTTGTCGAAAGGGAAGAAGAGATTTTAACCTTCCATATTACACCTCATCTCGATGGAAAAGTCGGGAAAATAGGAATCGGAACAGGAATGAAGTCTGAGCTCAAGAAATTTGGCTTTTTCTCTGCCATCGGTCGAAGCATTAAAGAGAATTGGAAGCTTGCCTTTGTTCTTGTCAATTATGTGAAGGATCTGACTACGGGAGAAGCATCGGCAAAGCAAATCGCAGGACCTATAGAAATAGCAAGATTCTCTCGTACCTTTTTCCGCATGGGTTTTTTTCCTCTGATGGGTTTTATCGCCTTCATCAGCCTCCAACTGGGAATAGTCAATCTTTTTCCTATTCCTCTATTGGATGGAGGTCAGATTCTTGTCCTGGGTCTGGAGGGCTTATTCCGAAGAGATTTCAGTGCTAAAGTCAAACAAACTGTGATGCAGATCGGATTTATTATTTTCATTCTCCTGTTTGTCTTTGTGATCCTGAATGATGTCGCCAGAAATCTTCCCAAAGGTTGGGAAAGTTTTCTTTTCTGGAAATGAATTTTACCTAATGAAAAAAATAGATAACTCCAATTCCTTTAATTTTCAACATCCAAACGCGAAAACATCTATTAAACGGCGGAAGACAAGACAGGTTAAAATTGGAAAGATCGCTATCGGTGGAGGCGCTCCAATCGTTGTCCAATCAATGACAAAAACAGACACAAAGGATATCGAACTAACCGCAGCGCAGATAAAAAGACTGGAAAAAGTAGGGTGTGAGGTAGTTCGTATTGCTGTTCCGGATAACGAAGCTGTCGAAGCATTCGGAGAAATAAAGAAACAGGTGTCACTTCCCCTTGTGGCTGATATCCATTTTGATTATAGACTGGCCTTGGCTTCCCTGGAAAAGGGGGCTGATGCTTTGCGCATCAACCCGGGCAATATTGGCTCTAAGGAGAAAGTCAGAGAAGTTGTCCGGGCTGCAAAAGATCGTGCTGTTCCTATAAGAATTGGGGTAAATTCAGGCTCCCTGGAGAAAGGTTTGCTGCGCAAGTATGGGGAAGCTTGCCCAGAGGCTATGGTTGAGAGTGCTTTGAAACATGTGAAAATTTTGGAAGATATGGACTTTCCTCATATCAAAATATCGCTGAAGGCCTCTGACGTTATCCGGACAGTCGAAGCCTGCCAGCTTTTAGCAGATAAAGTTGACTATCCTTTTCATGCTGGAATAACAGAAGCAGGGAGTCTGATTCCCGGGTCAGTAAAATCTTCTGTGGGCTTAGCTCTTCTTCTGAATCTGGGATTGGTGGACACCCTTAGAGTCTCTCTGACAGCGCCTCCTGAAGAGGAGGTTCGTGTTGGCTATTTAATCCTTTCCAGCCTTGGGCTTCGATCCCGGGGTCTTAATATCATCTCCTGTCCTGTCTGCGGTCGGTGTGAGGTTGATTTTATTAAAATCGTTGCTGAGATCGAGAAGCATCTTTCTTCGATAAAAAGTACTTTTGATGTTGCGGTCATGGGCTGCATGGTCAACGGACCGGGGGAGGCTAAAGAAGCTGACATAGGCCTGGCCTGCGGGCGAGGGAAAGGTGTGATGTTTAAGAGAGGTAAAGTATTCCGCAGCTTAAAAGAGCGCGAAATCATCCCTGAATTTGTAAAAGAAGTCAAAAAACTCGTAGGGATGTGATTCATTAAACCCACATTGTTTATAAATGAACAAGGCAGAAATGAAAGAGATCCCCAAAGCTACGTTTTTAAAACATGAGAAATTAAAGAATATCCTTCAAGAAATGGGAGGCGTCCTGGTGGCTTTCTCGGGTGGGGTGGACAGCACTTTCCTCTTGAAGACCGCCCACGAGGTTTTAGGAAAGAGTGTTTTAGCGGTTATTGCCAGCTCGGAGACGTACCCGCAGAAAGAAAGAGAAGAAGCCATAAGATTTGCAGAAAAATTTAATATTCGTTATAAAGTTATCAAAACCAAGGAGCTTGAAAGCCCTGACTTTGCGAACAACCCTCCCCAGAGATGTTACTTTTGCAAGAAGGAGCTTTTCTCGA
>CAYTBG010000122.1:0-3079 GCA_964435925.1 uncultured Eubacteriales bacterium | reverse complement strand
TTTGCGAACAACCCTCCCCAGAGATGTTACTTTTGCAAGAAGGAGCTTTTCTCGAAGCTTAAAGATATTGCAGAAGCTGAGGGCATTCCCTACATTCTGGACGGCTCAAATTATGAGGATACGGCTGACTTCAGGCCTGGAACGAAAGCCGCTGAGGAACTGGGTATCCGGTCGCCGTTGAAGGAAGTTCATCTGGGGAAGAGTGAAGTACGGCAGCTCTCCAAGAGATCCAACCTTCCCACCTGGAACAAGCCTTCGTTAGCCTGCCTTGCTTCGCGTTTTCCTTATTACACAAAAATCGACACAAAAAATCTAAAACAGGTTGCCCAGGCTGAAGAGTACCTGAGAAAATTAGGCTTTACTCAAGTAAGAGTGAGACATCATGGTCAGATTGCCCGGATTGAGATAGAACCGCCTGAATTTCTTAAGATAACAGAGAAGAAGGTTAGGAAGGCAGTTATTAAAAATTTTAAGAAATTTGGATATATCTACATAGCCTTAGACCTTGCTGGTTTCAGAAGCGGAAGCATGAATGAACCACTTAACCTAGCAAGTGGAAAAAAGCATGAAGAAAAACGAAAACCAAAGAATAAAAAGTAAGAATACATAAGATAGAGAGTAGAAAATGGAGATTGGTAAACTAAAAGGTAGGATTTTGATTCATCAAATCCACCGTATGATCGTAGATAGAAATTTATGGATTTAATTCCTCAAATCCTAGTTAATCAACCGGCTGGCTCAAACAACGAGATTCTCAGGCTTTTCACCTTTCAATCCCTGGACTAGGTTGTGAGCAGCCATCATGGCCATTTTGAGTCGAGTTTCGTAGGTGGCGCTTGCTATATGAGGAAGAAGAGCAACATTGTCCAGGGAAAAAAGCTTTGTTTCTATTTCAGGCTCTCTTTCATAAACATCCATACCTGCTCCCCAAATCTGACCTTTTTCCAGCGCCTTTGCCAGTGCTTTCTCATCCACGATTGGTCCTCGAGCGGCATTGATTAGAATAGTGTCTTTGCTTATTAAATTTATTTTTTCTCTGGAAATCAGATGAAATGTCTGAGGATTGAGGGAAGCATGGATGGTGATTATATCCGCAGTGGATAAAAGTTTGTCCAAGGGAAGAGCGGATGCTTTGTATTTTTCCTCCTCCTCTGGAGTTAGTCTATGTGGATCTGAATACACGATTTCCATGCTGAAAGCTTGAGCCCTCAAGGCGACTGCCTTGCCTATCCGGCCCATGCCTATAATCCCCAGACGCTTTCCGGTGATTTCCTTCCCTAGAAAAAGATCCAGCTCCCAGCCCTTGAATTTCTTGCGCCGTGTATATTGATCAGCTTGAGGGATTTTTCGGGCAACAGCCATGATAAGTGCCCAGGTTAGGTCGGCCGTTGTTTCTGTCAAAACTCCAGGAGTATTGGTGACAAGAATCCCTTTTTTCTTTGCTTCGCTGATGTCAATGTTGTTATAGCCTACGGCACAGTTAGCAATAATTTTTAAGGAGGGTGCAGAATTGATGACTTCTTTATCGATATCATCCACAAGAAGTGAGAGAAGTCCTTCCTTACCCTGGACTTTTTTTATAATTTCCCCTTTTGTCAGGTTTCTTTTTGTAGCGCCTATTTCGTAATCTGTGTGTTCCTTAAGATAGTCAAGAGCCTCGGGCAGGATTTTCCTTGTTATTAATATCTTTGGTTTCATGTCATTTATCCTGGTTTTTCATGAAGTTTGCTCATCGCTTCTGGTCAATCAAGATAACAGAAAAGCAAACAAGCGGTCAAATGGCTTGGTAAATTAAGCCATATGAATAGTCAAAAGGTGGGCTTGATAAATCAAGCCCCTACAAAGACAAACCAAATCCACACGAATAATCGAAAGTGTAGGTTTGATAAATCATGCCCCTGCAACGAAATCAAGTCATACAAATATAAAAAGGTGGGCTTGATAAATCAAGCCCCTACAAACATTATTAAATGTTGAGGCGCGACTCTTTTATTTAAGGCGACCTCTTTACTTAATGTTAAATTCAATTAGAATAAAAGCATGAAAAAGAAAAGTTTGCCTCTAAAAGAAATCTTTCTCGAGGATGAAAGATTCCGTATTTCTTATTATTTTTCCCTGGAAAAGCTGATTCTTTCTCTCCAGAAGGTGGGTCTCCTCAACCCTCCTCTTGTCGCCTTGCAGGATAAGCGTTTTATTCTTGTATCGGGGTGGAAAAGAGTCCTTGCTTGCATCAAGCTGGGTCTTTCTTCTCTTCCTGTCTTTGTGATCGAAGAAAAGGACGAGCTTAAGACCTTTTTGGCGGCATTTTATGAAAACTTGGGTGCAAGAGAATTTAGCCTTCTCGAAAAAGCAGAAATACTGAATAGGTTGAAAAGGTTTGGAGAGGATGAAAAGAAGATCGTTCAGCACTACCTGCCTCTCCTTGATATCCCCTCAACCTTATCCAATCTTGAATCATACTTGGCTTTTTCTCAGCTTGAATCAGGAGTGAAAAGAATCATTCAGCAGAAAAATATGCCTTTCTCTTCGGTCAAACTCTTGGCTGGATTTACTCCCCAGGAGAGGAAATCACTCTTGCCCTTGCTTTTGCCTTCAGGTCAAAACAAAATGAAGGAAATCCTCGAGGACCTGAAGGAAATATCAAGGAGAAATGATATCCCTGCCAAAAAAATACTATCCTCAAAAGAAATTCTGGATATTATGGGGTCTGAAAAATTATCTCCCCTTCAAAAGGCAGATGAAATTCGTCTCATTTTAATGAAAAAGCGGTATCCCGCACTTTCCTCAAGAAAAGAATCTTTTGATTCTTTGCTGAAGAAACTCCGGTTGCCCAAGAATATCATGGTTAAGCCTTCGCCATTTTTCGAGGAAGAAAACTTTTCGGTGAGTTTTTCTTTCGGAAATCGCAAGGAATTGAAAACCAACCTCGTCAAGCTTCAAGAATTAGCCGCAAAACAAGAATTTGCAGCGATATTTAAACTTAAGTAACCTGGATTATTCACGGATCGAGTTTGCCGCAGATGTGAGGCACAGGGTATGCGGCTGTGGTTCTTCACTGCAAATGCCCTGTAACGAAGCA
>CAYTBG010000121.1:0-7367 GCA_964435925.1 uncultured Eubacteriales bacterium | reverse complement strand
ATGATTGAAAATAATTGAATTAAGAGATGCTTAAATCATATTGGCGAAAGTCGGGTTTAATTGACTCAGGCTAAAAATAAAAACAGGGAAATTCTCTTAAAAATCAGGGAAGACTTAATGCCGGAGGAGGGACTCGAACCCTCAAGGAACTATACGTTCCGCTGGATTTTGAATCCAGTGCGTCTACCAATTCCGCCACTCCGGCACGTCCAGTGCCAATAACGGGGCCTTCGTACTTTTCTCTTGTTCAGCTTTTATTCTGGTTCTTTTCTTCAAGAATCTTAAGAAATATCCTCCGCTGTTTATTTTTCTCTTAGTGTGGAGTAAATAAGTTGCTGAAGATTTTTTACAAACTCTATCTTTTCAGACTTTGAAGGCCTGGCATTCTCAAAGGTTAACGGTGGTAAAAACTCAACCGTCAGACAAGGTTTCTTGTAGCTTTTTATCTTGAGCAGATTCATTACCCTTCTTATTTCTCTGTAGATAAAGATCCTGTCTGCAATATGACGCCAAAATATCTTCTTATCAATTGCAGGTTTCTCTTTAACAACACTGGGCACTATTTTTACTACCTTTCCTCGCTTGAAAAACATACTTGCCAGGGAAGGAACGATTGTCTGGTAAACAGGGTTTTCAATACCTTCGTGTGTTTTGCCTCCGCTTGGCGCAATTGCTATAGGAATATTATTTTCCAGGCTCTCGATGCACTTTTTTAAAGCTTGCTTATTTGTTCTTTGTTTCTCAAGCTTTCCTTCATCTGTGTCAGGTTCCTGTAAATCTACAACTATAGAGTCAATCCTGTTTACTTGGGCAATCATGTATCTTGCTATGAAATCGATCAGCTTATTATAGAATGACTCTGCCCAGCGTCTTCTTCTTATCTTTTCTCGAAATCCAGCAGGAAAAATTGAGTCTTCAACATCTTTTCTCAGGATTGGCAGGTATTTCTTGGCTGCTATCGTGACCTCAGCCAGAAATCTTATTTTGGGAACATTTGGAGCAGCCACTCCCAAATGAATTGGTTCTCCTCGTCGGGTTGTGTGATTGTAGACATAGATTATCGGGACATTTTTTGGAATGTTTTCCAACCCAACAGGTTTTGGCCTTGGGCAGACGGGAACTGTTCTTCCTAAAGTTCTTAGAAAATTGTACGAGAAACTCAGCATCTTTCAGACAAAGTAACATAGGGAAAATTTGAAGTCAACTGGGGGATATGTATGTACTAAGGCCACGTGATTATTTTAGATTTTCACCTGGTAAGGACTTACGGTTCTTAACAACGTAAGGAAAGGGAGGTAATTTGTGCTTGATTTCAAATCTTGCCGGAAAGTCTGAAAAACCTCGCTTCGCTTTCTTAGGGGCTACTTTTTGTAGGCCTTCAGGAGGTCAATGGCTTTGATAGCCACCTTATAGAGATACTTGTGGGATTTGTGACCATTGGTCAGGATTGCAAACCCTGTTTTTTGATCCAGGTTACCTACCATAAAGGCCGTAAATCCAGGCACACTTCCGCTATGAGCAAAGTAGGTTTCACCTTTTCGCTGGGAGATCCACCAAGTCAGCCCGTATCCAGTTGACGCGTTCAGCCAGCCAGCACTGATCGGTCCATTGAACTGGTTGTACTGTCGTCTCATAACCTGTTTAAATGTATCCTCGCGTATAAGACGATGCTTTTTGAAAACTCCTCTATTAAGATTGGCAATCAACCAGTGGGCCTGATTTGTTACAGTTCCATATACTATTCCAGCCGGCCAAACATTTGCCTTCAGACGAATAGTCGGCACAAGGCTTCCTGTCTTCTCGTCGATAACATAGGGAATAGCCAGTCTCTCTTCCATATCAGGCCTTGGCGCAAAGGCGGTATCCTTCATTTCTAAGGGATCAAAGATATTTTCTTGGATATACTTCCTGTAGGGCACTTTTGAAAATCTTTCTATTAGGTAAGCAATCAGGGTGTAAGCCATGTTGGAATAAACGACTTTGGTCATAGGTGGATGCGTGAGCTCGAGAGATTTGCTCAAATAATCTTTTATCGAAGGAGGTACCGTCTCACCCCATACTGCATGAGGACCAAAATCTCCCGGAAGTCCAGAGACATGGGTTAGAAGATGCCGGAACGTAACGGGTTCTCTAGGATTCTCTCCCTTTATTTTAAAGTCGTCAAGATAGTGGTTAACCCGGTCATCGAGCCTGAACTTCCCCTCCTCAATCTGCTGGAGCAAGGCATACATGGACATAGCCTTAAATGTGGAGCCAATGAGATAGACAGTGTTGGGAACTGCAGGAGTGTGGGCCCACAAATTCGAGTAACCGAAAGCGCCGGTCCAAATGATGCGATCTTCGTGGACAAGAGCAATAGTAGCTGAAGGAATCCTTCCTTCCAGCATCATTCGCTGGATCTCAGGTTCAAGTTTGGCGGTCAGGCGATCGATATCAATGGACGAATCAGCTCTGCTTACGGCAGTAAATAAAACCAGGGCAATGACCAAAACCGCCAAGCATCTAGGAATACCCCTCAATTTCATCCTAATGTCCTCCTTCTCCTTGCAGAACTCTCAAATTGTGTTTGTAAACTTTGTATGCTACGAGTCGTTCCTCGCTCTCTTTATTTTATTTCATCCCACAGGGCGAGGAGCTGACTAGTTTTATCGCTTCGCTCAGAACAAAATCTGCGATGACACTATCTTAGATTTTCACTAAGAATTGTCTCCACAACTTATAAAACAAATAAAATGTTTGCTGTCAAGTAAAATGCTCAAAATGCTAAATAAAAATTAAAATGATTAAAAAAAAAGAGAAAAGCTGGCGACGAATTGCAAGCTTCTGGGCGCTTGCAGCCTTAATCTATTTGACCTTTTATCTCATTTCTGATAAAAATCTTGCCTGTGGTTCAGTGAATAAAGAAAAGGAAAATCTACTTCGTCTTGTTGACGATTTTGCCCGGAAAAAAATAGCAGTCTGGGGAGATTTCATACTGGACGAATACATTTTTGGGAATACGCGACGCATCTCAAGAGAAGCTCCTGTTCTTATCCTCGACTACAAAAAAAAGGAATTTTCCCTCGGCGGAGCTGGGAATTCTGTCCTCAATCTCAAAGCTTTAGGCACAGATCCTTATCCTATAGGTGTCGTGGGCTCGGACGATTCAGGGCAGAGAATCCTCCAAATGCTTAAAAAGAAAGGAGTCTCCACAGAATACTTAGTCAAAGAAAAAAAACATAAGACACCGATTAAAACCAGAATTCTGGCTGGCGAAGAGACTGCAAGAAAACAGCAGATTTTAAGGATCGACCGAGAAGGAAAAGTCCCTGACAGCAACGAGTTAAAACAAAAAATTCAGAAGACCCTCAAAGATGCACAAAAGAAAATAAACGCCCTTCTCATTTCTGATTACAATTATTTTACTGTCAAAGAGGATCTATTTAATCATATCCTTCCCAGCTTTAAGAAAAAAAATACCCCTGTAACCCTTGATTCCCGCTTCCGGCTCCTGAATTTCAAAGGTATCACTGTCTCAACTCCAAACGAACCCGAGGTTGAGGAAGCCCTCCAGATCAAGATAAATGACGATAACCAACTCCTTAAACAAGCTGGAAAGCTCCTTTTAAGAAAAACACAGTCTTCAGCCCTGCTTATAACAAGAGGTTCCAAAGGAATGGTTCTTTTCGAAGAGAAGAAAGCCCCTTTCTCCATCTCCATCTGTGGCACGACCGATATCGTTGACGTCACAGGAGCCGGAGATACAGTCATAAGTGTTTTCACTCTGGCCTTAGCCTGCGGTTCAACTTTCAAAGAGGCTGCTATGCTTGCCAACTATGCCGGCGATATTGTTGTCATGAAAAAAGGCACTGCCACGTTAAGTGTTCAAGAACTCAAGAAGAATATCGTTTCTTAAAATTGAAAAAACTATACACACTTTCTCAGTTAACAAAAATTATCCAAGCGCATAAAAAAAGGGGACAAAAAATTGTTCTGGCTAACGGTTGCTTTGATTTGATTCACGTTGGCCATATAAGGTATCTGAAAGAATCTAAGAAAAAAGGAGATATTCTGGTTTTGGCTCTGAACAGCGACTCCTCAATTCGCAAGCTTAAAGGAGAAGGAAGACCCATCCTTAACCAGAAAGAAAGAGCGGTCATAGCTTCCTCTTTTTACTTTATCGATTACATCACCTTTTTTGACGAGCCGAATGTGGAAAAAGTCCTTCTTGCGCTCAAACCCGATATCCATGCTAAAGGCTCGGATTATACAGAAGAAACAGTTCCTGAAAAGGAGACAGTCAAAGGATACGGCGGTACAATTGCTATAACAGGAGGGCCAAAAATAAAATCCACTTCCCCACTTATTAAAGAGATTGCATCTAAAATAAAAGACAGAGAGTAAACCCTGAATTTGCACCATGGACAATTTCCTTATTATCCGGCTCAGCTCGCTGGGAGATATCATCCATACTCTCCCCGCTTTCTCTGCCTTAAGAAAAAGCTTCCCTGAAGCGAAAATATCCTGGGTTGTAGAGGATAAAGGACGTGAAATTCTCGATCTTGTCCCTGGAATCGATAATATAATCGTTGCTCATGCCGAGGGATGGCGTCTGAATAGAAGAAAATTTTGGACAGAAATTTCCCGTCTCAAAAGAGAACTTAAAGACAAGAACCAGATCGCCCTTGACTTTCAAGGATTGGCAAAATCAGGATTTATTGCTTTCATCTCTGGCTCTAAAAAAAGAATCGGCTTCCATCGGAAAAACCTTAGGGAGCCTCTGGCCTCTCTTTTTTGCACAGAAAAGCTCGAAGAGATACCTGAAACCATACATGTCATAAGTAAAAACCTGAAGCTTCTGACCAGGGTAGGAATACAAGAAGAAAAATATGAATTCCCTTTAGCTCTCCCCGCAGAATTATCAGAGGGAGTTAAAGCAAAACTTCAAAAAACAGGCTATGATGAGCAGAAAAAGCTCGTTATTTTTAATGTGGGAGCTGCCTGGGAAACAAAAAGGTGGTTTCCTGAAAAATGGATAGAGCTAATCGAGATCATGAAAGCGAAAGAATTTTTTTCCCTCCTTTTATGGGGAAATGAAGAGGAAAAAGCACTGGCTGCCCAAGTTCACAAAAAGACTCAAGTCCCTCTGGCGCCTTTCCTTTCTCTGAAGGAAGTTATGGCCCTGATTAAAGAATCTTCTCTACTCGTAAGCGGAGACACATTTGCTCTCCAGGTCGCCTGTGCTCTCTCCCGACCCGTTGTCGGCATATTCGGTCCCTCAAATCCCCGGAGAAACGGACCTTTTAGCCCTCATGATAAAGTGGCTTTTCATGAAATGGAATGTAGTAATTGTTATAAAAGGAAATGTCCTACTATCGAATGTCTTAAAAAAATAACTACGCAGGAAGTTGCTGCCTTAAGCCATCAATTATTGAAAGAGAATGCCTAAATTCAATATAGAGAAAATAGTATACAGATGGAGAGTTAGGGCTGCTTCTATCGGTCTTATTATGGCAATTATTTTTGCCAAGCCCGATCTCACATCGTTTTTGACCGGTTTGGGTATTTGCTTTTTGGGGCTTCTGATAAGAACCTGGTCTGCCGGTCATCTGAGGAAGGAAAAGAAACTGGCAATTTCCGGGCCTTACCAATACACCAGAAATCCTCTTTATTTGGGAAATTTTGTAATAGGAATCAGCGTTGCCTTCGCATCTCGCTCGTGGTGGGTACTTGGGTACTTTGCTGCTTATTTTCTCCTTTTCTACCCTCTTGTCATAAAAAGGGAAATGAAAAAGATGAAGGAGCTTTTTCCCGGTGAATATGATGAATACAAGAAAAAAGCTCCGCTTTTTTTCCCAACGTGGAAATCGTTTTCTCTCTCGGGGAAAAATAAGTTCAGCTGGAAGCTCTTCCGGAAAAATAAAGAATGGAGAGCCCTGATTGGAGCCTTTATATTCTGGGTGATTCTGGCCCTAAAAATGACCCTTTAATAGATTGTAGGGGTTTGATAAATCATACACCTACATAAAATGGTTCGGAACTCTTATCCATAGTGAAAATTATCTTTTCACTTGCTTATGATATTATGCTTTTATGTTATTTCAATTCATATTTTTTTAAAATAAAATAATTTGAAATAATCGAAACTTAGTCAATCATTATTTTGATAGTTGTCGATTTAGTGTCAAAATAGGTTTGTGAGAGAGCGATGAAAAAAAGAACACCTTTCCCAAAGGTCTTTTGGGCAGCAAATTTCTGTACAATAAAGCTGAGCAAGCCAAATGCATCCACCGCTGATATGAACACGACTGAAAAAAGGCTTTATTGCCAAAGAGTTTTTTAATATGATTATTTTTTGGAGAAACGCAGTGTTTAATAAAAGTTTATTGGTCTTTCTTCTCTTTATGTTCTTCATTAGCTGTAGCCCTAAAATAATGGCTCCACCGGGAATTGATTTATTAAATTATGAGCGTGTTGGTCTGATTTCTTTTTCAAGCAAAAATATTAAGAGCCAGCTCGGCGAAATGGCTACACAGCTTTTTTTGCAGGAAATTAGCCGTTTTCAAAAAAGAGTCCAGGTTATTGAACTTGGCACACTTGATGAAGTTTTGGGACAAATCAACAAAGCAACTCTTAATCAGGAAGCAGTGAAGGCTATTGGGGAGCATTTTGGCGTGGCATCTTTTTTTCATGGAGAAATTAATGTCTCTGATGTTAAACGCTCATCACGTGAAGTGACGCCAAAGGTGATTTCTAGGATAATATTCAGAATGACTCTTGATAGCTCTCTGACGATCCGGCTTTACTCAGCGCAGACAGGGGCAACTCTTTGGGCTGATTCAGCTTATAAGGAAAAGAATTTAGATCAGATCCTTAACAGCCCAGACAGTATCCCTGATTTCGATATTAAAGCCCAGAAGAAAGTTCATGAAAAACTCACTGAACACTTGGTTCATGAATTGATCAGGGACTTTCGTCCATCCAAAAGACGTCCGTAAAAGAAGGCAAAAGAAAGGGGTATGCCTTGACTTTGGACACCCTGGTAGAAACCAATAGGATTAGCCCATTATGTATCAGATCGCATAAATGAATATTTCAAAATAGTAAAAATGTACCCAGTAGAACACAGTGCTTCCCGGATAACGTTTTAAATTTGCATCAAGAGCGGATGACCTTATAAAAGGGAAATCCCAGAGAAAATTCCAATTTATTAAATTTTTTTTTGAAAAAAGCTTGACAAATGGAATTTTTTTGCTTAATTTACTTTATATATTAAAGTACTTTATAATGAGATTAACTTTAATAAGGAGATAAAATGAACGATTTACAAGCAAAGGATGAGATTCGATTGATCCAGGAGATGATCGAGAGAACAAAAAGGATCACTG
>CAYTBG010000120.1:0-7798 GCA_964435925.1 uncultured Eubacteriales bacterium | reverse complement strand
TCCATGTTCGCGGCCGCTCTGACTGGAGGGCTTGCTGGCGGAGTTGGAATCCCAGCCAGGCACATCGCTGAAGGAGCCTTTACCTACCTGGATATCATTCTCATCTTTATCACAGCCACCCTTTTCATGAATATCCTTAAAGAATCTGGGGGTGTCGCTTTCGTCGTAAGAGGAATCCTCAGGAAATTTTTTCGCAGAAAATCTATTCTTCTCGTCCTGATTACTTTTCTCTTGCTGCTCCCCGGCGCTTTAACGGGTGCGGGAAGCGTAACAGTATTGATAACCGGAGGCATGATAGCCATTGTCTTAGGCTACATGGGAATCTCTAAACCGAAAACAGCTGCTATTATTTTTATCCTGGCCGGCCTTAGCGCAGCCGCTCCTCCGGTAAGTTTATGGGCAATGCTCACCGCAGCAGGAGTCAACATGCCTTATGTGGGCTTCTTCCTTCCTCTGCTCCTTCCTTGCCTGTTTCTTTCTCTGATAACAATCTTTATCCTGGGTTGGCGGGGAAAACCTGTGAATCTGGAAAAAGCACTAAAAGAGCTTCCCGAAGCACCCCAAAAAATGAGCTGGATTCGAGTCTCGCTCCCCTTTCTTGTTTTTCTATTCTTGGTGCTTGCAGGAAGAATCTGGCCTCATTCCCTTCCTGTAGTGGGGTTGCCGATGATGTTTATGGCAGCCGCTTTTATTAGCCTGTTGCTTTCTCCCGTGAAAATAAATTTTCTCAAGATTTCAAGAAACACTGTCCACCAGCTCCTGCCTTTAATCGGAACTTTAACCTGTGTCGGAATCCTGGTCCAGATTATGACGCTCACCGGAGTCCGGGGACTCATAGCCATTACCATAGTTACCCTTCCCCTGATTGCAGTTTTTATCACTCTCTGCCTTGTTCTTCCGGTTTCAGAAGCAGTGCTAATGTGGGGAGCTGCCCCTGTTCTGGGCGTTCCTCTGGTTTTGCTTTTTAACACCATCGGACTCAATCCCATCATTGCTCTAGCGGGAATGAGTGTCATCTGGCCTCTGGGCGACGCCCTTCCTCCCACCGCGATAATCGGACGCCTGACTGTTGATACCGTTGGAATGAAAGAGCCATACTCTAAGCTTTTGAAATACTGCATTATTCCGGCTGCGATCATCATGGCTGTGGGAACACTGATGGTTGTCTTCAGCAAAAAATTAGCTTTCTTTACCTTATTGTAAAAAAGAAGATTTTAGATCATTAAAGGTGGATTTGATGAATCAAATCCCTACAGATATTATAATATAGATTATGGCTGGTGATGAAATGATTAAGAATTTAAAATCAAAAAAATCGACACAACCAGACATCTTCAGGGAGGATATTTTCGAATGATTATTACGATCCTTTATTATCTGCTTACAGCTTATATATCTTTTCTCATCGTCTGGAATCTTCTGAAAAGGAAAAAATGGCAGGAGGAAATTCTTTACATAATAATTCTCGTGCCTTTTCTCTTAAGATTGTTTCGGCTTAAATAGAGGAAAATCATGCCTTTTAATTGGCTCTATCTACGAAAATTTATCCTTATTACTTTGGGCCTGGTTCTCATGGTTTTTGCTGGTGTAAGCTTTTATGAAAGCCGGCACCTCAAAGAGCCTGTTGTCCTGAGCCGGGGCGTAACTCAGGTAAAAAAATTGAGCGATTATTTCCGGGGCATCAAAGGAACCATAAACGATTCATATGTCTATGTTTTAGAAGGAGCGAAACCTGGAGGCACAATCCTCATCTTAGGGGGAACTCATCCTGAAGAGCCTGGTTCCCGCCTTACAACCTGGATTTTCGCAGAAAATGCAGAGGTCGATCAGGGAAGGCTTTTGGTGATTAACTCCGCTAATAGAAGCGCCACCACAGTTACGCGTTTGGGCGGTGGCTATCCACCGGATTTCACAATTCCAACCATGTGGGGAGGACAAAAATTCCGCATGGGAGACCGCTGGTCAAATCCTCTTGACCAATGGCCCGATCCTGAAGCCTATATTCATTATCCAAGCCGACAGGAACTGGCTTATGTCGATATCCGGAATCTAAACAGAACATGGCCAGGCCGGGCCAAAGGCACTCTTACGGAAAAAACCTGCTATGCCCTTATCCAACTCATCCGAAAAGAGCAGGTGGATATCGTCATCGATCTCCACGAGGCAGAGCTGCAATATCCGGTTATAAGCACCATTGTTGCTCACGAGAAAGGGCAGGACCTGGCTGCCCTAGCGTCCATGATGATATCAGGCACAGAAGGATTCAGCATCGGCATGGAATATTCTCCCCCAGCCTTGCATGGCTTATCTCACCGTGAAATCGGCGACCACACCCAGGCCATATCTCTGCTCCTGGAGGCTCCTGAGCCTTTTTTGGATGCAACACGAGGGCGAACAGATAGAAAACTTCTACTCGAAGGAAAAGATGAATTTGTGGTCAAGGCTGGAAAACATGGCCTGCTTTTTGAGAAAATGGACGAGAATGGATGGCCTATTGATGTGCGGGTCGGCCGGCATTGTTCAACCATACTTCAGATATTAGAGCTCTGGTCTGAAGAGAATCCCGGCAAATCTGTGATAGTAAAAGGGGTACCTCGCTATGATGAGGTCATCGAAAAAGGAATAGGCAATTTCCTTCACGATCCAGTCAAGGCTGACTCAAAGAGAATTTACTATGAATAACATTAGCCAAAAAAAGAAAAATGGGGCCAGGCCCCATTTTTAAACACATCTCACTCTATGAGATTGCTTCGCTCCGCTCGCAATGAAGTTATAAAAGTTTTACCGAATTATTGAGCTGGTACACCAGTCCCTTTTTTTTATTTGCAGTCGATGCCCTCATCATGGATAATAAAAAAAATGAAAAATAATTAAAAAATGAGAAGGAGATAAAAAGTGAAACACAAAGGAATATTTTTCGCTGTTTTAATCCTTTTTTTATTCTTACTTTCCGTGCTTATCCCTTCGGGAAAAAAGAGCACTCTAGAACAGGAAGATGATTCCTGGCTCGAATTTGATAACTGCACTTCTGTAGTTGTCTCCAAAAAAGCCTCTGCTGATGGCTCAGTCATGACAACCCATGCCTGCGACGGTGGCTGGGAGTTCCGGCTCAATATTGTTCCGGGGAAAAGCTCCAAGCCCGGAGAAATGCGTCCTGTCTACAGAGGAGGCGGACGAGGCGCTGAGAGAAGACAGGCTATCAAAGTCGGCGAAATTCCTGAAGTTAAACAGACTTTCAGTCGTTTTGACGTTGCCTATCCATTCATGAACGAAAAGCAGCTTGGTATCGGAGAGACAACTTTTGGAGGGAGGAGAGAGCTGTATAATCCAGAGGGAAAACTTGACATAATGGCTCTGCAAAGAATCGTCCTTGAACGAACTTCTACTGCGCGGAAAGCAATAAAAATGATAGGGGAACTTGTTAAAAAGTATGGCTACGGCGATTCTGGAGAGTGTCTGACTTTTATCGATACCAAAGAAGCCTGGCTCTTTGAGATCATGGGAGCTGGACCTTTGGAGATTGGAGCTGTCTGGGCAGCCAGAAGGATTCCGGAGGGCGAAGTCTCCTTGAGTGCCAACCGCAGCCGGATTGGTGAAATTAACATCGAGGATACTGATAATTTCATGGCTTCTGAGAATGTCTTCACGCTGGGAGAAGAAATGGGATGGTATGATCCAAAGTCGGACAAGCCTTTTAAATTCTACGAAGTTTATGCACCCAGCAACTCTATCGGCTGTAGAAGGAGGGAATGGAGAGTCCTCAGCACGCTTGCTACAGGATTGAAACTTGACCCTTGGTCTGTGAGATATCCTTTCTCCGTGAAGCCTGAGAAAAAAGTCACCAAGCAGATTCTGATGGCTCTCCACAGAGACTTCTACCAGGGGACAGAACATGACCTGAGTAATGGCCTGGCGGCGGGACCTTTTAATAATCCTAATCGTTTTTCCACACGAACTAGACCTCCCAAAGGTTATATAGGCTGGGAACGACCTATTTCCATCTTCCGCTGTTCTTATTGTATTGTCTTACAAGTCAGAGACTGGCTTCCTGATTGGATGGGAGGTCTTGCCTGGTTCGCGGAGGACGATGCAAAAACAAGCTGTTTTGTTCCCTTTTATTGCGGTATCACTACTGTTCCTGAATCCTATCAGATCGGAAGAAGGGATGTGTTCGATAGAAAATCTGCCTGGTGGGCTTTTGACTTTGTTTCCAACTGGTCTAACTTAAGATTTTCTCAGATGAGTGAAGACATCAGGAAAGCTTACTCAGATTTCGAGAATAGTTTTTTCAACCTTCAAGCTTCTGTAGAAGCCCGGGCGGAAAACCTGTACAAAGAAAATCCAGCAGCATGCCGGGAATACCTGACGAAATATTCCAATGAGACAGCCCAACGAGTAGTTAACGATTGGTGGGCTCTGGCTGATTACCTTATAGTTAAGTACAACGACGGCTATATCAATGTTCCAGAAGGAAGAAGTGCACCCGGCTACCCGGAGGAATGGCTGGATGCTGTGGGCTACGGCAAAACAAAGATAAAAAATAAATAGCTAATCTCTCTAGAGAGAATAGCCAATTTTAAAGGAGGATTAAAAAATGCCGATTGTTCATGTAAATGTTTGGGAGGGCTTTGGACAAAAAAAAGTTAAAATCGCAATACGAGATATTACCAAAGTCTTTGTAAATTTGGGCGTCCCTGCGCATGCGGTGGAAGTAATTGTTCATGAAATCCAAAAAACGCACTGGGGAATAGGTGGAGAACCTGCTTCGGAAAAGTTCAAAGATACACCTTCCTAATAGATTAACTAATAAGAACGCAATAATTGACCTTAATTGTCATTACTTATTCATCCTTAAAGCATTCATCTTTTACCCAGTTTATTCCGGAATACCATAACAAATATGACCAGTAAAAAGTAGGCAGCTGTAAAAAGAAGAAACGAGGTTTGTCTTTTGCCAACTAGCTGATAAATCTTTCCCTTCCCGGACTGAGGGAGGGGAATGGGATCCCACGAAAGCCCGTAGCGCTCGACAAGACCCTTGATGTAGAGGAGGTGAATAACCGGGATCTTGCGGGCGGCCATATCATAGAGAACTCCTCTTTTTTCGGGTGGAGGAAATTGTTTAATTTTAACCAGGCCTGGTTTCAATTTTAAAATCTTTGAATTCTCTCCCATATTTGCCCAGCTTCCCCCGATATTGATAAAGGCTTTGATTTTGCTCTCTCCTGCTTTTTCTTCATAGAGGTGCATTCTGGCCTCCACATTTCTTGTAAGGTCAGGCTCATGAAGAAAAAAATTTCCGCTTTCTCTTATCTCAGTCATCAGGAAGGAGCGGCCCTCAGGACTCATATCTGCGCCATCATCTCTCGCGCCCCCTAAAGAGAGGCCAATCGGTTTGGTGTCGAATATCCCTGCGTCCAGGAGGCAGTTTTGCATGTCAAGCCAGTTAAAATCAGGATTGTTGGCACCCCATTGAGAAGCTCCTAAAGAATTGAGCACGATGGGCTTCAGATTCATGGCTTTTGCCGCTGAAAGAACGGCCACGATCAAGGCAGGAAAAGAGCTGGAAGCTCCCGCAGCAATCGTATCTCCGCTCTCTATCTTCGCTTCTTTCAGAAGGAAAACAATAAGAGCGGCAAAATTGGGATTGGTGGTGGTTCTTTTAGCTTCAAGGCTCCCGAGGGATGTGGTTATCGGAGAAAACTCCAGACCTATGAGCCCTGTCTGGTTTAGATCTGTGTTTTTATCGAGAATAAGGCCTTTTTCCCCGCGGCATTCTCTTATAATATTCACAGCTTCGGCCATAATTTCAGAAGCCCTGATCATTTCTCCTTTGAGCTTATCCGCTTCCCTTGAAGGAAAAGACTTGGCCAGCACAAAAAACAGAATGCTCAGAGCAAAAAGGACAAGGATAACTCCCTGATTTCTTCCAGTATCTTCTTTAGGGATATTTTTCTTTCGACTAAAAAACAATTTTGTCATGATTTATTGATTGTCTCTTGCCTCAATAATATTTTGCTTCCTGCTCAACCCTTTCACCATTTTATTAGGCTATATCAAAAATCAAGACCTGACCCCTAAAAAACAACACCAATAAGGCTAACAAGAAAATAGGTGATGATAGCGACGATAAACATAGAGGCCAAAGTCGGTACAATTTTCTGTTTCTCAAGGTTGTTGGCCAGAAGCCCGGGAATGATCCAGCCGATGGCCCTGAGTCCTAAAGGATCGGCAAAAAAATTGGGCAGGAGAAGAAACCAGAGCTGAGCCCAAACTCCTCCAAGAAGAACAAGCATCACAAATCTTCTCTTCCCAAAAAGGATAAGAAAGCGCGACAAAATTCTATAAGTATAAAGGCTCAAGAGAGCGATGAGAATCGTAGCCAGGACTCTTAGCGGCTCGTCAAGATAAAGAGCCACATAAGCAGGAACTATAATCCCGCCCGGATAGATATCCATGATTTCCACATAGATGACGGCAACGATTAGTCCGATAAAAAGCGTCTCAAAAGACATAGGGCTTTCCAATATTCTCCCAATACTCGACAAGCTCTTTCCCTGCACCTCCCATATTACCCATCCCGACCAATACAGCTTCTTCCTTCACTGTATCAGAAATTTCTTCCATGATTTTCTGAGGGGCATGTGGCTTAGAGACACATAGCTCTGTTTCCTCAGACAATTTCAGCCTTCTCTTGAGGACATGGGCATGGTCTCCGATGAAGAAGAACTTTCGAATCTCAGGAAAAGCTCCTTCTTTTAGAGCTTTCAGCCACTGGAAGGTTCTGTCTCCTCTGTCTCGCCTGAGATTGAGAAGTCCAATGATTTTTTTTCCGTTGAAAAGCTTTTTTTCTAGGAATCCAGATAAAACAAATTGTGTAGATTCCGGGTCATTGGCAGCAAAACAGCTGACAAGGTGCCAGCATCGAGGAGGTGAACCTAAATCTACGGTCCAGGTCTTGAGGCTTCCAAAATCTGGTCGAGCTTTAATCATGCCTTGAAGAGCAACTTTCTTATCTATTCCCAGGAACTCAGCCACACCCATAGACAGCCGAATATTTTCTTCCAGCTCAAAGGAGGGAAGATTATTCTTTGACTGGAAATATTCCGCAAACGAATCTCCAGGAATCTGGATGATCGGAGAGCTCATTCTTTCTGCCACCTTTTTGAATACGGGAAAAAATTCCCCTTGGGGGACAAAGACAGTGCCGTTTTCTGGAATGCTGGAGGCAAAACAACGAGCTATATCCTCCTTTGAATTTCCCATTTGAGCTAAATGATCAAAACGGACATTAGTTATGACCAGAATATGAGGCTTAAACATCTGAACTGACTCATAGTAACCGCACTCAGGATGGATACTCATCAATTCCAAAACAAGAGCCTGAGCTTGATGCTCTGCTCCTTTTCTCAGGATCTTCTTTCCTTCCAGAATAGAGGGAGAACCTCTGCGTTTGATCTCTTTTTCTTCCCCATCTGGAAAGATGATGACAGGTTTTGAGCCTGTAGTTCTGGCCAGCACAGCGAAACCTGCCTCTCGCAATGAAGCAGCTATGAGTCTTGTGACGCTCGATTTTCCCCTTGTCCCGGTAACACAAATTCTGAGGGGGATGCTTCGCACGTCCTTATTAAGAATAAAACGCTCTGCAAAAAAATATATAACGATAAGGACAGCAAACAAACCCGTAACAATAAGCTCTCTAATGAACAATCTCCTTATATTATGAATAAAATTCTTACATAAATAAGGTGGGCTTGATAAATCAAGCCCCTACAAATCATTTTTATATCCGTTCGGT
>CAYTBG010000119.1:0-7822 GCA_964435925.1 uncultured Eubacteriales bacterium | reverse complement strand
TTCCTCGGGTTTGCCAGAACGCGGCAGATCTTTCACCGCAAGATGAATGATCTCTGCTTTCCCGCTTAATGCTTGGGCTACGGCATCTCCCAGGCCACCGTTTTGAAAATGATCCTCGACAACGACAACTTTTTTTTCTGCTTTTTCGACTTCTTTTAAAAGATTATCTTTATCTATCGGCTCAACTGAATAAGCATCAATAATGCGGACTGAAATTCTCTCACCCTTTAGCTCATCATACGCCTTTAATGCTTCGTGCACTGTTAGTCCTGCCCCAATGACCATTGCTACATCACTTTGGCTTTTTCTGAGAACTTTTGAACCTCCTATAGGAAATTTTTCATCCTTGCCATAGATGAGAGGGGTGGCGGGACGGGTAGTTCTTATATAGGCAAGACCTTTATGTTTGGCCATAGATTCAACACAAGCCTCTGTTGAATAAGCATCGCAGGGATAAAGCACAGCACAGCCCGGAATTGGTCTGAAGATGCTCAAATCCTCCAACCCCATCTGTGAAGGCCCGTCCGCTCCAATGCTTACACCAGAATGGGAGCCAGCAAACTTAATATTTGAAAAGGAATAGGCAGACATCCTTATCTGGTCATGGGCTCTGGCTAGGAATGCTGAAAAAGTAGCCAGGAAAGGAAGATAGCCCTTTGCAGACATGCCGATGCTCATGCCGACCATGTTTTGCTCGGCAATGTATGACTGGAATGATCTTTTGGGAAAAGATTCAAAAAAATCTTCAGCATAAGTAGAATTTTTCACGTCTCCATCAATCGCCACAACAGTCTCGTTTATTTTGCCAAGATTTAAAAGAGCATTACCATAAGCACGTCTGGTGGCAGTTTTGTCCTTGTAAACAGTCCTTTTGAAATTATATCTTTTGGTGCCTTGATGGTTTTGCGTTTTTTTCGGCTTACGAACGTATTTTTTGGCATCGATTGAAGGCATGGGACCCAACTCCTCAAGAGCTCTTTTCGAGTCTTCTCCCATTAAGGGCTTCCCATGCCAGCCGTTCTTATTTTCAACAAAAGAAATTCCTTTGCCTTTAATCGTCTTAGCCAATATCGCGGTGGGCATCACATTTTCTCTTGCTTTCTTAAAAGCCTCCAAAATCTCATTAATCTTATGCCCATCAACAGTAATCACATCCCAACCAAAGGCCTTAAATTTTTTCTCATACGCTTTGATATCGTGCCCGTGCATTGTTCCCCCTGACTGGCCTAATCTGTTTATATCCACAATCATACAAAGGTTACGGAGTTTGTGAAGGAAAGCCATGTTAACAGCCTCCCAGACCGAACCTTCTGCGCATTCAGCATCGCCCGAAAAAACGTAAACTCTTCCAGGCGATTTCCCCAGTTTCATGACGAGAGCCATTCCGACTCCGACTGAAAGTCCTTGTCCAAGGGACCCGGTTGCCGATTTTACCCATTTCATCCTCGGCGTGGGATGACCCTCAAGGGGGCTTGTTATCTCTCTTAAACTCATCAAGTTTTTCTCAGGGATGATCCCTGCTTCTGCATAAGCCGCCCATAAGATAGGAGCAGCATGACCTTTTGAAAGAACAAGTTCGTCGTTTGCCCAATTATCTGGATCTTTAGGATCATACTTCATTTCATCAAAGAATAAGCACGCCAACAAATCGGCCATGGATAGACAGGTCGTCGGGTGACCTGACCCAGCCTTTGTGGTCATCTTTACCGAGTGAATCCGTAATCTTGTGGCTATCTTTTCCAGAATTTCTTTTTTATCCATCGGGGTTTATCCCTCCTTTTTGGATTCTTTTAAAGGCGCTGTTTCAATTCTTTAACCTTAAGGAATGGAATTTTCTGCAATTTTTTTTTAAAGAAGCATTTTTTTGATTGCTTCCTGTTCCAAAGGATGGACTATTATAATATCTTCTTCTCATCTAAACAACAAAATATTAATAGGTATTAAAATGGGGCCAGGCCCCATTTTAATACCTATTAATGTGGAGATTTAATTTATAAAATCCACCTTTTTTTAACGTAGGGGCTTGATGAAGGAAACACCTACACTGTTTAAAAACGTACAAGCTATTCTAAAACATGTAGGCTATTTTCAGGAACAGAGTATGACCTTGTGTCCCTCTTTCTCCAAACCTGGCTGTTCCCTTCTGGTAAGCCAGTTGAATGAAACCAAACGGAGGCTGAAAACGGTAGACAAACAGCACCTGAATATTTTTTTTATCAATAGCAGAATTTATTTGGTAGAAGACTTTAACAAAGAGGTCATTTGTGAAGTAATTTGTCGCTCTGATTACATGAATCCAGGTGCTTTCTCCCTCTGGATCAGGCTCAAGCGTCAGGCGTTCCAAAGAATACTGGAAGGAAAAATCCTGGGATATTTTATAATTTAGTCCACCTTCAATCAGGTGGAACTTTAAATCGAAAATCCTGCCGAAGCTATAAGAAATTTGGGCGTGCTGCCATTCTCTAGTGTTATATCCCAGCTCAAATTCTGTTTCATAATTTCTGAAATCTTTTTCGAAACGCTCGTCATCTTGAGCCTTAAATTCACTAGTGTGATCTATATTTAAGGAAAATTTATTTTGTAAATCCAGGGAGAGTTCTTGATCTATCTGCCAGCTTCGTAAATTTCTGTCCAATCCCCAGTAAATATTATAGTTAGAAAAGTATTTTATCCGGTCAAAGCCCCATCTCTTTAGCCAGAAAGTCTTACTTACAGCAGAATCCAGCTCATGACGGTTGTCGTCCCTGATAAAACCCACTTCGTTGGCATTGTCCCTGAAGCGCCTTCCTAATTGAGTGTAACGCAGATGGATATGAAAAGTGGCTGAATCGTAGCTCGGCCGGAGGAAAAAAGCAATGTTATTATTGTTGTAGTCACCGTAGCCTAATGCAAATTGACCAGTAAATTTAAATGTATCTGTGAAATAGAGAGAAGTATCTATGCCGGCGCTTCCTTTGTTTTTTCCTTCGATCAGTTTATTAGCAGCCAGGAATCCGATCGTTGAAGACTTCATGACATCTTTTTTCAGGCGAAACACCGTAAAATTAGCTGAGTCTTCACCATCCAACTGGTCTTTTTTCGTTTGAGCACTTAAGCCTGAAAACTCATATCCTCCTGACTTTCCGTAAAATTTGACTCCACCATAGATATCGGAAATTCTTCTGGAATAAAAAAGGCGAATTCGCTGTTGATAAATTTCTGACCCTTCCAAGAAAAAGTTTCTCTTCTCTTGAAGACTGATTTCAAAACGAGTTAAATTGATCTCTTCCTGGTCAGCTTCCACTGTCGCAAAGTCAGGATTAATGGTTAAATTGCCTGAGACCATCTGACTGAAAGCATAACGGGCATCAATCCCACCTTCCAATTCTGATTCTTCCCCTTCTTCAAGCTTGGAGATAATATGAGGAATTATTTGAGCTCTTTTCTCAGCTTTTCTAAGGTCAAGCCCTTTTAATACGCCATACTGAGAGACTTTTTGCGGAGATTCGAGAGGACCGACCCAAAAACTCTTTTCAAGAACGCGTGGTATGGGTCTACCTAAATTTAGGCCCCAGGTTCTATTCTTTCCTGGTTCATACTTTATACAACTCAAGTCAATGGCAATCTCTGCACTCCAGCCAAAATCAGTCTTCTGGCCTGCGGATTTCCAGATTCCGTCCCACGTTTTTTCCCTAGTTTTGCCATTTTCCGTTATCCGGCCATCAAGCTGAGTTCCTAACAGATTAGTTAAGAAAAAATAGCAGTTTCTTCTGTCATAAAAAGTATCAAGAAAAACTGCAACAGCATCATCGTCGTGTAGCTCTTCATCTCTTTTTGTGATTCGAGCTGCAATTTTCTCGGGCTGGGGATCGTAACAGAGAAATCCAAAATAAATGAAACTCTCATCGTAAAGGATTTTTACTACGGTTTTTAGCGATGCAGGTTTTCCCCTCTCTGGTTCAAATTGAATAAAATCGCCTGTTTCTGGAGCCTTCTCCCACGCTGACTCGGTCAAAAAGCCATCCACTTTGATGGATTCGTCTATTTTAAGACCAAGAGTCTCTTTGGTTTCCTCCTGACTAAAGACCGGAAGAGAAGATATTAAAAAAATTATTAGAGCGAAGAGAATTTTTTTCATTTTGATTTTAAGAACACGTATATCTAACATAAATGACCAGGCAGTTCAATGAGTTTTACCTAGGGCTCTATAATAAGAAGTGCCAACTTCATGGCGGATTTTTTTTGTTGAATTTTGATGAGTTTGGCTGAAAATAATTGAAATGCTAATTTAAAAAACTCTTCTGTAAATTGCTGATAATTAAAACAACAAAGGGAGGGAAAAGCTGGGGCGCCTGACAGGAATCGAACCTGCGACCTACGGATCCGGAATCCGTCGCTCTATCCCCTGAGCTACAGGCGCACCATGTTTAGAATCAATGACTTACGGAAGATAATATCTACGTATCAACTCAAATTGTGACAAATTTGTGCCCTTAAATTTTATTATTCCATCAAACAAATTGCAATGTCTTGCTGAGGATATTATGCCGAAAAATTTAGCAAACTCTTGTCAGCGCTATCAGCTGATAATGACTTTGTTTTGGTAGAAAGTCAAAGTAACTGATAACAAATCTTTCTTCTTAATTCGCGAAAAACAAAGATGTACCCTGGTACGCCCGGCAGGATTCGAACTTACGGCTTTCTGATTCGTAATCGACGCTCATCACATGTTTTAAAAGGAAAAAATATTAGTTTTTCTTGACATTAAACAAAATAATGACAAAAATACCTATAGATATAAATAAATATAGGTAAATTTGTCAAAAATGACTCAGAACAAAAGTAGGGACTCAGACAGATTTCAAAGGGCTTTTTCTATCTTCAAACAGAAAGGCGGCGTTCTTAAAACAGCAGAAATCCTGAAGGCAGGAATCCATCGTAGCACTCTATACGCTCTTGTTAAAAATGGTAAACTTGAGAGAATAAGTCGTGGCGTATATCGCCTGACCGATAGTCCCCCACTCAGTAATCCTGATTTCATACTGGTTGCAAAAAGAATCCCCAAAGGTGTGATCTGTCTACTCTCTGCACTCTCATTCCACGATATAACAACTCATATCCCCCATGAAATTCATATCGCCCTTTCATTTGGCGCCGAGGAGCCAAGGCTGGAATATCCTCCAATTCGAACTTTTCGTTTCTCTAACATGGCCTTCACCGAGGGTATTCAAACCCACAGAATTGATAAGGCGGAGATCAAGGTTTATAGTCCTGAAAAAACCCTTGCTGATTGTTTTAAATTTAGAAACACAATCGGTCTCGACACTGCTATAGAAGCTCTCAAGCTATATCGCGATCGAAGGGACATAAAGGTAGATGAAATAATGTACTTTGCCACAATATGTCGAGTGACTAAAATCATGCGCCCCTATCTTGAAGCACTCCTGTGATAAAAAAGAACACGCAAGACATTTCCACCTCAGTACACCAACGCCTTCTCAACAAAGCACGCGAATTAGGCCGTCCTTTCAACGAGCTTTTTCAATATTTTTCTATGGAACGTTTCATATATAGATTATCTAAAACTCCTCATGTCCAGAAGTTTGTCCTAAAAGGTGCGCTTATGTTCACAGCTTGGAACATCCAAGCTACTCGTACTACCAAGGATATTGATTTGCTGGGTAAGCTTGAAAACAGTGTAGAGGCAATGATTGCAGTAATGAGGGATACTTGCAATCAGACGGATGAAAAGGATGGCATGAGTTTTGATCCTGACAGTGTGACTTGTAATCCGATCATCGAAGATGCAGTTTATGAAGGAATCCGCGTGTTTGTTAGAGGCAACCTCAGAAAAAGTCGTGTTGTGCTTCAACTTGACGTGGGATTTGGAGATGTGGTGTTCCCGTCTGAACTAGATGTGAAATACCCTACAATTCTAGACTTTCCAGCTCCAACCCTTAAAGGATATACCCAAGAAAGCATGATAGCAGAGAAATTTCAGGCCATGATAAAACTTGGCGAGCTTAATAGCCGCCTGAAAGACTTCTATGATATTTGGCTTCTTTCGAAGCAATTCGATTTCAATGGTTATGTTCTGGCTGAAGCGATCAGGAAAACTTTTAAAATTAGGAAGACGGAAATACCTGATCAGCCCTCAGTCTTCAAGAAATCATTTTCTGAAGATCAAACAAGAGAGACACAGTGGAGAGCTTTCTTGAGAAAGACCGTCTTGGCTAGTACGCCTCATTCATTCTATGAAGTTTTGACAGAAATAAAGTCATTTCTTGTCCCTGTGTCATCGGCAATTGTCGACCAGAAATCTTTTCAAAAGAAATGGAAGGCCCCAGGACCTTGGAAATAAATCTTTTTGCGAACGAAATTGTGATCTGCTCCTATTTATGCTAGTGACATCACTTCATACCTGAATCAGACTGTGGAGACTGAAATTTGACAAGTCCTGTTATTCAAGATATTAAAGAAAGAAGCAGGTCAAACCTTTTAGGAGAACTAAGATGGATTTTAAGAGCCTTTCCTTCCCTGAAGCACCCTTGATAAAGACCCAACCCCCGGGTCCTCGATCTAAGGAGTACCTCAATTTTCAGTCAGCTCACGAGGGTTCTGCTGTTTCATATCCCCAGGGAATGCCCATGGCTTTGAGCACTGCTCGAGGGGCTACTGTAGAGGACGTCGACGGAAATGTCTACATTGATTTTTTCGGAGGGGCAGGAGTGATGAATGTCGGGCATTCCAATCCAAAGGTGTTAGAGGATGTTTCAAAGCAGCTCTCTCGCCTCACTCATTCCCTCGACTTTCCGAGTGAACCACGGAAAGCACTCATAGATACCTTGTTTTCGCTCTTTCCTGATCCGTTAAAAAAAGTTTTCTTCGGAGGCCCTACTGGGTCTGATGCGGTTGAAGCGTCCGTGAAGCTTGCCAGGTATAATACACACCGTCATCCCCTGATATCTTTCGAAGGAGCCTACCACGGGATGAGTTCAGGTGCTCTTTCTCTTTCAAGCGGCTTGAGCTTCAAAGAAGATTTTCTTCCGCTCATTCCCGAGGTTCATTTTGCACCCTATGCTTACTGCTACCGCTGCGCATTCGGAAAGACCTCTGAGTCGTGTGACCTTGATTGCGTGAAATACATAGAGCACGTTCTTGAGGACCCTCATTCAGGAGTGGGGAAACCAGCGGCTATTATCGTTGAGGCCATTCAAGGTGAAGGAGGTTCCATCGTCCCTCCAGAGAAGTTTATCACCGGGATTCGCAAGACCTGCGATAAAAACGAAATCATTATGATAGTCGACGAAATCCAGGCGGGTTTGGGTCGAACAGGAAAGATGTTTGCCTTTGAGCACAGCGGAATAGTGCCTGACATAATCACTTTGAGTAAGGGATTAGGAGGCTTGGGCTTTCCTATTTCCTGTATTGCCTACAAAGAAAAACTTGATACATTGCCTGCAGGCAAACATATTGGCACCTTTCGGGGAAATGTTATTGCTTACACCGCCGGAACAGCAGCACTCCGTTTCATGATTGAAAATAATCTTGCCGAACACTCCTTCAATCTTGGTGAAAAGATGCTCTCCTGGCTTAAAAAAATTGAGAAAGATTCGTCAATCGTAGGAGAAGTCCGAGGAAGGGGTCTCATGCATGGCATAGAACTTGTCAAGGATAAAGCATCAAAGGAGCCAGTTCCTGACCTTGCTCAGAAAGTGAGGACAATCTGCCACCAGCATGGGCTCCTCGTAGAGATAGGAGGCCATTATTCAAACGTGGTCAGATTCCTTCCTCCTCTTGTTCTGACAGAAGAACTGGCAAAAAAGGGAATAGAAATATTTGC
>CAYTBG010000118.1:0-7827 GCA_964435925.1 uncultured Eubacteriales bacterium | reverse complement strand
CCTGATGATGTGCGCTTTCGGGCGCACGGTGGGCTTGATGAATCAAGCCCCTACAAGAAAAGAACCCCTACATAAGAAAAATTAAAATATTATTTGTTATTAAGAATTAAAGCTTGACTTCAATCTCACACCAATTTCATTTTCTTGAGGATGAGATTGAATCTGGAGTCTGAGCGTAGATTATCGAGGGTTTCATCTACAAGTATGGTGGCTAAAGATATATCACTCTGCTCGTAGGCTTTCACGAGCCATTTAAAGGCCAGATCCTTCTCCCCAAGACCGCTATAGATTTGGGCAAAGTAATACGGCCTGATGTACTCTCCTTCTGACCTCTTTTTCAACTCTTCAAGCACTTTCTGCGCCTCCGCTTTTCGGCCAGCCACCGCATAGCCCCATCCCAACCCTCCTAATATCATTGGGTTGTTTCCTGACATATCCAGAGCCTTTTTAATATCTGCAAGACCTACATCATATTTTGAATCAAGCAAATAAACCTGCCCCATCATCCGATGCATGTGGGGATGGACTGTTCCAATATCGAGTATCTTCCGGAACCGTTCTTTAGCATCTTCCAGTCTTTTTGCTCTTAGTAAATACATACCAAGGTTCGAGTTCAAATACCACGAGAGCGGATCAAGATCAACTGCTTTCTCGGCTTCGGCGATAGCTTCATTCTGCTTCCCTGTTGCACTCAAATATGCGGCATATCCATCGTGGGCTTCCGCATAGTTGGGGCAAAGCCCGATTGCTTGATTTAGCTCTTTCTCAGCACCCTCCCAGTCCCAATCATATAACATTTTAACTACTCCCAGAGAGTAGTGAGCTTCGGCGAGCGTTTCGTCAATCTTGATTGCTTTCTCTGCTGCTTTCTTTGCTTTCGGATATACATCTTTTGGGGGCATATAATCCCATAAACCCTGGCGAATATAAGAGAGTGCCATCCCCGCGTAGGCCTGCGCATAGTCCGGGACTCTTTTAATTGCCTCCTTGAAATACAGAAGAGCTTTCTCCATCACGTTGCCAATTTCCCTGTTCAAGAAGCTGCGGCCTCTCAGATACAGATCATAAGCCTCCAAATCTTCCGGATGATGCTTCAGGAGGAGTTTCTTCTCTTTTTCATTCAGCTTGACCTCAAGCTTCTCTATAATTTCCAGGAGTATTTCATCCTGAATGGCGAACACATCGGCCAACTCACGTTCGTACTTCTTTGACCAGAGATTGGAGCCATCTGAAACTTTGATAAGCTGAGCTGTGATTTGGAGCTTGCTGTCCGCTTTTCTTACTCTGCTATCAAGCAAAGTCTCTACATACAGTGTCCTGCCAATCTTACGCGTCTTTACATCCCCTTCCTTGAATGAGAAAGAGGAGTTACGAGCAACAACCCGAAGTTTCTCGATTCCAGTCAATGCGTTTATTATTTCCTCCGCCAAACCATCACAAAAATATTCTTGGTCCTTCTGGAGGCTCAGGTCCGCGAACGGAAGCACAGCAATGGATTTTTTTAGTTCAATTTCCTCTAATTCTTCTTCTTCAACTTCCTCAAATGTTCCCTTTTCGGGCTCTTCAATAGGTATAAACCTCTCTGAAGTAGGCATATCTTTCTCAATCCTGTTCAGTTCAGAAAGAAGTTCCTTTACTGTTTGATATCTCTTCTCTCCAGCTTTTTCCATGCATTTCAGTATCACTCGGCTGAGAGCTTCAGGAATCTTATTATTTAGCTCTATTGGTTCTCGAGGTAATTCATTTTTATGCTTCAAGGCAACGCTTAAGACAGTCTCGCCATCAAAAGGTATTTTCCCTGTCATCATCTCATAGATAATCACTCCTAAAGAATAAATGTCCGATCGACAGTCTGCCTCCTTCCCCTCTACCTGCTCAGGAGACATATACTCAGGGGTTCCAATCATCATTCCTGTATCTGTTACCCCTTTTGTCTCGAGGGAACGGGCTATCCCAAAGTCCATAATCCGAGCATTACCATCCCTGTCTAACATGATGTTTTGAGGCTTTAAATCCCTGTGCACAATTCCTTTCTTGTGTGCTTGAATCAATCCCTCGCATATTTGCTTGGCTATGAACAAAGCTTTGCCTATACCTAATTGCCCCATCATTCTGACCACGTGCTTTAAATCATCGCCAGACACATATTCCATGGTTATGTAATAGATTCCCTGCCCTTTGCTGAGGTCGAATATCCGACAAACATTCTTGTGGGATATCTTGCGGGCAGTTTTAAGCTCGTTCCGAAAGCGCATAATTGTTTTTTCATTAGCTGCAACTTCAGGATTCAAGAGTTTTAAAGCTATCTTCTCATCCACCTCTTTATCCAGTACTTTATAGACACTGCCCATTCCCCCTTTCCCCAGTTCTTCAATGATCAGGTATCTCCCCGCAAATATGCTGCCAATTTTAAATTCGCTCGTTATGGCCTGAAGAGCTTCTTTAGTAAAAGCGATTTTCCCTGAAGGTGAGATCTTGTTACCACATCTGCTGCAATACCGGCTATCATCAGGATTTTCAAAAGCACATTGAGGACAATTCATAGCCTAATTTCCCCTCTGTTCATTTGATAATAAAATAATCATTACCAAGAAAATAGTCAAATTTATTTTCAAATGATATTTGAAATTTCTTAAGTAATCAATCATTTCCGCCAGAAAGCCCGGTCAGAGCTTCCATATTGTGTCAAGTTAAAATTAATAAAAATCTCCCTATGACGTAAATAGCCTTTTGAGATGATTTCTGGAATGATTTTTTTCTTCTTTTTCTCACCTAAAAGGATGATTTTCTCTCACCATTTCAGGCAAGTTAAAGGGCACTCATATCAGAACTGTCCTTTTAACTCTATAATTTATGTTCAGTGGGGTGAAATTTCTCTCCTCTAAGAAGGTGAGGAGAAAAGATTAAAAATCATCCATGGATTCACCTGTTTAGAGTATTGAATCCGTAAGCCTTTTCTAATTACTATATTTGCATCCAATTTATGCAAAAAAAATCGTCGCCGATGGACTCCCTAAAATTAAAAAATAAGAGAAAATTAAAGGACCCGCCTGATCCTGATGAAGTGAATAAGGCAACGGGAGTCCTTAAATACTTTGATTCAGCATCCACTTCGATAAAGATTTTCCCATCTGATAATCCTTCTGTTAATAAATCTATAGATTCTTTTTATGAGAGGATAACAGAATTTCTTGATGAATATGAGAAGTTAATAGTCATCATCGAGGAATTTAGTTTTTCCTACAAGGGAGAAACCGTCTTTCAAGAAGAAGAAAAACAGAACAGCCTTCCTTTTTTCTTCTTTAAAGATGGAATGAGAGAGCTAACTTTTTATGATGGCCTGGAAAAGAGTGAGCTGAAAGATTTTTTAGCACTCATAAAAAAAGAATCTACCCTCCCCCTGGAAGACAGTGATATTGTTAACTCTCTTTGGGCAAAAGATTTTGCTCATATACGATATTTCGCCATCGATGAATTTCTTGATTTAGATATTGGAAAAGGGGGAGAACGAAGCACTCCTGATATAAAAGAATTTTCAAAAGGCTCAATAAGCCTTACTCCAGAAGACAAGATAGAACTCTATAAAAAAAGCATTGCTTTAGGTCTTCAACTAAATCCTGATCTGGGAGAGGAAGAAGACGATAAAAATCTGGAAGACTTTAATCTCCCTTATCATGTAGAAGCCGCTTGTGAGGGCGAAACTCCAGAGTTAAAGTCAATGCTTTTAGAAAATCGAGAAATTTCCTCTATAGTGGCGATGGTAAATTTACTTTTTGAAATCCTCTTCTTAGAGGAAAGACATGACCAATTTTCAGCTACTTTAAACGCTCTTTATCAATGCTATAAGGAAGTTGTCCAAAAATCGAATTTTGCCTTAGCTAGTTTAATTTTAGCCCGCATCCAGGAGTTAAAAGATATGCTCCCGGGCCAATCCAAAGAAAAGGAGAAATCACTGGAGATAATCCTTCAGAAAACCAAAGACGAAAGCTTTATAGCTTCGTTGAGAAAATTATTTCTGGATGGCCGCATAAAGGATTATGACTCTTTCTTTCAATACTTAACACTTCTTAGCCCCAACTCTATTCCCCTTGTTGGTGATGTTTGGGAACATTCAGAAGACCCTTTTCTTCTTCAGAAAGCTTCAACCTTTCTCCAAGAAATTGCCCAAGAGAATATAGCTCCTGTTGCTAATATCGCAGGAGAAGATAGAGTTTCTCTTACAAAAGAAGTTATTGCCATATTAGGCAGAATCGGCGGAAAACAAATTCTTCCCTACCTTATAATTTTTTCTGAATATCAACATAAGGCCATAAGGTTCGAAATTATCCGCGCTATGAGCAAAATTAAAGATAAAACTACCAATGAGATTCTAATAAGGTTTCTTTCTGATAAGGACGGAGAAGTTCGTACTCGGGCTGCCATGAACCTAAAATATCGCAGAAATAAAACTACATTAAACCATGTCATTCAATTGGCTCAAGAAAAAGATTTCATGAGCAGAAGCAAGCTTGAGAAAAAAGCCCTTCTAAGTTTTTTGGCACGCACTAAAAACGGTGAAGTTAGTACCCTCCTGGGGTCCATGTTGAAAAAATGGAGTATTCTTTCCATGGCTAAGCAGAATGAGACTCGCCTCTGCGCAGTTTCTGCGTTGGAAACGATGGCGACTCCTGAAGCTATGGATATTATTAAAGAAGGGACTAAGATACGAAATAAAACCATTCGCAACGCTTGCAATCTCGCCTTGAGGAGAATTGCTAAAAAAGATAAACCTAACCAAATCCTTAATAGCAAGCGAAGTACTTAATTCTATGAAAGAAAACAATAAAAAAGAGAAAATAGATTATGCTGAGTCCGCTAAAAAGGCTCTATTTAAAACCATAGATGCGGTATTTGTCCGCTTCGCTTCTGCCCTAAGAACAGCTCAAATCTTTAAAATCAATAACATCACCTATACAAAACAGGTTCATCTTCTTTTCGCTCTTATTAAAAATATTTTAAGAGATGAGAATGAGGCAATGTTTGAGTTTCGTGAAAGTTCATTATTTTTTAACACTATTAGAGTTAAATTTGATTTTCTCAGCTACAGCTACTTTAAGCTGTTATCTAATGAGTTCAGGGAAAAGGAAATAGGAACAGTTGGCTTTGATCATCTATTGGAACAAGAAGAGCTGGCTCAATTTGTATATTATTTTGCGAATGTGAAAGTAAAAGAAAAAAATCCCTTTGATGACTTCGAGGCAAAGATAAAAAAGAAAGGAATAAAACATATATATCTGGAGAAAATCCATCCTTATGACCTGGCAGCGTTGAAAGGAGGGGGGGAAGTTAAGAAATCTGCCAAAAAAGTCTTTTTCAAAAGCATTACCCACCTTAAAGAAGCCTTTGAGAGAGAAAAAAAAGAAAAAAGGTTTCGACTGAAAACAACTCGAAGGCTTGTCCAATCCATAGTCGATCACATAAGCCAGGATGAATCTTTCATGATCGGCTTAACCAGTATAAAAAACTATGATGAATACACCCTCAATCACTCAACTAATGTTTGCATTTTGGCCATTTGTTTTGGAAAAAGATTAGGTCTTGAAAAAGAGGAACTGTTAGAATTGGGTGTAAGCGCTTTTTTCCACGATATCGGAAAATTAGAGATTCCTAAAAAGATTCTGGGTAAAAAAGGTAAATTAAGCAAAAAAGAAAGAGAAATAATGGAAAAGCATACCTACAAGGGGGCAGAAAGATTGATCTGTCTCAAAGAACTTAGTTTTCTTCCCGTAAAAACCCTTTATGTAACCCTGGAACACCATCTCTGGGCAAACCTATCTGGATACCCCAGATACTGGAAAAAAGATCATATCGATCTCTACAGTAAGATCGTTAAAATATGTGATTTTTTTGACTCTGTAACCACTAAAAGACCTTATAGAAAGAATATCTTACCTAACGATGACGCACTGAACCTGATGTTAGAGAAAAGCGGAACAGAATTTGATCCTAGTTTGCTCAAAGTTTTCGCTAACATGATAGGAGTTTATCCTATTGGAACTCTTGTAGTTTTTAACACCAGGGAGCTGGGAATTATAACAGAGTCAAAATCGGAAGTGGCATTTCTACTCAGACCAAAAGTGAAACTTGTCACTGACAGGATGGGCAACAAAATTGACGGCAAAATTGTAGATTTAACAGAAATGGACCCGGAAACAATGGAATATAAAAGGACTATTGTAAAATCCTTAGATCCCCACAAATATAACATCCAAATCTCTGATTATTTTTTAGCTCAAGTTCAATAAACGAATTCCGAGTTTATATTTGATTTGCCACAACTTTTATGGGATATTAGAAGAAATTAATTGAAATTGGAGGGTGCGGTATGGATAAAAAAAAGAAAAGAGATGCTTTAAAATATCCAGGACCTGAACGCCGAACTGGAGAGGAACGGCGTGCTTGGAAGGAACGTCGCAAGGAACAACGTAGGCAAGAGCAAAGGCGAAAGGGATAGAAACAGCAGAAATGGCTCTTCTCTTTTGCATCTAAAAAAACCCATAATTTTTTATACTTTCTTCAATAGATAACCAAGATTTTCAAAAAAAAGGGGGAGGGGGGAGAACAGGTTCATCATTTTGACATTAGATTTTTCCTGTGCTATATTTTTTTAGGTTAGAAGGGAAAAGTCATATATGGGCGCAGGATCAGGTAAGAATTATAAAAAATCAAGGAAAATTGCAGAGCCAAATCCACACGTTCGCTGGCACTTTCCCTGACTTATGGTACTGCTGATACGGGACAATTGAAGCAGGAGGAAATAAACATTGAAGAGGATAGCAATTTCTACGTCAAAGGGCGGAGTCGGCAAAACTTCCACAGCCATAAACCTCGGGGCTGGCCTTGCCCATAAAGGCAAGAGGGTTCTTATTATTGACTGTGACCCCCAGGGAAACGTCGGAGGCCATTTCAATATTACCTCAGAGCATACACTCTCGGAGCTGCTTATTGATGGCCACAAGGACGTGATCATTGAAGTTCGCAAAAACCTGGATATCATCACCTCAGGCCGAAAGCGGCTTTACGATGCCCAGAGGGAATTAACCAAAGACGACTTTGGGATATTCAAATTCAAGGAGCGTATTTCATTTATCCAAGAATTTGATTACGATTATGTATTTTGTGATTTTTCCCCAACCGATACCCTGATCAACAGGGCCGCACTTATATTTTGTGACAAACTCTTGATACCCGTAAGCCCGGGAATAGATGCCATCATGGGAGCAGAAAGATATATCGAAGTGTCCGATGAAATTGCAGCCAGAGGAAATAAGCCTATTGATATTTTTGGCATATTGATGAACCTGTACGAGGGAAGGACAATCATCTCAGGAGAAATTGATAATGTAGCAAGAGACAAATGGGGATCGAAAGTATTCCAGACGAGGATACGGAAGAATGTGTCAATAGGGGAAGCCAGGATTCAAAACCAAACTATCTTTGAATATGCACCTCGATCTAACGGAGCAAAAGATTTCACAGCACTAACAGAAGAGGTCCTCAATGCCAGTTAAGAAACTTAATCTGGAAAAAGCCCTTGAAAGAGAACGCTGCGAACCTGAATTAAAGGGCCGGCAAACCGCCAAGCTTCCGATGGAGAATACAGATTGGGAAAAAGTCAATAATTCCCAATCTTATGAAGTGCGATTGAAAACAAAGTCAGATGTGGAAAATATCAAGCCCGATGTGAAAAATGTTGAATTGGGCATGACCCCAGATGAAGTCATTAAAGTCGCCGGAAGCCCGCGCTATATAATTGAGTGGTACACCGGTAACCTAAAATACAATTAT
>CAYTBG010000117.1:1977-8010 GCA_964435925.1 uncultured Eubacteriales bacterium | reverse complement strand
CTTCAGCGATTTCTTCGGGGATTTCCACAGGAGCGACGAGTTTACCCGGTTCGATTGTGGTTTGAGCTCGGACAGGTCTGATACGTGTTCTTTTTTTTGCGCTTTTGCGTTTTTTTGCTGGGGGAGGGGGTGGAGGAGGAGGTGGTGGAGGAGGAGCAAGAAAAGCACTGTAAATTTCTACTGAGGGCAGATTTTGAGTGCTAAGAAGGGGAATAATAACTATAGCGGCAACGAGGAAAACATGAACGAGAATAGCGGTAGGAAGAGCAATGGCTCTTTTCAAGCCTCCTTTTTCTGCGATAATAAAAGAGTCCTTGAAAAGAGAAGGGATTTCTTCTTTAGGTTTTTCTTTTGGCTTAATTTCTTCAGCCATTTTTTTACCTCGGTTTATAGGTATTTATTATGTCGTAAAAAAAATTATAAATCAAAAAAACATTTTTGACAAGTCTAAAATAATCATTTTCTCATGCCTTTTTTTGGCTTGAATATTTTATTCCAGAAGAAAAGGAGCGGACAGGATTGATAGATGGAAGAGTAAGTTCCTGTGACAACACCAATAATCATGGTAAAAGCAAAATCATTTATAACCTCGCCACCAAATAGAAAAAGAGCTAATACGGTCAAGAAAGTTGTTCCTGAAGTGATCACAGTCCGGCTTAAGGTTTGGTTAATACTCGTATCAAGAATTCTTTCAAAGTCATGTTTCCTCATAATTCTTAAATTATCCCTAACTCTGTCGAAGATGACAATCGTATCATTCAACGAGTATCCGACTATGGTTAGCATCGCAGCTATAACAGGAAGGTTTATTTCTCTGTTGGTCAAAGAGAAGATGCCCAGAGTGATTAAGACATCGTGACCTAAGGTTAAGATGGCGGCAACTCCATAGGCAAACTTGAAGCGAATCCCTATGTAGATGAGCATTCCGATAAGGGCCCAGACTATTGCTTGAGTGGCTTTTTTTCTCAGGTCATGTCCGACCTGAGGCCCCACTGTTTCCCTGCTGAGAACAGCCAAACTGCCAAGAAATGTTTTGCCCTCAAGGGTGTTAATAACCTCCTGGTCTATTCCTGTTTCTTGTTGAAGTTGGGCATAATCCTGAATAATGCCTTCTGAGATTCTGAAAGAGAGAATATTTTGAACGATGGCCGATGCTTCTTCGGGAAAACCAGCTTCAAGAATGAGAGTTAATTCCCTCTGATCAATAGTGTTCAAGTCTATAAGACCCTTTTCAAGAGCTGTTTTGTCTTCCTGCAGTCTTAAAGCTTCTATTACTTTATTCCCGATGATCTCATGGGCTTCTATTTCTTCTTCTTGGCTCTCTCCTGCAGTTTGCAAGCTTCTGATCATATATTCTCTTTTGCTGGCGCCTATTTCCTGTATGCGGCTCTTTTCTAAACCAGCCTCACTTAAAGATTTTCTGACTTCATATATAGGAATCTCGTTTTTTAACATCACCCGGACCAACGAGCCACCGGCAAAATCGATTCCCTCATTCAGTCCTTTGCCTTTGGTGATATTAATGATCCCACCTATAATGATGATTCCAGACAGGCCGAAGGCAAAAAGCTTGTACTTCATAAAATCGAAGGTGGGCTTTTTAAATATCTGCATTTTTATATACTTAATTTATCTCTTTTTTTTCTTTTTGAATGGAATAAGTCAAAAATTAAATGGGAAACAAATACGGCAGTGAACATGCTTGCCGTAATGCCGATAATAAGCGTAACTGCGAATCCTTTAATGGGACCAGTTCCAAACTGGAAAAGGAAAATAGCGGCGATGATAGTGGTTACGTTTGCATCCAGAATTGTCTTGAAAGCACGAGAAAAACCAGCTGTAATCGAACTAAATATACCCTTACCTGAAGAAAGCTCCTCTCTTATCCTTTCAAAAACTAAGACATTGGCATCGACTGCCATACCTATAGTCAATATGATTCCTGCAATACCAGGAAGCGTAAGGACCGCTTTAAAGTAGGCTAAAGTGCCCATCAGTATGATGATATTTAAAGTGAGGGCAATAACAGCGTTAAGTCCAGAGAGCCGGTAGTAGACAACCATGAACACCAAGATCAAAATAAGGGCCATGAAGATAGCTGTAAGTCCTTGCTGGATGGAATCAGCGCCCAGTGAAGGGCCGATCGTTCTCTCCTCCAAATATTTGATCGATGCTGGAAGCGCACCCGCTCTAAGCACAAGAGAAATATCTTCAGCCTGTTCTTGTGTGAATTTACCACGTAATACTCCACTGTCAGAGATTCTATCTTCGATAGTTGCCACTTCTTGAATTTTTCCATCCAGGATAATGCTCAGGGGTTTGTTAAGATTCTCTGAAGTAAGTTTAGCGAACCTTCGAGCTCCGTCCCCGTTAAACGAGAATAATACAGCTGGGTTGTTCCATTCATCGATGGAAGGGCGGGCATCTCGCAGATCTTTTCCTGTAACGGGGGCTACCTGAGTTACAAGATAGTAACCTCCCTTAGTTCTCTTGGAATCTCCCCTTATGACCTGCTGATCTTCGGGAACCTTACCACCAAAATCCGCAAGCAGGGTCTCTCTATCAGGCGCTGGTCCTGCCTTAACAAGTTTCCATTCCAAGAGGGCTGTGGTCTTAAGGATGCTTTTCACTCTTTCCGGATTTTCGACTCCGGGAAGTTCGACTATAATCCTGTCGCTTCCTGTTGTTAGGCCCTGCCTTTGTATAGTCGGTTCAGTAAGCCCGAGTTCGTCAACTCGGTTTCGGATTGTTTCCTGAGCTTGGTTGACTGACTGGTCCCTGTAATATCGGGCAATATTTGGTTTTAAGGAAAGGGATACTGTCCTGCCGATGATAGAGTAATCCCAATCCCTGAAATAGTCGTCCAGGAGTTCTCTAATCTGCCCTTCTCGCTCAAGGTTGATTTCTTGGAGGGAAAATTTACTTATTGTACTCTTAGTGATTGCTTCATGTTCAATATCTTTCTTTTTTAGCTGTTCTCCGAGACGCATAATAGCCTGATCGGTTTCGTAATTTAAGGCGTCATCCGTTACAACTTGAAGGACAAGATGCATTCCTCCTTTGAGGTCAAGCCCTAGTTCTATTTTGTCCTTGGGAGGGTAGGCGAGGATCAAAGCAAAAACAATGACCAAGGCGGTTAGAATAACTTTCCAACGCAGGCTTTTTTTCATCTTAAACCAATTACTTTTACGCGAAGAGAAACGAATGAAATTTATCTATAAATAGCGGATCAAAGATATGCTATTTTTCCTTTTTTGGCGGGGTTAGGATTACTGCAATAGAGGTTTTGGTGATATCAATCTTGACATTGGAAGCTATTTTTAGCTCAAGCCTGTCTTTTTGAACCCCCATGACAGTTCCGTGTATTCCCCCTGACGTTATGACTTTGTCTCCTGACTTGAGGTTCTCAACCATTTCTTGATGCTTTTTCTGTCTTGTGCGCTGAGGTCTGATAAGTAACAGGTAGAAGACCAGGAAGACGAGGCCCATCATAATGAAAAAATGGAGGGAGACTCCCCCGCCGCGAGGAGCGGGTGGAGCTTGGGAAAGGGAAAGGAAAAGCCCACTAAATATCATTTTATTCTTCCTCTCTCTGCTTAATTATACTTCGTTTAAAACGATTGTACACATTTGATTGAATAGATTGCCTAATTTTCCTGAAGATGTCAAGATAAAAATGAAGATTGTGGATTGTATTAAGGATAGCGGAGCTAATCTCCTGTCTTTCATATAGATGGCGGAGGTAGGCACGGGAAAAATTCTGGCAAGTATAGCATGAACAATCTTCATCAAGAGGTCTTTGGTCTTGAGCATATTTTACGTTTTTAATGACGATTTTCCCCTTGCTTGTGAAGAGAGTTCCGTTTCGGGCGTTTCTTGTAGGAAGAACACAGTCGAAAAGATCTATCCCTCTTTCCACCGCCTCCAAGATGTCACTGATGTAGCCTATGCCCATGAGATAGCGAGGCTTTTCCTTTGGAAGAAGGGAATCTGCTCTCTCCATGATTTCTGCGAGTTGAGATTTTGGTTCTCCTATCCCTAGCCCTCCTAAAGCATACCCATCAAAATCGATTTTAAGTAAATCCTCGATGCTCTGCTTTCTCAGGTTCCAGTATACACTGCCTTGGGTTATGCCCCACAGAAGCTGAGAAGAGTCCTGCTGAAGGAAGTGGGTTTTGGAGCGCTGAGCCCAGTGAGTGGTAAGCTTCACTGTTTCCTTTATCTTTTCTTCAGAAGAAGGGAAGGGGAGGAAGTGATCCAAGGCCATTATAATATCCGAACATAATCTTGTCTGGAGATCCATAACGTCCTCAGGAGAAAGAAAGATTTTTGCTCCGTCGAGATGAGAGGTGAATTCAACTCCTTCCTTTTTCACTTTAACAAGAGGGGAGAGGCTGTAGATCTGGAAACCGCCGCTGTCAGAGAGAATTGGCTTCTGCCAGGAGATGAAAGAATGAATTCCTCCCAGTCTGCTTATTGTTTCAAGCCCAGGCCTAAGATACAGATGGTAAGCATTGACGAGCATGAGCTGAGCTCCCAGGTTTTGAAGCAGGCTGTGTGGAAGGCCCTTCACAGTTCCCTGACTTGCTACAGGTGCGAAGGCAGGAGTTTCAACAGTTCCATGCTGGGTGTGGATGATCCCGGTCCGGGCAGAGGAATCACTATCTGAAGCTTTAATCTCAAATGTTTTCTTCATTATCTTGTGTTGGTGTTTGATAAATTAAATCTGTATTTTTTATTCATATATTGTAGGGGCTTGATTCATCAAGCCCACCTTTTAAATTTTATAAATAACCTGAATCTTAGCAATAATTTATGGCGAGAAGCGGAAATATATAACATCTCCATTTTGCACGAGGTAGTCCTTTCCTTCCAGGCGCACGGCTGCTTTTTCTTTAGCAGTCTGAAAGGAGCCGTGCTTGAGGAGCTCTTCCCAGGAGATGATTTCTGCCCGGATAAAGCCTTTTTCTATATCTGAATGAATTGAGCCTGCTGCCTTCAAGGCTGTTGTGTTCTCCTTGATAGTCCAGGCTTTGACTTCATCCTTGCCGATTGTAAAGAAAGTAATAGCTTCAAGAAGATCGTAGGAAGCCTTTAAAAATTTAGGAGCACTCAGTTCTCCTAATCCGTACTCAGAGAGAAATGCTGCTTTATCCTTTTCTTCCAATTCAAGAATCTCCGCTTCAATATTTCCGCAAAAAGCAAGGACTTTTACTCCTTTTTTCTCAGATGAGAAAATCTTATCAGGATTTTCAATTAAGGGAATATCTTTCTCGTCCACATTAATCATATGTAAAAGTGTCTTCTGGCTTAAAAATGAGAAGCTGCGGCTGAGCTTTTCCTCTGATGGAGAAAGGTCTATCTCCCGAATCGCTTTTCCTTCCTCGAGATGAGGACGCAGGTGTTCAAGGAGTTCTTTCTCTTTCTCTCCTTCGGGGACTATTGACCTTTTCAGTTCTTTTTCCAATTTTTCCAGCCTGGTTTCTATCGAGACTAAATCGGCCAGGATGAGTTCCTCCTCCATAGAAAGGATATCATCCACAGGACTGATCTTCTCTTTTGTATGGGGAATTTGAGCATCGAGGAAGCCCCTTACAACATGAGTGAGACCGTCTGCCTTTCGGAGGTAATTCAGGTAGGCACTGCTTTTGACATCACCATAAGAGATTCCAGCCAAATCAATGAAATTGACTGTGGTCGGGATTTTATTTTTTTCTGGGTAAAGAGCAAATATTCTTTCCAAGCGAGAATCGGGAACAGGGAATGCTTTTCGGTTGAGCTCTTTTTTCCCTGTGTCATAAGATTTGACATCTATTTTAGCGCCGGTAAGCAGATTAAACAAAGTGGTTTTTCCTGTTTTTGGATAGCCAAAAAGAGTGATGTTCATGGGCCAAGTATAATATAAATAAGTATAATATAAATAGGTAGTAAAGGCGAATTGCGGGGTCAGACTTGTAATAGAAAAGGGAACATAGAAAAGGGGACAGGCTAGTTTTTTTTGATATATTCAGGCTTTTCTCTTCGTTGTAAAAA
>CAYTBG010000117.1:0-1877 GCA_964435925.1 uncultured Eubacteriales bacterium | reverse complement strand
ACTGCAGGGGCTGTCTTTGTGGGAACGGCTTTTGCTTGGTGGCAGACTGGCCAATTCAATTTAGTGTTCTTCCTTTTAACTTTTTTTGGAGCCTGCTTTCTTCATATTAGCTGTAACGTTGCTAACGATTATTTCGATTTTAAAAGCGGGAACGACGCTTACAACAAGAATGCCTTAGTCCCTTTTTCTGGGGGAAGCCGAATGGTTTTGGATGGATTTGTCAAACCCAACGAGGCTCTAACTGTATCCCTTATTTTCGCTATTTTAGGCTCATCGATTGGCCTTTATCTTAACTCTGTATCAAACGGAAATATAATTTTATTCATAGGGCTGGCTGCTCTATTTTTTGTTTTCAGCTACAATGGTTTTCCGGCACGCTTGGTCAACAAGGGATTGGGAGAAATTGCCATATTTTTAGCCTGGGGGCCTTTAATGGTTTTAGGAGCTTACTATGTTCAGGCTGAGAGTTTTTCCTCTTTTTGGGTTCTCGCTGTTGCCTTTCCTTCTGGCATTTTAACGACTTTGGTTTTATTGATTAATGAGTTTGCTGATAAAGAAGCTGATTTCTCAACGGAAAGAAAGACTTGGGTCATACTTTTTGGATTCGAAAAGAGTCTGTTGATTTATCTATTTTTGGCTTTAAGTTGTTATATTCTTGTTTTGAGCGGCGTGGTCTGGGGAGGCTGGCCGATCTGGTCATTACTGGCGGTAGTTACGCTTCCTCTGCCTCTCATGGCTTACAAAGTTGGCCTGAGAAACCTGGATAATTGGCCATCTTTTCTACCGGCAGTTAAAAATACAATATTGATGAATTTTATTTTTTTAGTTATATTAAGTGTCTCATTCGTGGTTTGAAATGAAAAAAGAATTTAGAATAAAAAAAGCAAAGAAAAAACGAGAAGAAAACTTTTATCGGGAATTATTTGAGCTTCTTGCAGAAACAGCTGTATTTGTTTTTTTTGTCATGACCTTTGTTTTCCAGGCCTTTCAGATTCCTACTGGTTCTATGGAACCTACGTTGCTCGTGGGAGATTTTCTCCTTGTCAATAAGATAGCCTATTATAAGCCTGTTTTATCGCTGGAGAAATTGATAATCCCCCGAAAAGAAATAAAGAGACATGACATTGTTGTTTTTAAGTTTCCGGATGATTTAAGGAAGGATTTTGTAAAAAGAGTTATTGGCTTGGAGAGGGAAAAAGTTGAGATTAAGGATAAACAGCTTTTCGTAGATGATGTGCCCATAGCTGAGAATTACAAGGTTCATATTGATAGCCAAGCTCGCGCCGGGGATAATTATTATTATTATAATAATTCTATAAAGGATAATTTCGGACCAGTGTTTGTACCTGCTGGTCACTGTTTTGTCATGGGAGATAATCGGGATAACAGTCAGGATAGCCGCAGCTGGGGTTTTTTAGATCTTAACTTAATAAAAGGGAAACCCTGGGTTGTCTATTTTTCATATAATGCTGAAAAGGATGCTTATAAAAAGACAAGTATGAGAGAAAGATTGAAAAAGTTTGTAAATTTTTTCATAAAAGCAAGATGGAATCGCCTGTTTAAAATAATTAGATAAAAACAAAGCCAGCCTTACCTTTTATTCATATCTTGTGTGTTTTTATTCATATTGTAGGGGTTTGATTCATCAAGCCCACCTTTTAAATTTTATAAATAACCTGATCTTATAAATAAATTGCAGGCGCTTGATTTATCAAACCCACCAATACTTTGATTTAAACTCTTATTTCTGGTATAAAATTTATCATTCAGAGGAAAAAAATGGCAGCTTTTTCTATTTCCGGGATAAAAAAGAAAATTGAAGATTTTCCGAAGAAAAACTTGATTCATTAACCCAAACCCTTGCAGAAACTGGAAAA
>CAYTBG010000116.1:1388-8220 GCA_964435925.1 uncultured Eubacteriales bacterium | reverse complement strand
AGGACACAACAGAGGGTCTATCTCATAAACTTTGCGGATCATCTCGGCCCAGCCTCTGGAAGGGACATGATATTCCCTTTCAATGATCGGAGGATGGAAGGGCGAGACTCCGGCCTTGCGTCGCTTGCCTCACATTAACCAAGCTCGGCTCTTGACAACTCTTTATGGAGAAAACAAAATAAGCGCAGATGTGATGAAGGCTATTGTAAAAGGACGAGCCAGATCCTTCAAAGCTTACGAGACTCGAAAAAGGAATTTACCTTGATGGCAAAAAGACAGTTCCAGCTAAAATTGCTCAGATTGGAGGCGATCCAAAAAAGAATCTCCTTAAGATTGAAATCTATGAGGGCAGAAAAAGAGAGGTGAAAAGGATGTTCCAGGCTATCGGCCATAAAGTTCTTCAGTTGCAAAGAATCAATTTCGGAGGCTTAAGATTGGGAAATCTTAAAATGGGGAAATGGCGCTTTCTCACCCGCAAAGAGATTGACTCTCTGAAAAAGCAGGTAGCTCTGAAGTAACAGCTAACACTGAATTAACAAGTAGCACTGAAGTAATATGTCATTGCGAGCCCCGAAGGGGCGAAGCAATCTCATAAATGGGATTAGATCTCAACTATCTACTTATCCTCATGGAAAATTAGGAATTAAACATCTCAGGGAAAAGCCGTATATTGAAACCTAATCTTTATTCTTTTTTTGATTCTTTTTCTTTTCCTTTTTCGGGTGGAGCGGTAAATGTCTTCCAGCTTTGAGCCAGTCTCTGCAGTTCCTGATCAACAAGATAATTCACCGTGCCTTTTTCAAATGTCTCATCTTTCTTTCTTTCCCGAGCTTTGACTTCTGTCAGGATTTCAATTCCCTCATCTATAGATTTTACAGGATAGATGTGAAATTTCCCTTGCTTAACCGCCTCAACCACATCATTGTGAAGCATGAGATTTTTGATGTTTTGATGGGGAATGATAACTCCCTGGTTTCCTGTAAGGCCTTTAGCCTTGCAGACCTCGAAAAAACCCTCAATTTTTTCGTTTACGCCACCTATGGGCTGAATCTCTCCCTTCTGGTTGAGCGAGCCTGTGACAGCTATATCCTGTCTTAAAGGCAACTTAGAAAGGCTGGAAAGAATGGCATAAACCTCGGTAGAGGAAGCGCTGTCTCCTTCAACTCCAGAATAGGACTGTTCAAAAGCGATGCTTGCCGAAAGGGAAAAGGGCTTTTTCTGGGCATATTTTCCTCTCAAGTATCCTCCTAGAATGAGGACACCCTTGTTGTGCGTTCGGCCGCTTAAATCAGCTTCTCTTTCAATGTTTATGACTCCTGCTCTTCCGACGGCTGTCCTAGCCGTGATTCGGGTGGGTTTACCGAAAGCAAATTCGCCCATAAGATAAACTGAAAGCCCGTTGACCTGACCCGTGACTTTGCCTTCGGTATCGATCATGATAGTTCCTTCTTCGATGAACTCTTGAATCTTATCCTCTATCAGGCTTACTCGCTCGAAGCGCTCTTGGATGGCTTTTTCGACATGCTCGCTGCCGACCGTTTTTTTCTTGTCTTTTTGAGCCCAGTAGCTGGCTTCGCGCAGGACGTCGGCGATAATATGGAAGCGTGTGGAAATTTTTTTCTGTCTTCCGGCAAGGCGTGTTCCGTATTCGATGACAGCAGCGATTCCACTTCTATCAAATGGTATTAGCTTATCGTCATCAGATATTTTTTTTACGAAGGTGCCATATTCTTTGGCAGTTTTATTGTCTTTCTTCATCTCTGAGTCAAATTCAGCCTTTACCTTGAATATTTTCTTAAAACCTTCATCCATATAATAAAGGAGGTTGTAGATATGAGAATCTCCTATCATGGCAACTTTGACATCGCATTTAATGGGCTGAGGTTTGAGCCTGGTCGGGGTAATGAGGAAAAGCGAAGCGTAATTTTGGATTTCCAATGTTTGGTTCCTCAGGGTTCTCTTAAGGGTTTGCCAGACGCCGGGTTCAATCAGGGCATCAAGGGCATTTATGACCAAATAACCGCCGTTGGCTTTGAGAAAAGAGCCAGCTTTGATTTTCGTAAAATCAGTTTGGATTATGCCAAATCGGGAAGAGACCATTTCCACAGAGCCAAAGAGATTGATGTAATTCGGGTTTGTTTCCATGATAACAGGGGAACCCTTCACATCTGAATTATCGATAAGGAGATTCACTCTGAATGCTGAGAATGGATCCATGGCTTCCATTTCCTTTGCTTCCTTTTTTTTGCCTTTAAAGAGGTCAATGTTCCTGATCAGGTTATTTTCAATTTCTTCCAGGTATTCAGAAATTTTTGGGTAGTTAAATTTTGACCTTATCTCATTGATAGCCCCTATGATTAAAGGTGTTATTGACTCGGCATCCCAGTCTTTCAAGAGCTTTCGGGTCTCCTCCTCGATCTCTTTCATCAGTTCGAATGTTTCTTCAAGTTTGTCAGTCAGTTTTTCATACTTTTTGCTCAGCTCTTCCAATCTCTCTTTTGGAAATTCGCCTTTCTTGACTAAGTCTTCGAGTTTGTTAAAAGGAGTTGGTTGCCCGTCGATCAAAGGGACGACGTCAGGTTTTACAAAAAGACCCATCTGAACCTGGATAACAGAAAAACCTTCCTTGGCTACTTCCCCTTCAAAATTATTAAGGATTTCTTTTTGCTTTTTTTGCTGGGATTCAGCTATGCTGTCCCTTTTTTCTGAATAATACTTGCTTTTTAGCATTTCTGGAATGTTCGTTTTTAGCATTTCAATAAGACTCTCTATGGCTTCTTTAAAAAGCTTTCCTTTTCCGGCTGGAAGGTTTATCAACGTCGGTTCATCAGGATTCTTGAAATTGTTAACATAAAGAAGATCATCAGGAGTTATGTTTCCCTTTTCCATTTTTTCCAGGAGGTGCTTAATAGTTGTGGTTCGACCTGTTCCCACCATCCCAGATATAAATATATTGTAGCCGAGGCTCTTGATTTCTAAACCTGTTTGGATGGCCTTGAGTGCTCTTTCCTGACCAATTATTCCTTCGCAAGGTTTGCACTCATCGGTTGTCCTGAAAGGAATTTTTTCAAGATCGCAGCTCCACTTCAACAAATTTGCGGGAAGTTCTTTAAAATTTGTTGCTCTTTTCATCATAGCCTCCTAAAATTCGACAGAAGTTATATCTAATTTATAAAAAATTATCATAAAACTATTCCAAACACAAACTCAATCACGCTCTGCAAGGATTTTTAGGGATTGATGATGCGACCTGATATAATACTAGTGCAGACGCAATTATTCCAGTGTCATCGCGAGGAGCGACGAAGATTCCTTCGCTTTGCTCGGAACAGGCTGTGCGATCTCGTTTTATTTAGTTGTTATTGCGAGGAGCACAGCGACGCGGCAATCTCAACCTTTTTACTAGTTAAATTAGGCGCGCTTCGCTTGCCACGGCGGATTGCCACGCTGCGCTTGCAACGGCGGATTGCCATGCCCTTTTAGGGCTCTCAATGACATTGTAAAAATATATATTGCGTTTATATTAGTGCAAAAAAAACTATTATCTGTTAAAATAGGTAAAATTTTGGAGGGAGGAACAAGAGTGATAGCTGCCCAGGTTGAAAATGTAAAGAGCAAATCGGAGCTAAAAAATTTTATCCATTTTCCCTGGAGAGTTTACAGGAGAGACCCCGATTGGATTCCTCCTCAGTTTTGGAAAAGAGAAAAGCTAACTTTGAGGGACATTAAAGGGAGATGAAAATGAAAACATACCAAGGAAAACTTCAGGCAAAAGGTTTAAAGATTGGAATTGTAGTCAGCCGCTTTAACCAATTTATTTCAGAAAGATTACTGGAAGGCGCTCTTGATGCACTCCATAAGTTAGGAGCAGCCGAGCAAGATATATCCGTTTACAGAGTTCCTGGTTCCTTTGAAGTTCCGTTTGTTGTTAAAAAATTGGCCGGGGGAAAAAAAGTGGATGGAATTGTCTGTTTAGGTGCCCTGATAAGAGGGGATACGCCCCATTTTGATTTTTTAAGTGCTGAAATTACTAAAGGATTAGCTCAAATCTCTATGGAAGAGGGTATGCCTGTCTCCTTTGGCATCTTGACAGTTGATACGATTGAGCAGGGAATAGAACGCGCGGGCACAAAAGAAGGTAATAAAGGTTGGGATGCAGTGTTTTCTGTTGTGGAGACACTTAACTTGATAAAAGAATCTGGACTTGAGTAGATTGGAAACTGCCTTATGGGCCGAAGAAGAAAAGCCCGAGAGGAAACCCTCCGTATTCTTTTTCGATTAGAATTCGAAAACAAACAAATTGAAAAGACGCTGAATCAATACTGGAAGAACAAGAAAGTTTCTAAGGAAATAAAAGAATACAGCACCTGGTTAGTCAATGGTGTAATTTCTGACCAAGCGAAAATCGATAATATCATTCAACAGATTTCTGAGCATTGGCGCGTCTCCCGTATGGCTCTCGTAGATCGTAATATATTGAGGATGGCTGTATTTGAGCTTCTTTACGAAGAGAATATTGCTCCGGCTATTGTAATCAATGAAGCGATTGAAATAGCCAAAAGATACAGTGGAGATGAGGCTGCGACATTTGTGAATGGAATTTTGGATGCCATAAGAAAAAATCTAAAAGATATAAAGAGATCGTTAGAGGAAAAAGAACATGCCTGAAAAGAAAGCCCAACAAAGAAAAGAAAGCTTGAATCAAACCGAGGGCCGAAAAGAGGGCGAGCAGGAAATTGCTCGCCGGGCTAAGATGGAAAAACTTGCCCAAGAAAAAATTGAGCTTTTTCCTCATAAAGTAAAGACAACTCATACTGTTTTTGAGGTGACGGAAGGTTTCTCTTCGTCTTCGAACGAAGAACTTGAAAAGAAAAAAGTGAGAGTCATATTAGCCGGCAGAGTTATGTCTATCCGTGGGATGGGTCGAGCCACTTTTTTACACATAGCGGGCAGCCGATCTAAAATTCAGGCTTACTTGAAAGAAGATAAAATAGGCAAGGAAAACTACAAGCTTTTCTCATTAATCGATATCGGGGATTTCGTCTCGGTCGAAGGAACTTTGTTTAAGACCAGGACTGGAGAGTTGACTGTTTTTGCTGATTCATACACGTTTTTGGCTAAATGCCTTCATCCTCTTCCGGAGAAATGGCACGGATTGCAGGATGTTGAGCTTCGTTACCGAAAAAGATACCTGGACTTAATCATGAATCCTGCGGAAAGAGATGTGTTTAGACTCAGAAGTGCCATGATCTCTCACATAAGAAAGTTTTTTGATAAGAAAGGATACATCGAGGTTGAAACGCCCATGATGCACGGCATCCCTGGGGGTGCTTTGGCCAAGCCGTTTAAAACGTTTCACAAAGCCCTGGGTATTGACCTTTATTTGAGAATAGCTCCAGAGCTTTATTTGAAGAGGTTGATCGTGGGAGGCTTTGAAAAAGTCTACGAGATTAATCGAAACTTCAGGAATGAAGGAATCTCCTCCGAGCACAATCCAGAGTTCACGATGCTGGAATTTTACGAAACTTACAGTGATTATAATGATATAATGGAATTGACCGAAGAGCTTATCCATGACATGAGTCTCTCTCTTCTAGGAACAGAGAAAATCGCTTTTATGGGGAAAAAGATTTCTGTGAAAAGACCCTGGAAAAGGATTAAGTTCAAAGAAGCACTGGTTTATTACAGTGGCCTAGCTCCCGATCGTTTTGATGATAGGTCCGGCACAATAGAATTGGCTTCGACCTTAACTCCTGATAAAAAAGCTCCTTCCTATGGGAAGGCGTTGGATATAATTTTTGACAAATATGTCAAGCAAAATCTTGTTCAGCCGACTTTTGTAATTGATTTTCCTAAAGAAGTCTCACCTCTGGCCAAGACCTTGAAGGAAAATCCGGATGAAGCCGAACGTTTCGAGCTCGTCATGGGAGGTATAGAGATTGCCAATGCTTTTAGCGAATTATCGGACCCTTCAGAACAGAGAAGGAGGTTTGAGCAGCAAGTAGAAGCGAGAAAAAAGGGAGACGAGGATGCTCACCTGGTTGATACCGATTATATCCATGCTTTAGAATACGGACTTCCCCCTACCGGGGGCGAAGGGATTGGGATTGATCGATTGGTTATGATTTTTGCCAACAGAAAGTCTATAAGAGATGTTATCCTTTTTCCTCTTCTTCGCCCCAAAAAGGAATAATTTGAGTTTTTACCATGAACTTTGAGTCGTTCATTGCCAGGCGATACCTGACAGCAAAGAGGAAGCAGGCTTTTATCTCTGTCATCACCTTCATCTCCATTCTGGGTATTACTATCGGAGTTATGGCTCTTATTATAGCTATAGCTCTAATTACGGGTTTTCAGGATGATGTTCAGGATAAAATCCTTGGAGCTACCTCACACATCATGGTCTCTGACATGGACCCGGAAGGGTGGAAGGATTATCCTCAACTAATATCGAAAATAGAGAGTTTAAAAGGGGTGAAATCTGTTTCTCCTGTTGTTCATGACGGTGTGTTCCTGATAGGCCCTTCTGAGAATAAAGGCGCTCTGCTTAAGGGTATTGATTTTAATTTAGAGAAAAAACACTCGCAGTGGCTTCAAGAGTTAGAGAGAGGAAATATTCCTGCTCCCGACTCCAAAAGGGACGGAATCCTTCTCGGTCGTGAAATAGCCGCAAGCATCGGGGCGGGAATTGGAGATGTGGTGACTATTATTACCTCTTCTTCCCGTTTATCGCCGATCGGACCTATTCCTAAACGAAAAAGATTTGTCGTGACCGGCATTTTCAACACGGGCTTGTATGAGTTTGATTCCTCAACGGTTCTTGTCTGGCTGG
>CAYTBG010000116.1:0-1288 GCA_964435925.1 uncultured Eubacteriales bacterium | reverse complement strand
GCCACCCTTATCTTGATGGTTATGGAGAAGACAAGAGACATAGGTATTCTCATGGCCATGGGTGCCAGTTCTCAAAGTATAAAAAAAATATTTTTCCTCCAAGGAGCTATGATCGGAATCGTCGGAACAGCAGCCGGAGTAATCCTGGGGTTGCTTTGGTGCCTGCTTGCAAATACTTTTGAGCTTATCAAGGTGCCAGTAGATATCTACCAAATCTCTTTCGTTCCTTTTTATATCAAACTTTTTGATTTAATCTTGATTGTGGGAGTTGCTCTTTTAATCAGTTTTCTCTCGACATTTTTCCCTTCGCATAGAGCATCAAAAGTCGACCCGGTTATTGCCTTAAAATATGAATAGTCTACTCAAAACTGTAAATCTTGGAAAAAATTATCCGTTGCCCACAGGAGTTCTGCGTGTTTTTGAAGGAATAAATTTTGAGCTCCTTGAAGGCGATCTTGTGGCTATAATGGGAGTTTCTGGAGTCGGAAAGACAACTTTCCTTAATTTGCTGGGAGCTCTGGATAAGCCGAGCGAAGGGAAAATCCTGTTTGAGGGCGACGACCTCCTCTTTCATCGAAGTAAAAAAGAATTGGCAGAGATAAGAAACAGGAAGGTTGGCTTTATCTTTCAGTTTTACCACCTTCTGCCCGAATTTACAGCTTTAGAAAATATTGCCGTCCCTCTTTTGATAAGAGGCGCGGAGAGGAAAGAGGCTGAGAGGAAAGCTCATGAAATCCTCAAGGAAGTTTCATTGGAAGATAAAGCTCATATAAGACCAGCAATGCTTTCAGGAGGAGAGCAGCAGAGAGTAGCAATTGCCAGAGCATTGATCAACGAGCCCAGATTGCTTTTGGCCGATGAGCCTACAGGAAACATGGATTGGAAAACAGGGCAGATGATTCTGGCTCTCATTCAAGAGCTGCACAAGAAAAAAGGATTATCATCTGTTATTGTTACACATAATGAAAAGGTTGCTCAATTCTGCAAAAGTGTGTACTTGATGGAAGGAAGGGAATTGAAACTTTTATCTCGTCGATAGAGTTATTATTAAAGTGGTAAAGAGAAAATCGAAATTAAAATAAGGGGACGTTCCCCCAAGTACCACCCTTTAATTCATTTATTTGATCAAAAAAAATATTGATAAAGGCAACCAATTTCTAATATGAAAAGGATGGTACTTGGGAGAACGTCCCCTTATTCACCATACAGCCATCGCCAAGCAGGGAACCAGGCGGAGTCGGGCGTCGAGTATGTCTGAGCGGAGCGAGTTACGCAGACGCCGAGAAGA
>CAYTBG010000115.1:0-8238 GCA_964435925.1 uncultured Eubacteriales bacterium | reverse complement strand
TGATGTTGAAATCACAGATTATCATTAGGAGAGAATCCATGAGTAAGAAAAAAATGCTTCCGCTACATCCGGGGGAAATCCTCCTTGAGGAATTTTTGAAGCCGATGGGATTGAGTCAAAACAGATTGGCTTTGGATATCCGTGTGCCTGCCCGAAGGATAAATGAGATTGTTCTAGGAAAACGCAGAATTACGGCTGATACAGCTTTACGCCTTGCCAAGTATTTCAAGATGTCTCCTCAGTTCTGGTTGGGTTTACAGATAGATTTTGATTTGGATGTAGCTGAGGATAAACTGGCCGATCGTCTAGATAAAGAAATCCAAGTTTATAGTCCGGCGTAATATTTTAACTCTTACCTGGCGTTTCAACTCTGCCACTCTCTTCCCGGCATCCTCGCCCTCAACGACACTATGGTCAGTGTTTTTCCAGATGGAAAATTCGCGATTATTAAAAAAAATCAGGTAGCTATTTCGCTATTTTCAGCGTCTCGTTTCTATTTCTTTGCTATTGCCCCATAAAATAATGAATTAAAAAGAAGCTTAAAAGTTCCTACCGTTTGTCCTCTGTGCTGCACTCTAAAACCAAGAAGTATAATTTTGCCCTTGCCAAAGGGCACTTCTACCACTGCAACCCTGTTTTGAAGATATTTTTCTCCCAGCATCCAACCGCTAAGAACGATATTTTCTTCAGGATATCTCCCTACGACCAGAGGCTGCTCTTGTTCTTTTAATACCGGCAATATTTGGAAAGTGGGGCTGTGAGCAAAAAAGCCGGCAGCTTCCTCTGGCATTCCATAGGCAATCGGGTGGCTCTGGTCAAAAGCGACTTTTATCAATAATCCTGAAGCAAAAAACTCTTCGCTCTTAAGGGAAGTAAGGACATTTTTTACGGGCAAATTGAATTCCTCTACTAAAAGATTCGAGGAAGCACCCAATGCCACCAAAGTGCTGCCATTTTCGACGAATTGTCTCAAATTCCGCACTCCAGAACGAGATATTCCTCCCACAAACTTAGGTGGCATAGTGCCTTTTGGATGACCGTTTATAATCGAGTTCATGCCTTGATTCGGAAGGATAATCACATCGAAACGATTTTCCAACCGTCCTGCTTTTATTTCCGCGTTATGGACTGATGTATATGGAAACTCATGATTTTCAAGAATCAATCGAGTCCATCCTTCATCCATATTTGATCTCCAGGGTTTGTAAAGAGCTACTCTTGGTAACTTTAATTTATAAGTTTTGACGGAAGGTGGACGTTTTATTCTTAATACCTGTAAGGAAAGTTCTTCGGCCAATTTCTTCATTTTTGTCAGACTGAATTCAGAGAGAGGAACAATTACAGCGCCTGGTGAGAAGGTTTTTTCCTCAGCACTGAATGATTCTCTTGCCCACATCACATCTGCTCCTTCTTTTAAAAGACGATTGATGGCAATAACACTATTATTTGTCTTATAAGGGATAACATAGGCGTAATGAGCAGAGCCTGAAATCTTAGCCTTTGGCGGGGAAGCCGTTTTAATTCTTTTCAACTTGATATCTAGTGGCGTATTCATGGTAATGGTCTTCACACCCATCTGGAGAGGAAGAGTCCAGCCCAGTACATCGTAGGTGCGAAGCGGAGGCACTTTGAGCTTAATAGGATCCACAATGCCTTGCCACAGGGAAGGATATCGTCTCAAATCAGGATAGGTTTGAATTTCAAAAAGTGTTTTAAGGAACCGGCCGAAAGGCTGGCCGGTCGGCAGGATATATGTTCCCTTGGGATGACTGACTCCATCTGCTTGAAATGAGCTTTCCGCTTGATAGACTTCAAGATCAAGCGTAATTAATTTGTTTATCAATTGAGCAGCCGCGGGAGAGTCCCTCTGCTCTAAAGGTATTATCCATCCGTAAGGAGGCTCTTTCTGGTATCGTTCCATGGTTTCTTTACCCATAGCATATTTTGCATAGAGCAATTCTTCCCGGTGTTTAGCTGCAAGGTCTAATACGGCCTTAGAAGATGTCAGGCAGTACTCTACAGCGTCTCGCAGGTGCCACCATCCTCCTTCCCAGGGATTAGTAAAAAACAAGGAAATAGTGAAATCTTTATATTCTTCAGGAAAGTCCTCTATCGTATAGAAATAAGGTGTTGCATAGCTGTAGAGAAATGTTTCTGAAAACGTAGATATGATATTGTGAAAATCGCAGACTTGGGTGACATAGCCTGGATACCAGGTGTCAAATAGAAATCGAGAGATAACCCCTTGTTTACCTTCTGATTCGAAAGCCATGGCAATTGCGCTTCCGATAAAATTCTGCCAGCGCAGAAGCAGGGGATGAAGATTCGGATTTGTAGGTTCGCAATCGGGAGGAACAAAAATGAGAGAAGGGAAGGGTGAAGTCTGATGGTGGTTGTAAAAGATGTGAGGATACCATTCATGATTGACCACCTGGTTAATATTCTGCATTTCAGGAACACTTAGCATAAAAGAGTCGCGGTTATTATCGTGACCGATATATTTTTGATAAAGCCATGGCAGGCGACTGGCCTCATAAGGTGTTCCGAGGTTGCTCTTGTACCATTCGGCAACCATATCCATTCCATCAGGATTGGGTAAAACCAGCATGGCGATCACTTCATCTAAAATCTTTTTTATCTTCTGCGAGCTGCCTGTGAGCAAATCATAGGTGAGCTGAATAATATGTTGGGCAGGAGCAACTTCCGTTGCATGAAGCCCACCGTCGATCCAGACAATGGCTTTTCCTTCTGAGGCAAGGCTTCCAGCTTCCTCATCCGCTAATCCTCTTACCAAAGAAAGGCGCTTCGAGAGCTCTTTATAATGATCCAATTTGGCCGTGTTCTCTTCTGAGGAAATGGCAGCAAATATCATAGTCTTTCCCCCAGAAGATTTTCCATATTCAAAAAGCTTAATCTTTCCTGAGAGCTTTTCTAACTTTTTCCAGTAATCGACAGCTTGCTCGTAGTTAATTAGATGAAAGTCAGCACCGGCTTTAAAGCCAAAGAATTCCTCTGGAGGAGGAATCTTCTGGGCTATGCCTATAGAAGGTGATAAAAGCAAAACAAAAGAAAAAATTGCTGAAATAAATAAGTATTTTTTTAAAAAGGTGGATTTCATTGGTTTTCCTTTCTTAACATAAACTAAAAATTAGCTCAAATAATTGGCATTGTCCCAAAGTGACGGGATAAAGTAAAGTGCATTTCCAGTTACCATTGTCATTGCCTGCTCATCTTCACTCCCCGGTTCTTCCTTTATGTGCTAAACTTAAACGGCTTTTCTCCGTATTATCTCGTAGGCGGTTTAGTCAGTGCCGTGTAAAAAGGAAAATGCAGTTAAATACTACAAGCTGGCCGTAGAGCTGAATCCCGGTGATACCGAATATGCTAAAAGAGTCCTAAAAAACTCGAAGGACAAACTGCGTGAATTAGGGGTAGAAAAATAAGATTGTAATTGGAGGCCTGATAATACTCTCTTTGATGTGGAAAGATTAAAGCAAATCATCTCTTCTTGATTCCGGAGATAAAGTTTTCCGTTCCAAAGACGTTCTGAAGAAGATGGATAAGTTCTTGGAATCTATTGGGTATTTAGATCTCTGACGGAGGGAGTGGAATAGGTCATGGTGATGCATCAACGATACTTTTTAACGGCTATCTTTACTCGTGCTTGAGAGCGTCAACGGGATTGGCCGAGGCTGCTCGGATGGCCTTGTAGATCACGGTCATCAGTCCAACAGCCAAAGAGGTGATCAACGCTCCGATGAAAAAAACCGCGGGGATTTGTGTGCGGTAGGCAAAGTTGTTCAACCAGTCTTTGGCAGCAAAATAAGCGACAGGCCATGCGATGAGGTTGGCCAAGGCGATCAGAATCAGGAATTCCCGGCACATGAGTGCCATAATCCCCTGAGCTGAAGCCCCCAAAACCTTGCGGATTCCTATCTCTTTGGTTCTCTGCTCGGCCGCGAAGGAGGCGAGCCCGAAAAGCCCAAGGCAGGCCACCAGGATGGCCATAGCTGTGAAGATTTTGAGCAGTGTCCCTGTCTGCTCTTCGGACCTGTACATCCTGGCAAAATCCTCATCCAAAAACTGGTAGCTGAACGGAATATCCGGCAGAATTTTTTTCCAAGTCCCCTGAACAGTTCCTATGGTTTTCTCTATGCCCTCGGGAGCGATCCGGAGAAACAGAAAATTCGTCCAGTTCAACTGAGACCATTGGATGACAAGAGGCTCGATTTTTCTCCTCAGGGGCTGGAAATGAAAATTTTTGATAACGCCGACGATCTTGCCTTTCTGATCCCAGAACGAGAAAGACTTCCCGATCGGGTTTTCATGACCCATAAGATCGGCCAGCTCCTCGTTGATGAGGAAACTTTCTGTTTTATCGGTCGGGAATTCTTTCGAAAAATTGCGGCCCTGGGCTATGGTCATCCTCATGGTGTCCACATAACCATCGTCCGCTCCCACGTAGGTCACATCGACATTCAGGGATGGGTCTTTGCCCTCCCAGTCGAATCCGCTTGAGCTCCAACTGGTGAAAGAAGGTTTCTGACTGGCAACGCTTATGTTTAAAATCCCGGGCGTGTTAGCCAGTTCGCGTTTGAGGGTTTCGAGCGATAGGCTGCTGTACGACCGGATGGGAATGGCAACAACTTGCTCTTTGTTCCACCCCAGATTTCTGTTCTTGATGAATGTCATTTGTTTGGAGACAACGCCTGTTCCGATGATGAGGGCTGCAGAAAGGAAAAACTGGACCACGACGAGAGTTCGGCGAAAAACAGCGTTTCCTGTCCCCGATTTCAGTTTTCCTTTGAGGGTGTTGACGGGTTGGAACGATGACAGAAAAAGGGCGGGATAACTTCCAGAGATCAGGCCTGTCAACAAGGCGATCCCGGCCAGTCCCAACACCAGTACTCCGGCACCTGTTGCGTTCCATGACATCTCCTTCCCGGCTATAGAACCGAAAACCGGGAGGACAAAAGAAACGGCGGCTACGGCTAGCCCCAAGGCAATGAAAGCGAATAGAAGGGACTCGCCGTAAAACTGCCGGATGAGCTGCGACCGGAAGGCGCCCACGACTTTCCTCAAGCCGACCTCTTTGGCCCGGTTTGCCGAACGAGCTGTGGAAAGGTTCATGAAATTGATGCAGCCGATGATGAGAACAAAAATGGCGATAATCGAGAACAGGTATACGGACTGGACGGCTAAATTCTTTTCGTAGCCGGAGTAGCTGCACAGGTGGACCTTTGTCAAAGGGAGGAGTTCGAGTACCATCAAGCTACGGGGAACTTTCTGACGTATGAACCCGCTGATTTTTGAGCTGACCTCTTCTGTGGAAATGCCTGAATGCAATTGGACCCAGGTGTAGGTCTGATTGTCTGTGAAGTTGTCATTTGTCTGGCCTATAGAATCGAGATACTTATAGGGTATGAGAACATCGAACTGGAGAGAGGAATTTGTGGGGATGTCCTTTAAAACGCCGGCGACTGTGAAATCGGCAGATTGGGCCATGTTTATCACTTTGCCGATCGGGTTTTCATCGCCGAAGAACTTTGTGGCCAAGCGTTCAGTCATCACAAGGGATGAGGTTCCATTTAGGGAGTTTTTGGGATCTCCCTTGATCATCGGGAATGAAAACATTTTGAGGAATGAGGGATCCACAGACCATATGGTGTACTCCTCGAAGGCTTTGTCCTTGTACCGGATTAGTTGTGCTCTTAGGTTCTGGGCTCGAGTGGAGTCTTCGATCTCGGGGATTTCAGCTTTGAGGGCTGGCCCGAGGGGGTGGGGTGTCCAGTAGATGTGAAGGGTCCCTCTGCTGAAGTTCTGGTTGGATTCCACGCGGCAGATCGAGGGTGCATTTTCGTGAAAGCGGTCATAGTTCAGTTCATCCAGGACCCAGAGTCCGATAAGGATGCAGCAGGCCATGCCGGCAGCGAGGCCGAAAATATTCAGAAAGGCATAACCTTTGTGTCGGGTGATGTTCCGTATGGTAATTTTTAGGTGATGAATCCACATGGGTAGACCTCCAGACAGAACTTATGTTGTTCTTAGAGATAGACGTTTCATCCTATATAACGAATATTTAATGCCAATCAGAACGGAAAGATTTGTTACTCATATTTTAAGGTATCTGCGGGATTCGATAAGGCCGATTTGAGCGCCTGGTGGCTAACAGTAATAATAGCAATAAATTGAGCGAGCAATCCAGAGACCACGAACACCCACCACTCTATCCCGATACGGTAAGCGAAGTTATCCAGCCAATGATTCATCACGAAGTATCCAAGTGGCCACGCTATGATATTGGCCAGCAAGACTAGCTTTAAGAAATCTTTGGATAAATTGAATGTGATATTGGGCAATGTAGCACCTAGCACTTTGCGGATTCCGATTTCTTTCGCTCTCTGTTCCGTAGCGAAAGAGGCCAGGCCAAAGAGTCCCAGACAGGCGACAAAAATGGCTAAGAATCCGAATATGAGATAAATGTTCTGCAGTTTGTCTTCCTCAGGGTATTTCTGCCGGAAATTGTCATCTGCAAAGTAGTGATTGAATTCGCGATCCGGGAATTGCTCCTTCCAAGTGGTCTCTATTTGCTTCAGAGTCGAGGAAACGTTGTGTGGGGTTATGCGCGCCACAACAAACGCGAATTGTTGTGCACGAATAGACAGAATCACAGGATTGATATTGAGCTTTAAGTTTTGATGGTGGAAATCTTTGATTATACCGATGACGGTCGGGCGAAATTCGGGATTTGACACATCGATAATTTGTTTACCTACGATTTCCGAGCCCAGTCCGAGTTGGCGGGCAAAAGTTTCGTTTATGATGGCGGCATCGGTTACATCCGTAGAATAATCTCTGGAGAAATCCCTCCCCCAGAGGATTTCCATACCGAACGTTTTGATGAAATCATGATCTACGCCGAAAAAAGACGCTCTTACTGATGAAGCCGGGTCCTTCCCGGGCAAATAGTAGGATTGGTCACCAGTAAAATCCCCTGGGACATTGAGGGGAAGAGAAACGGAAGTGACGTTGGTATTCTTCAAAATATTATCTCTGAGGGCGTCATTTATCTGTCCTCCACCTCTAATGACCACGAGAAAATCCCGGTTGAATCCCAGGTCTTTGTTCTTGATATAATCGAGCTGCTGCAGAATGACAATAAATCCTAAAATCATGAATATGGAAATGGAAAATTGAAAAACAACCAGAATCTTCCGGAAGGCTCCACTCTGCTTGGCAGGTCCCAATTTTCCTCTGAGAGTTTTCACTGGCTGAAAAGTCGAAAGCACAAAGGCCGGAAAACTGCCTGCAATAAACCCTGTTATGATTATGATGATGAGAAGTGCGATAAGAGAGGGTGCACTGACCAGATGCTCCAGGCTAAACTCTTTACCGGAAAGTTGATTAAAGGCGGGAAGAGAGAGCGCAATGAGCAAAATCCCGATAAATGTCCCAAGGAGGGCCAATAGACTCGATTCATTGAGAAACTGCTTAATAAGCTGGTGCCTGTGCGCACCAAACATTTTTCTCAATCCGACTTCTTTGGCTCGCTTAACCGATCTGGCTGTTGAGAGATTGATGAAGTTAAAGCAGGCAATAAATAGGACCATCACTGCAACAACCGAGAAGATGTAGACATACTGGATATTTCCCTGCTGGGCGATTTCTGCTTCAAAATTCGATTTGAGATGGATATCTGTTAATGCCTGGAGCGGATATCTCCTTGTAATTCCTTCCTGTTTGTATATCTCCCCCCATTTTTCCTCCACGACAGCCGCGATTTTTTCTTCCACTTCCGCAACATCCGCGCTCTTAGAAAGAAGAAGATAAGAGAAAGGATTAAAATAGATGGGATCGTTTAAGAAGTCAGGGCCGGCTTGTTGATCATCTTCCCTTTGCCTGAAGGTGTTAATCGACAGGACAATGTTGAAGCGGAAATGAGAATTTCGGGGGACATTCTTGACAACGCCGGTGACATGTAGATCTTGATTGCTTTGTTGGAAAGGAACCGATATAGATTTTCCTACAGCGTCGACACTGCCAAAAATTTGAAGCGCTGTATCCTCTGTAAGCACCAAAGTTTGAGGGTTCTGGAGAGCAGTCTGGGGATCACCGGCGATAAATTCATAGGAAAAGAGAGTGAAAAAACTTGGATCCGCACCATAGAATTCCGGGATTTCAAAGTTTTTATCTCCATGCATGAAGCGAAGCACGCCGAATTGGAAGAGTCTGGCAGAG
>CAYTBG010000114.1:0-8260 GCA_964435925.1 uncultured Eubacteriales bacterium | reverse complement strand
TATCAATGAAAATAAATATTGGTGTCGGCATAATTTATGAATAAATCAGGTTAAGAAGGTCTGGGAGAAAATATAAAGCCCACAGATAAATCAAATCCCTGCAGTTAACGAATAAGAGAAAAGGTGTCAATCAGATAAAAAACTCCAGCGTAAAACAGAAGCAAAAGAATAATAATAATACCTTTGAGAACAACCTTCCTTTGCAATTTCTTGTACAGAGCAAAAAGAAGCTGGTAGAGGGCAAAAACCTCAAGAGCAAAAGGAAGGAAACCTGTATAACCGAAAACGGGCATCTGGAATACCCTCCAAAAATTTAGATAGGGAAGGGAGTATTCCCAGTGAGATCCTGCCCAAAAATTCCAGAATTCCCACAAGAAGCCGGCCACAAGCCCGGTTAATAGCCAGCTCCAGAATCGGGTCCAATCCCTTTTCTCTAAGTCTTTCAAAAAAGTTTCATTTTTTAGCCAATAATTTAAAGGCTCAAGCAGAAAAATAAAACACAGCCAGCCGAAAGGAAAAAAAAGGCGAGGCCAAGTAAGGGCTAAAATAATTAATATTATTCCCGAAAAAAACCACGATTTAAGAAGAGCCGGTGCTCCTCTTACTCGAAACAAGACAAGTCTCTTCTTAGATAAGAAGCTTTGAATAAACAGGGATATTTCTCTCATTGCCGGAATGACAGAAGCGTAAGCCACAAAATAGCCAAGCCATCTTTCAAGTATGTTTGCAGGAAGATCGTGATAGGTCCAGTTTTTTACTCTCAAATTAAAAAGCTCAAAAACAAGCCAGACGAGAACAGAAATGAAAGCAGAAAAAAGAAAATTCTTTACGGAGTCAGAAAGAGGCGAGGCTTTTCTTCTCCTAAAGTTTAAGCTGTCCATTACAAGAATAAAGAACCACCAGGAAAAACAAAAGAACCAAGTTTTCATAAAAGAAACATGAAGAACAAGGAGAAGTGCAGAAAACATGAGACCAAAAAGGCCAAAGTATAGGTTTAGACGAAGGATTTTTTCTTTCATTGCGCTTGAGTCATGCTCTTGAAACTTTAATTTTAATTTTTTGCATCCTTAAAAAAACAACTTTTTATTTTACTATGCTACTTAAATATTCAAGTTTTGCAAGCCTGAATTAAGCATCTCCATTTCCGTGATAAATTAATGGGGACGTTCCCCAAAGTACCACCCTTTAATTCATTTATTTAATCAAAAAAAATATTTTCCCGCGCGCTCGCCTCTTATGGCATTCCCTGGGAAAAAGCCTGACCCCAATTAAAAAGATTGAATAATTTCCTGCCCTCACTTATATTAAAAAAAGAAACAAAGGAGAACGAAATGAAAAAAGTGCTGTTGGTCAAAACTCTTATCATGACTGTATTCATTTTAGCTTTTATTCAGACTGGATGTCAGAAAGCACCCTCTCCTGAAGAACTCAAAGCTTCTCTAGAAATAGTGGATATGGAAACAAAGTGGGTAAAAAAATACTATCACCCCTGGCCTTCAAAACTGACACTTGTTCCGGCAATATCTTTCCGCGTAAAAAATCTCACTGAAAAAGCTATTCGGCATATCAGTTTTGAAGCCGTTTTCAGGTTCATTGATGATACTGAAACCTTGGGGGAAGGCTTCCTGCCTGGTCTTCCAGGAGGTTCTATTCCGCCCGGAGAAATGAGTGATATCATCCTTTTAAAAAGCCGCCTTGGAGTTGAAGGAAAATCCGTTAACCATTTCAGAAACAGCCCGCATTGGAAGACCGCTTCAGTCAAACTCTTTGTTCGGTCAAAAGGATCCAGGTTTACTCTCATAGGAGAGTGGGAGGTTTCTCGGAAAATAGATTTTAAAGAACCGGAGTCTTATCCTCCTAAAAAAGAAAAGAAGCTTTCTTCTTATTAAAATCTCCAACCTGTATAAGCTTCATAAGGAAAGGTTTTCAGGAAAGGAGCTGTAACTGATGAGCATAGTCATTCCATCAAGAGTATTCTTAACCAAAGGAAAAGGACAACACAAGGAAAAATTAGCTAGCTTTGAGCAAGCTCTTAGAGAAGCCGCCATAGCTCCTTTTAACCTTGTTAAAGTTTCGAGTATCTTCCCTCCTCGCTGCAAGCTTTGCTCAAAGGAAGAGGGATTAAAGTTGCTTAAGCCAGGACAAATTGTTTTTTTGGTGATTAGCGAATGCACAACAGATGAAGCCCACCGCATGATACAAGCGTCCGTAGGATTGGCCCTTCCTAATGCTCCTGATCATTATGGTTATCTTTCCGAGCATCACAGCTTTGGCCAAAATGAGAAGGAAGCAGGTCAGTATGCAGAAGATTTGGCAGCGTATATGCTGGCCACCACCCTTGGCATAAACTTCGATACGAGTCAAATCTGGAACGAGGAAAAAAATATTTATAAGTTATCCGATAATATAGTCGTCAGAACCAGACATATCACCCAGACAGCGAAAGGGGAAAAAGGGCTCTGGACGACGGCTATTGCCGCTGCTATTTTCATCCTCTAACCAGCCTGATTTATTCATAAATTATGCCGACACCAATATTTATTTTCATTGATATCTGCTCGTTACGCTGATTTCACCTCTAGCAGAACATTCAATCGGTCTCAAATGCGTTTCTTTTTATTATATGTCGGCATAATTTACCCTTCGGGCGGGCCGATTTCACCGCATCTGCTTCGTTACAGGGCATTTGCAGTGAAGAACCACAGCCGCATGCCCTGTGCCTCGCATCTGCGGCAAACTCGATCCGTGAATAATCCAGGCTAGTAAAGCGGTCCGGGTAGCTTTTTCTGGGGGAATTATCCCTTTTTTATAAGTGCGGGCTTGATAAATCAAGCCCCTACAGGGTTGCTACATATAATCCAAAGGATTGGGTATAAGAATCTTTATTAGGCTCTTCTCTTTGAGCTTTTTTAAAAATTCCTCTAGTTTTTTTTGGCTTTTCTCATTAAAAAGCTTCCCTTCTATTTCTCTCCGGGCTTCCTCAAAGGATTTAAGGCGACTCTCTTTTCTCTCTTCTAATTTCAGCAGGAACCAGCCCGCTCGAACCTTTAACCAGGGAGCTATCTCCCCCACTTTTAGCTTCTCCACAGCTTGTTCTAGATCTTTTTCTAATTCACCCTTTTTAAAGCTTCCCAACTCTCCTTGATTTTCCTTCTCTGGCCCCTCAGAGTACTTGCTGGCTAAAGAGCCTATGTCTTCTCCGGAGGAAATTTTCTCGTTGATTTCTCGCTTTTTAGCCTCGACTTCTTCGTTTCCTCCTTCAGCTGAAAGATAGATAGCTCTCAATTTATATTCTGGGAGCTCTGTGAACTCCTCTGGATGAAGCTTGTAATAAATAACGATTTCTGAGTCGTCGACGACAATATTTCTACGAACTTCTGAACCAATAACAGCGTCCCTCATCATATTCTCCTTCATCTTTTTCTTCCATTCTTCAAAATCAACACCTTGCTGTTGGAGAGCCCGGATTAACTCCGCATCCGTGTTAATGTTATTCTCTTTTTTTAAGTTTTCCAGCCATAATCTCAGTTGTTCATCTGGGTCCATCCCCTCCATTTTCCCGGCTTCCTGCAAAAGCAGAAGATCTGTTATCATTTTTTCTAAAAGATTTTCTTTCATGGCAGCATACCGCTTTTCAAGCTCTTCCCCTTTAAATTGACCCCTAAGAGCCTGTAAAAAAGCTTCGTGCTCTGCTCTAAATTGAGAGAGGGTAATAATGTCGTCGTTTACGACGGCTACAATTTCTTCGATTACATCTTGGCCAAAAAGAAACACTGCCCCAGAAAATACTAAAAGAAAAGCTAGGATGGCACTCCTTTTCTTCATATGTTATCCTTTTGATAGGGGAAAGATAGATTCATGGGATAGAACGTCCATTCTATATCATTTTTCAAATACTCCATATGTGAAGAAATTCTATAGTTGATTTTCATATCCAAGATTTTTGCTTTTATGCCTGGCAAAGCATCTTTTTCAGAAATCAACTCCGGCTCAAATCTTCTATCCACTCTGAAAATGTGATACCCGTAAGAAGACTCCACCACAGGGCTTAACTCTCCTTCTTCCAGGGAAAATAGCACTTGTTCCATTTCAAAGGGAAGCTGGCCCATTTCAAACACACCCATCTTCCCTCCTTTAACAGCTTCCAAACTAATGGATTCTGCTTCGGCAATCTTTCTGAAATCTTCCTCAGAAACATTCTTCACTCTTTCCATGACTTCGATGGCCTGATCCTCAGTTTCCAACAGTATTTGGCTTGCCTCAACCCTCTGGGGTCGTAAAAATTCCCTTTTATTAAGATTATAATACTCCTTTATTTCCTCCTCTTTGACTTCGATGTCCTTCACAAGCGCATAAGTGTATTTTTCTATCAATAACCTATCAAACAAAATCTCAGTATCCATTTCTTCCACAGAGGTGTTGCTGCCTCCAGACTTAAGCTCGCTCGACAACTTTGCCAAATATTCTTGTTTCTCCTCCCAGCTCAAAGATATATTCTGACTACTGGCTGATTGCAAAACAAGCTTCTCTTCGATAAACTTATCAAGGAGGCGACTTAGAGAAACAGGAGTCAATGCCTTCTGGTCATTTCCGAAAGTCCCGAGAACATACTTTTCAAAGTCAGAATTAAGATATGCAGAATCTTCAATTTCAATGATGATGTAATTCTTTTTTTTAGCGTCATCAAGGCTAATGCCGGAGGAACTTTCCTGTTCATTCATCTCTCCACAATTCGCGAAAAGAAAAATGAAAACTCCTGTTAGGAAAACGAAAAATAAGTTATGTTTCAACTTGAGCAGCCTCATATCTTTTAAATTTAATTTATTATATTATATAAAGATAACTCCTTCAAGATGGATATTGTTTCATCCATAATTTCGGTCTCTTTCCGGGCAAGAATGGATAGGCTCATAACACCCTGAGGAGTGATTGTCCCTGAATATCTTTCCATGAGCTTGGCCAGTCGAGTTAAGTCTACAGATGATGAGGGGAAAATTTTAAATATTATTTTTTTCCCAATGCGGTCGATAGCATTGATCTTTATCTTCTGAGCCAAGTGTTTGGTTATGCCGTAGCGAAGCAGATTTGCTGCACTTGAAGGGAGAGGACCGTATCTATCTTCTATCTCTTCTTTTATTTTTTCAATTTCACTTAAATCTTCCACAGAAGAAATTCGTTTATAAAGGTTAAGCCTCAGGTTTATCTGGGGAAGATAATCCTCTGGGATCCGGATATCCACTTTTAAGTTGATCTCGCTTTTAACTTCTTCTCTTGCTTCCCCTTTGAGTTCTTTAATTGACTTCTCTAAAAGATGCATATAATAATCAAAACCAACTGCTTCCATATACCCATGCTGCTCTGAGCCCAAAAAATTCCCGGCTCCTCTTATCTCCAAATCTTTGGCAGCTAAACGAAATCCTGATCCCAGTTCGGTAAATTCTTGAAGTGCTTTTAAACGCTCCTTGGCTAAATCAGTAAGCTCTGTAAAGGGAGGAACAAGAAAATAGGCGACAGCTTGGCGAGAAGAACGGCCCACTCTACCGCGAAGCTGATAAAGCTGGGCCAATCCGAAAAGGTCTGCCCGGTCTACAATAAGGGTATTAACAAGAGGAATATCTATTCCATTCTCGATAATTGTGGTTGAAACCAGCACATTGAATTTCTGGTTGATAAAATCAATCATTTTTTTCTCAAGAGTTGTGCTCGGCATTTTTCCATGGACTACCGCGACTCTTGTTTGCGGAACAAATTTCTCTATCATCCTGGCAACTTTATCGATGTCTTCAATCCTGTTGTGAATATAGTAAACCTGTCCTTTCCGTGCCAATTCCGTTTTTACAGCAGAGGCAATAAGCCTGGGGCTGAAGGGAGTAACAACCGTATGGATGGCCAGTCTGTCTCTGGGGGGTGTCTCGATGAGGCTCATATCCCTGAGGGAAGTGAGAGATAAATTCAAGGTCCTCGGAATAGGCGTTGCACTCAGGGTTAAAACATCGATATCGGTCTTCATCTTTTTTATTTTTTCCTTGTGACTTACTCCAAATCTCTGTTCTTCATCGATGATTAAAAGACCTAAATCGCGGAATTGAACATCCTTGGAGAGGAGCCGATGAGTCCCGATAACAATATCGACCAAGCCTTTTTTTAAATCCTCGACAATCCTCGTTTGTTGGCCTTTTGTCTGGAGCCGGGTAAGGTTTTCAACCCTGAGGGGAAAGAGAACCACCCTGTTCCTGAATGTCTTCAGATGCTGGCTGGCAAGAACAGTAGTTGGGCAAAGAACAGCCACCTGCTTTCCGTCCATCACAGCCTTGAAGGAAGCCCTCATCGCCACTTCAGTTTTGCCATATCCCACATCTCCGCAAAGGAGGCGGTCCATCGGAAACTCCGCCTCCATGTCAATCATTATCTCTTTAATGGCTCTCAGTTGATCTTCTGTTTCCTCGTATTCAAATGTTCTCTCAAACTCAGATTGCCAGTCGCCTCCGAGACTGAAGCTAAATCCCTTCATAGCCTTCCTTTGAGCATAGAGGTGCAGCAGCTCCTTGGCCATTTTCTCTACGGCCTTTTTTATCCTAGCTTTTGTCCTTTCCCAGGAAGGACTCCCCAATTTATTGAGAAGAGGCACACTCGGGCCGACTTTTGAGTATTTTTGAACAAGATTGAGGTCCTCGACAGGAACAAAGAGCTTATCTTCATCTTTATAGATTATCTCGATGAATTCACGGTTTTTTCTTTCTATCTCCATTTTCATCAAACCCATGAAAAGCCCTATTCCGTAATCTGCGTGAACAACATAATCACCTCCTTTAAGGTCCCGAAAATGGGAGAGAAAGGGCTTTGCTGGAAGACGAGAAACGATAACCTTTTCTTCTGTGAAAATATCCTTTTCAGAAAAAAAAGCTATTTTTTCTTGGGGATAGCTGAATCCATGATGAAGGCTCCCTACTAGAAGTACAACTGCTCCGTCCTCTGGGAAGACAGAAGATGTGGAGGATTCAAGATGCAGAATTTCGCTCTGAGAGAGAAGACTGGCCATTTTCTTGCGAACGGCTGGGCTTGAAAAATAGATGAAGCATCTCTCTCTTTCTTTCTGCAATTTTTTCATATACTGCAGAAAGAAAGGAATTTTGTTTTTGAACTCGGGAACAGATTGGAAGGAGAAGGAGAATGTTTTTCTCCCTCGCTTTGGAGCAAGCTCTTGCCAATGAACCGCTTCTTCCTTTATTTGTTTCCAGAGAAGAGGAGGATAAATTTCCTCTGGAGGGAGGCAAAAATTTCCACTATTTTTAAGCTCCTCGTATTGCTCCCTCAAATCCTTGATAGTTTCCTTCCATTCTTTTTCCACCTCATCAATATCATCAATAATAAACAGAGAATTTCTCAGGTAATGATTGAAAGGAACAAAATGTTCTCTATGAAGAAGGGAAAGATAGAAAAAAGAAGGGAAGAAATCTCCCCGTTTCATTCTAGCTATCTTTTCCTCCGTATCCTTCAGATGGCGGATTTCCTCTCTTCCTCTAATCTTTTCCTCCCATTCCTGGAGAAATTGAGATGAACTTGGAAACTCTCTTAGAGAGGGAAGAAGAATACGATCAATTTTATTTGCTGAACGCTGATAGGAAGGATCAAATTCTCGAATTGATGCAATCTCGTCTCCGCTGAACTCGATTCGATAAGGAAGAGGCTCCCAGGGAGAAAAGACGTCCACAACTCCTCCACGCCAGGCATATTCTCCGTGAGAATTAATTAAGTCCTCCCGGGTATAACCGTACTCATCGAGTATGTCCAGAACTCGGTCACGTCCAAAAGTCTCCCCTTTCTCTAAATTCAAAAAGAGTCGTTTGAGATTTTGGGGATTGGGGAAAGGCTTGAGCAGGCCGAAGATGTGGGTCACAATCAGGGGAGGTGAATTATGGATTAAATCATAGAAAAACTTCATCCTTGAGGAGACCGAATCCAGGGAAGGGAAAATTTCCTGGTAAGGATTTTCTGAGAGAGAAGGCAGAGAGCTGAGGCTTAGATCAGAGGAAAGCTGGGACAAGTAAAACCGGCACTGCTCTTCAACCTCGGAAAGAGGAAATGAAGACGGCTGGATAAAAACAATTCTTTTCTTAGATTCCAGGGCCAATGTAGAGAGGAAATAGGACTTGGAGGCATCGACAAGCCCTGTGATTTTCAGAGTTTTCTCTCCCTGGTTTAGGGCTCTGAGAAGTCTTTTGAATTCCTCTGTTTCTTTCAGAAAATCCAAGCTCATATT